>OMIW01000109.1 GCA_900299205.1 Pseudomonadota bacterium
ATGTGATGCATCGCCAAGCGCACACCCGGCACCACTCTTAATCTTGCGACGCCTCGCACCCTCGCTCCTCATCCAGGTCTATCCATCCATCGACCACGACCCCGACCTCCTCGATAGCAAGCAACAGGGGAAGTCTCTCGTCCTCGCTCTCCTCGGCGGTAAATACCAGTCTGACGGGACCATCACCATAGTGATGCTTCACCAGAAGAGCCAACGCTTTATAATCGCGAGCATCCTGCGTGATTCCGATAAGGTCGGCGGCCGCCTCTTTCGAGTCTGCGTGCCCTTCCCTCATGAACCGCTCCTGCAGAAATGCTGCGCCAAAGCCATGCCCGCCGCCATCTTCGGGGTACAACACTACCAGCCCATTACCATTTTCCACAATCGCCTGTACTGAGCGCTGGTAGGATGTTGAGCGTTCCTCGGGAGCCAGGGGAAATCTCTGCAGATAACTCTCCGACTGAACTCGTACAAGAGGCATCTCCCTCTCGACTTTGGAATGCTCGAGGACCACAAAATCCCGGCACGATGCGCTATCGTGATAAATGTGGTCATTAAACCAATACGGATGTTTGGCGATAAATCGCGAGAGCTCCTGCTTTTCGGGCCCAACCGCTTCAAGTATCGAAGGGTCGAACTCGACAAGCACCTCCCCTGAAGATAACGGGAATTCACCCACCAAGGAGGAAGCCGATTCTTCCCCGGACGCGCTCATTACTAGCCCCTTAAAAGCCTCAACCGCAGAGGCAGGAATGAGCAGCATGCCCTCAGGCGGCCGAATCGGGAGGGGATAAGTCGCCGTATGGGTAAAACGCGCAGCCCCCTCAAATCGCCTCGGAAGAAAGGTCCGAACTTCCCAAGGTATCGTTCCGACCTCCTCTCCTTGCGCGGTGATCATATGACCGCCAGCGGCTTTTTTACTCTCAAGGTAGTGAGCATTATGGGGATTTGATGGAACCGACAACTCATCTCGGACGTAAGAAATTCCAGCATCCTGAAGAGCTTTCAACTTCAGGGGATTGTTCGTCATTATGCGAAGGTCAGCGGATATATTGAGGAGGTGGACCAAGTCTGACAGCATTTCGTAGGATCGAGCGTCTGCCGGCAATCCCATCGCGTGGTAGGCGTCAAATGTGTTTATTTTATTGCCGCTGTTCATGACCGCCATCCGGTCACGACCCTTATTCGAGTAACCCGCCCCTCGCCCTTCCTGAAAGAGATAAAAGAGAACCCCTCTCCCTTCCTGAGCAATCTGGGAGAGTGCTTTGTCGAGCTGTTGGACACAATCACAGTCGCATCCGCCAAGAGTTTCGCTGGTGATGCACTCAGAATGAAGGCGAACGAGCAGAGGGTCATTCGAACCTATGTCTCCCATCGAGACCGCGACCACGTGAGACCGATCCGGGAGGGACTCAAACGCGTGAAATTGGAAGGTACCGTGTGTCAATTCGACTGGAAAACTGCCCATCGACTCAAGGCGGCCATGAATCGGAGCGCCCGTGCGACCCACCCCAAGCGCACTACCCGGTAAGGCGACTAATGATTCGTCATCCCACCGAGACGGACTTCCCCCTGCTCCATTTACTAATGCATCCATGGTGACCGCAGAATCTCCCTGGAAAAATACAACTCTCGAAGCTACCGACCGCCGAACCCGGCTCGCAAACCAACCTCGCTCCCTAGCGCACCCCTCACCCGCCCTTAAAGCTTACCTCTGGCCCCAATCGCCCCCTTTCGACCTCGAGCTGAGTTCGTAATTCTGAGAGAAAGGGAATGTCCTGGAACTGATCCTCTCTTACGGCAGACCACGTTACTCCCCGAGGCCGAACATGCCTGTATTCGGTTACCACTACCTGCGAGGGGGTCACGATGAGATCAAGCGGAAAGTCATGACCCTGCAACGGAAGAGCTTCATCACTGACTATCTGAAGGTCATGAACGGTCGTCACAATCGGCGCGCTTGGGGCCACCAGGCCTAATTCCGAAAATATACCCAACTCAAGGTCGGCAAACCCTGCCCCCTTCCCCGTTCGACCACCTCGACGACCGCAAGCAACACACCCCACAACGAGAACATCCATCTGCTCCATGTCTGAGAAGTTGACCCTTTCTCCGTGCATGAGAGCACCCTCTATCGAGGCTGCCTCTGCAAAACTGACCCCTTTCGCGACCAAGGCTACTGGGTCAAGTCGAACGAACGGCAACTCCTGAGCCAGCTGAGGAACCGGCATATATAATCGCTTACCATCGACGAGCGCTCGGAGACGAACAGGCTCCTGAGACTTGTCAGGATTTGATTTCACAACCTGCGCGTCCTTCCACACAGGAAGCTGCGCAAGCCGCTCGGCTGCATCCGAAGCCCCCCGAAAGTCGGGAATACTGCCCCAAATCTCGCCGACACTGGCCCCTTGAGACTCCAATGCCCGCCAAACCATCTCCCTCAATGAGTCCTTCTCAGCATTACGCCCCATCCATCGGCGGGCCTCACTTGCACCTTCCATCAGCTCATCCCCCACGCGACAAAATTTATCGAAAAACTCTGGACGAACACCACCACTCAGGAAGCGAACACATCTTTCGGGAAGTTTATTACATGGGAAGAAATTAGTCCAATCGCACAACCCACATTTGCTTTGAATTTTGGGAGATAATAAACTCTCGAATATGTTTGTCCAGAATCGAGAACTTCCCCTATCTCACCTATCGGCGACGCTCCAGAGGCTGCGTGCAGCAAGCACTTTCATATTTGACGTCGACGGGACCTTGGTTGAGCGGCAGCAGTTCTTAAATCCCGATCTCTCCCGAGCCCTCGTAGGATGCGGAAAACAGCTTGGGATAGCGACCAGCCGAGCCCAGGACGAGCTCGACGAGATATTTGCTTTCAGTACGATTCCAAGGTCCGAACTTTTCCAGGGACCTGTCATCCTGGAGGATGGCGCGGTGATAATTCGGGACGGCGCCTCCCAAACGATTGCTGACCCCGATCACATTCGGGCGATAGACAGCCTGAGGTCACATCTCACCGCTCACATAACTTCGGTGGGCGAAAACAACATGTGGGGGCAGCTTGCGCACATTGAAGCCCCGCTCGTGCATATACCGAGCCGATATGACTATCAGGCGAGTATGAGCGTCTGGCAGCTACCTTCGGGCGATGGAGATAATTCGCACCTTTTCGCAAGAATCATGGCATGGTGCCAGGATGCAGTATCCGACCTCAAGCTGCAGTCGATGATAGAGCTTGTTGAAATCGGTGACGGAACGTTGCGCGCCTCTGTTCCAGGTCGCAGCAAGGGGGTAGCTCTCGGCGAGCTCCACCAATTAAATGTTCTCGATCTCGGAAGCACGGTTTTCTTCGGAGACGGAAAAAACGATGTCGCGGCAGCTCAGGTAGTAAAAGCTGCCGGAGGCTGGGTGGTCGCAGTTGATCACAAGTGTCAGCCCCTCGTGGACGAAGCCAATTTTGTGACCTCGTTGCCCACCGATTTCAACGGCCTCGGAACGGCGGGACCCAAAGCGATAGAAGGCCTCCTCGCCCTTGCTGCTACTGCTGAGAGCAATCTTCGCTGACAGGGGAGCCAAGCCACCTCCTTTGTGCCCATTCCAGCATTCGTTCGATTGCGCCTATTCGCTGAGTTGCGAACATCCCGACAATCCGTCTTTCTCGATGTGTCCAACAGCGAATCCCTGAGGGGCTTTATTTTGGGCATCTTTGAATAAAAGGCTGCGCCGTAACACACGAATCAAGCATCAACGTCGATACATCCTCTCGTGACAAATCTCTCCCATCATCCCCGCCTTCCGAGCGCCTTCTCGCATCGATACCATCTGCTTGTTCCGAGCAACCCGATATCCTCCTCAAGATAGGCGAGAGCGTGCTTCATCTCCGTAAGGGACACACCCGTTTCCACACCGAGCTGTTCGCAGAGGTATACTATCTCCTCGGTCGCGACGTTACCGGTCGCGCCACGCGCAAAGGGACATCCACCGATACCGCCGACCGATGATTCGAATATCGACACACCACTCTCGATTCCTGCCATCACATTCGCCATCCCCAACCCACGGGTATCGTGAAGGTGGAGCGAAACGTCACAACCGGTACCCTGAGCAAGACGCCGCACGAGATCGGCAACACGACGAGGCTCGCCCCACCCCATCGTATCCGCAACACATATCTCTCGAGGTGGAGCACCTCTCGCCGTTGCTAGCCGTTCGAGCACCCGATCCACCGCAGAGCAGACCCGATCATTCTCGATTCGTCCCTCGTCGTTGCATCCGAAACAGGTGGACACCATGAATCCGTGAAGGTATGTCCTCGTCTCCTCAAAGGTGTCGCACCACGACGGAATTGAGTCGAGAAACTGAGCAAAGGTGATGTTGCTATTTTTTCTGAGAAACGTCTCACTCGCCGCAAACGGGAGCCATCCCGCGACGGTGATCGGACCCTCTGCTGCCCGCGCCCGCCGGAGCCCGTGCTGATTGAGATACAGGACGGTGTACGAAACCCCCTCATGAGGGGGAAGTCGTCGGCAGAGCTCCTCAGCATCCGCCATCTGAGGAACTTTGTCGGGACGCACGAACGAACTAACCTCGAGGGTCTTCAGGCCTGTCGCGAGAAGATACTCGATTAGCTGAAGCTTCTTTTCGGTGGGATAAACGGTGCTGAAGCTCTGAAATCCCTCTCTGACTCCTACTTCGCGGATAGTAATGGCTGTCATGATGGTCATTGCCCTAAAAACATTTCTTGAGGAGCATCCTTCGACGGATCGAAGCTAACTGCTCTTCCATCTCTCCTATTCGTCTGTCTCGCATCAAGCGTTGTGATGGTACCCGATGTGTCAAAAGACGAAACCCATGGTACCATCAAGTGATAAGCACCGGTGGATCAGAGAACCCGAGCCTCGTGCCCCATCCTACCGGAAATGGGCCGCGACTGTCAGGTCACTCGATCAGAAGGTCAACTATCTTGCTCGATCATTTCGTTCAGTCTGTAAACTCCGGAATCAACATCCGACCCCGCCCCACCC
>OMIW01000110.1 GCA_900299205.1 Pseudomonadota bacterium
AGGTCGCCCCGCTTTGCATCGAGCGTCGCCGTTTGGCCCACAGGCAGAGCAGCGTTATACGGCACATGGCCAAAGGGCAGACCGAGCACGAGGGGGACTTTAAGGGGGAGGAGTCGTTCCTGAATGACCCGCCGCCATCCCGGGGGTTGGGGTTCGCCCAAGGCGTCGACGGCGTCGCACGAGGCAAAGAGCCCAGCAGCAATCCCTCGCACTCCCGCGAGGGCGCCACTATTAATTAGATGGGTCACCATCCGATCTATCCGATACGGGGCTTCCCCCACATCTTCGATAAAAAGGATCGCCCCTTTGAGCGACGGAAACCACGGAGTACCGAGGAGGCTGGTGAGGATGGTCAAGTTACCGCCGATAAGTCGCCCCGATACGGTCCCTGTGCGAGCAACTTCGATCGTCTCACTCGCATGGTCATATCCCTCGCGTACCGATCGTTCACGATCGGGCTCAAAGAGGGCCGCTTTGAGATGATCCCGCGAGAAGTGAGATATGGCGGCATCAGTAACGAGTGAGCCAGCCATTGGGCCGTGAATTGCCCACCCCCCGTAACGGGCGAATACCCCTAACAGCGCGGTAATATCGCTAAATCCGATCAACGGCTTGCCTGATTGCGCGCACGGTTTGAGGTCGAGTAACGAAAGAAGCCGCTGCGAGCCGTACCCTCCTCGAAGACACATGACCCCATCGACCGAACGCGCACGAAAAGCGGCGTGGAGATCGCGGGCACGAGCTCTGTCGGAGCCGGCGAGGAAACCGTTTCTATCCCATATGGACGCACCGAGCGAGGGACGAAATCCGAGCGCTCTTAAATTTTCAATCGCGTCCGGAATAACTTCATTGTCCCGCGGAGGACTCGCGGGCGCGATGACGCGCAGGTGCGCATCCCCGGATAGCGGCTGTCCTCGCATACGCTCTCCTCGGGAGGATGTTGTCGACGTAAGCTCCCGCATCACTCCCCGCCACGTGCTATCTCCTCGAGCGTTCCCTCGACCGCCTCGACTAACGCCGACAATACACTTCCCCGATGGAGCGCACTCATAAACCACGCTTCAAACGGTGAGGGAGGAATGAACACTCCCTTGGCCCGCATCCCGCGGAAGAACGCCGCGAATCGGTCTCTGTCGCAACGCTGAGCATCTTCGTACGAATCAACAGGCCCCTCGTGGAAAAAAAGACCCGCCATCGAACCGGCGGCAGCGGTCGTCAGCGGTATCCCCAACCGCTGCGCGCACTGTTTTGCTCGCTCGGTAACAACCCGCGACGCCTCAGCCGCATGAAGGAAATGTTCCCCTTGCCCCCACAGCGTAAGAGTCGCACGACCCGCGGCCATCGCTAGAGGATTTCCCGAGAGGGTGCCCGCCTGATAGACCGACCCTGCAGGTGCGATCATCTCCATAATTTCAGCCCGTCCCCCGTAGGCCCCGACCGGCAGACCACCACCTATTACCTTCCCCAACATCGACAGATCAGGCCGAACTCTCGCCTGAACCTGCGCTCCCGCGGGATGCACCCGAAAACCGCTCATCACCTCATCAAAGATCAGGAGAACTCCGTAGTCGTGGGTGAGATCGCGGAGGGACTGGAGAAAGGTCGGGTGCGGCGGGATCAATCCCGCATTGCCCACCACCGGCTCGACGATGACTGCAGCGATATCCGAGCCGTACTGATCGAGACATCGCACTACCGACGAAAGATCGTTAAAACGGGCGAGGAGCGTGTGTGCGGTAGTATCGGCGATAACTCCCGCGGAGTCGGGAAGACCTAACGTGGCGACACCACTTCCTGCTTGCGCTAACAGTGAATCAACATGACCGTGGTAACAACCGGTGAACTTGACGATCTTTCGACGACCCGTAAACGCCCGCGCAAGCCGAATCACGCTCATTCCCGCCTCGGTTCCTGAATTGACGAAGCGAAGCATCTCTAGGCTTGGCAGAGCGGCCTGTATTATTTCAGCGAGCTGGAGCTCTCCCTCGTGACACGCCCCAAAACTAGTTCCGCGCTGTGCCTGCGTCGCGATTGCCTCGGTGACAACCGGATGGGCATGGCCCATCACGAGCGGCCCCCAGCTTAAAACGCAGTCGATGTAACGATTCCCCTCGACATCGAATAGGTAGGGGCCCTCACCGCGCTCCACAAAGAAGGGTTCGTCCCCTACCTGACGAAACGCTCGAACGGGGGAATTCACCCCTCCCGGAAACACCTTCTGAGCTTCGGCAAATAGCTCAGAAGAGCCCCCCTTTTTGCGGTGCGAGCGACCTTCCGATGTTGCCTCTGACTTGACTAATACTGACGCGTCTAATTCTGTCTCACTACGTGCAACGGCACTCATACTGCTCCTATACGGCTTTTCGGCACAACGCGCATAAAATCGCAGGTAGGACTGGGACTACAGCGATTTCATGCTCTGAGAGCCGCCCTCATCAGATTAACCGAGAAAATCTCTTCGCAGCGGGTCGCACCCAATCTGCACCTCTCTCCCATCGTAAATCCCATCTCCATCGCTGTCTGCAGATGTTGCCTCACTTCCGATCGCCAATTCGACTGAATCGGCGAGGCCATCGCTGTCGGTGTCATCGACCCCAACAGTCAATCCCTTTTCTCCCTTGAAGGCGTCGCTGAGGCAGAGCCCCGCCGCACTCGCGGGGAGCGAGGCACCATCGAGCGGTGAGGACTGAGACCATACCTCCGCTCCATCAGCACATCCATCGCCGTCAGAATCAGCGTCGGCGACGTTTGTTCCCCGACGCTGCTCATCACCGTTCACCAGCCCGTCCCCGTCATCATCGGCTCCCGCGAGCCTATCACGAAGCAGAGATGCGCACGAATAGGCGGGAGCAACCTGCGGGTTTTGCGGATCTGCGTGATACTCAGTTTCTACCTCATCGGTAAAGCCATCGCCATCGGTATCGAGGCCGACCTTAGCGACGAAGGCGGAACCGAGCCAGTTTTGGGAGGCGGCAGCGCGGGGTTCGGCGGCGGGGTCCTCGACAGTGTCACCCGCAGATTCGGAGGTTGCTTCATCGAATATGCCGACGATAGGCTCCTCCTCTGGCAAGGGGGTCGGAGACTCATCCACAGGTGGCGTCTCGGTTGGCGCGGGACTCGGGGAACCAGTCGGGGTGACGGTCGATGTCGGCGTCGGAGTACTCGTCGGTGTTGTTGCGATAAGAGTTTGACCCGCAAGGTCGTAATCCTCCTGACATGCTCGGGTTCCTGAAATCACGACCGCCATACTGCCAAGGGCCAGCGCATAGGCGAGAGTGCCTGCAGGAGTTCTACGGCGCGAGGGAGGGGTGTACGGCGGAGATTCAACGGCCATGGGGTCTCGGGGAAAGATGAAGATACCGGAAGTACAACAACGTGACTATCATACGCAAGTCATGGCCTCATGAGAACCCATACTCCGAGGGGTCTTTTTTGGGGGAGAACCTGCTCTCGCCCCCCTCTCGCGCAAATCGGCGACCTCTGATATGACTACCGCTCGGAAATAGGGTAGCGCCCAGCGTGAGGCTGTGCCCCATATTGTGCCGTCCTCGCCGACCCCGCTCACGCGGCCGCGAGGTGGCATCGAGTACGAGATCACGCCACCAGGACTTTTTTTGACCATGACTTTTTTCAGGAGTAGACCAGATGGCTCACGAACTTCCCCCCCTTCCCTATCCCTACGATGCCCTTGAGCCCCATATCGACGAACAGACGATGCGACTTCACCATGACAAGCATCACCTGGCGTATGTGAATGGCCTCAACAATGCCGAGACAAAACTCGCCGAAGCTCGGGAGAAGGGCGACTATGCCCTGGTAAAGCATTGGGAGCGCGAAGCTGCATTCCACGGTGCCGGTCATTTTCTGCACGTCATCTTCTGGGAAAACATGACCCCAAACGGTGGCGGTACCCCCTCAGGCCCTCTCGCAGACGCAATTAACGCCCGGTTTGGTTCGTACGAAAAGTTCCTCGCCCAGTTCAAGGCAGCCGGTGCCGCCGTGGAAGGCTCTGGATGGGTACTTCTCGTAAAAAATGTGATGACCAACACCCTTGATATCCTTACCGCCGAGAAGCATCAGGATCTGTCCCAGTGGGTCACTCTTCCTATCCTCGCCTGCGATGTGTGGGAACATGCGTACTACTTGAAGTATCAAAATAACCGAGCTGCGTACCTTGAGGGCTTTGTCCAGGTCATTAACTGGCGCGATGTCGAGCGGCGATTTGGTGGGATGTAACGGGCCTCGGACTCTTCCCTCTGAGGTCTTGGGGGAGGTAAGGCGCGGAAGAGGATGAAAAAAAGCGACTGCCGTTCATACGGACAGTCGCTCTGCTCCTGAGAACCTCCACTATCTCTCCGCAGGAACCAAAATCCTCTCCACAGGAACCCAAATCGTGACCGATTGGGCTCCCAAGAGATTTTCCGACTCCCCGACACTGATGAAATGACCCAGCACGCGACCAAGTGGATCGGTGGGTATATCCCAATGACTCATGACCTGGCGGGGATCATAAGTCTCAATCCGGACCTTTTCAGGAGGATGCCAGGGGGCTAATCGCAGATCGAATTGCCTCCCGCCTCTTAACGGTGCGTATACCGTCGGTAAGGGTTCCAATTCGACCACTCCGTCGAGAGACCCATCGAACGCTCGAAAGCGTCTGCAGGCATGCCACTCGTCACCCCGATCATGCTTCGTTTCTGTCAGCTTGAGGGGCCAAGGGGCATCCCAGACCGTCAGAAAAACGAGATCTCCCCTTTGAGAGAATCTTAAGCGCACCGGCTCGCGACACGCACCAATGAAGGTGACAATCGCCCTCTGAAATTGCTCAGAAGGAGCTCTCTGATAAAGCGTATCGAGGCTCCCGAGGCCAAGCGACCTCTTCTTTAAAGGGAGGCGAACTCTGGCTTTCGCCCCATCCCTCGTCGCTTTCAGGCGAGAAACGGAGGGTGAGAAGCCCCACCTCCTCGCCTCATCGATTGCTGCTGCAATTTCCTGCTCATCATCAGCGAACAGAACAGCCATAAAACCCTTTCAAGAAACACACGTTTATGATACCTCGACCCCACACGTCAGTAAACCCAAACAGCACACCGCCCGCTCATACCCGAATAACCAGAAAAAGGTTTCGCCGAACCCGGCAGACTAGCCCGCCAAAAGCACCTCCGTGTTCATAACGAGGTCGCTTCGCAGCGGAGTCCAGACCTTCGTGCGTGACCTTGGACGAATCAACCTCCCAACACAGGACCGCCAATGCGTTCATTTCGCTCGCTCTACTTCCAAAAGGCGTACTCCCTCCTCGCCGATTTCATCGACGAAACAGGGCAGGGCGATGAGGAACTTCAGGAACACCTTGAGCAACGTGACGTGGAGGGACTTCTTGGGTGGGCCCAGCTTCACGACGACGACCCTCTCGCAGGGCCGATTAGGCTCTTTGTGTCAGGTATCATGCTGGATCAGACGCTTGATGAACTAGCTGCAGCGGCCCTCGAGATGAAGGGAACCTCTGATCTGATAGAGAAGGAGAAGACACCCGCGCTCCGTTCTGAACCGGTTGAGGCTCCCCTATCGGGTCATCTCGACCCAGCGGAGCCAGCGATGCTCCTCATAGCGGGTATTCCCGCGAGCCGGTGGGTTCACTAGGACCATCCCCTGAGCGATTAGTCTATTGGGGACTTTAGGCTGAGCGCCGCTACCACGATAGCTGCACACGCCCGAGCGTCCGACTCCGCCTCGTGGTGATTTAGAGAAACTCCCAAAAACTGCGACACCTCACCCAACCCACACTTTGGTAGATGCCATGTCTTGCGTGCGAGACGGACGGTACACAACCAGGGGGTGAGAGGCACCTCTCGCCCATACCGATTGCAGAGTGCTCCAATGACAGAGGAGTCAAAGGAGGCATTATGGGCAGCGATAAATGGGGCCTCTTGGAGCATCGGCAGCAAGTGCCCCGCTATTTCGTCGAAACTCGGACTGTTCCGGACTGTCGAAGGGGTGATGCCATGAATGTAGGTAAACTCGAAATCCCCTGCTCCCGGGTCAGCCTCGGGGGGACGGATCAATGTAGTGTACACCGAAGCGACCTCGCCATCGACAACGGAAACCGCAGATACGGCACAGGCACTATCACGACTGCGGTCAGCGGTCTCAAAGTCGATGGCGACAAAGGTTGAACCGAGGGGTTGTAATATCCGTTTGAAGCGTCGCTTCGGGGAGGAGGTGCGCCCCACCGAGGAGGGTAAAGCCACCGCTCTGCGTCCCTCCGAACTGCCTCTCATCACTACACGCGCCCCATCACGAGCGTTCCGTTAGTGCTACCAAACCCAAAACTGTTCGACATAACGTAATCACATCGGTGCTCGCGAGGCTCTTGCGGACACAGGTCGAGACCGAATTGAGCTATCTCAGGATCAGGTTGATCAAGGTTTATGGTTGGGGGAATGACTCCCTTATTCAGTGCCAAGAGCGAAATAAGACACTCGGTAGCCCCGGCTGCTCCCAGAAGGTGCCCCGTCATCGACTTGGTGCCACTGACCTTCAGATGTTCGCGCCCTTGCGGGAAGACCGTCGCAATACCCGCTATCTCCTCGGCATCGCCCCCAGGGGTTGAAGTCGCATGGGCATTGACATAGCCGATCTGCTCGGGGTTGAGCCCTGCATCTCGAAGCGCCATACGCATCGCCCTTCCTGCTCCAACTCCACAGGGCGCCGGGGAGGTAATGTGATAGGCATCGGACCCGAGGCCGTACCCGAGCATCTCGCCGTAGATGTGTGCTCCCCGCTTCCGGGCGAACTCGTACTCCTCAAGGATAAGCACTGAGGCACCCTCCCCCATCACGAATCCATCCCGGTCTGCAGAGAAGGGACGCGAAGCCCTCGTCGGTTCATCATTACGGGTCGAGAGCGCCTTCATAGCGGCAAACCCCCCGATCGCAAGCTCACACACCACCGCCTCTGCCCCACCTGCGATCATAACGTCAGCATCACCGTTTCTGATTGAACGAACCGCCTCTCCGAGGCTGTGCGCACTGGTTGCACATGCAGTCACATTACACATATTGGGCCCCTGCAGGTCGAGCAGGATGCTAAGATATCCCGATACCAAGTTGGGGAGCACCTGAAGAATGAAAAAGGGAGTTATCCGGCCAAAACCCCTCTCTCGATAGGTATCATACACGCTCTGGATCTCGGGGAGACCTCCCATGCCAACCCCAATATTCACTCCAATCCGATCAGGAGCAAGGTCCGCACGAACGGCATCCAGTCCCGCATCACGATATGCCTGAAGAGCCGCAACCAGACCCAAATGAGAAAATCTTCCCATTCGCTTGAGCTCTTTGGTTTCAACCGCCCGCTCGATCAGCCTTTCCGGGGATGGACGGAGTGGTTCAGAAAATGGCTCAGTCACGGTACAATTTTTAACCTCGCCAGCGATCTTGACGGGCGACAGGGCTGCATCGAAAAGAGTAATTTGTCCAATACCCGACCTGCCAGCGACCAACGCGTCCCACGTTTCGCTTACTGAGTTTGCAAGAGGGTTCACCGTACCCAGTCCGGTAACAACCACTCGCCGTCTCTGGTGAGGGGCCGCTCGGTGCATATCTCCTGTTGCCATATCTTCATTCCCTTATTGTGATTATCCCGTTGATCCTCACTCTCCGCTTTTACACCGTGCGGTTTCGGATTGGTCCCTTATCTGCATTCTACCCTCAGACCAATGCCCGCCACCTTACCAGAAGTGAGGAAAAAAAAGAACTTTTGCGCCGCGCACCCTCGCCCATCGGGGCAAGATAGCGCTCCTCAACCTGTTACCTTTGATATCCATCGGTTAATACTCGTCATCTTGTCAACGAACACCTCAGGTCAAGAAAACCTTTTTTCTCGACCTACCTCTTCTTTCCAGGCCCGGGGCTTTGCTCTCCGACCTTGCCATCTTTGCCCATCACCTCACGAGGAGCCTCCTCCTTCGCTGATGCGCCTCTCCGAGTCACCCCCTTACCCTCCAGAGGTGGCCCATCACCTACTTCTATACCGATAATTGCGCCTTGCTCGAATGAATACCGAGCTCCCTCCGGGACAAAAAGATCATTGGTGAGCAAGCCACTCGGGAGGAGATTGTGCCCTGCAAGGCTGGATGCAACGACATAGACCCCTCGCAGCCCGTGCGACCATTCGAGGGTCGAGGTCACCACCACCTTTCCACCATTCTGAATGATCGATCTCCCAAGTCTAACCGTTCGCCGAATCCCACCCAGCACTGTCGGCTTGAGAACAAATACATGCTTCCGCGCGCGCCGCGGTATGAACGATCCAAGATCGAGAAGCATAAGCGACTCATCGAGAGCGACCGGTACCGGAAGTTTCTCTGAGAGATGCTCGAGCTCTTTGAGTCGATCGGGGCTTAGCGGGTCTTCGAGGTATTCAAGATTCTGAGTACCTAGCCGATAGACCAGTTCAAGAGCGTCCTCTGCCGTCAACATCTGATTGCAGTCAATCCGGTAGGTCTCATGCACTGAAAGCTGCGACCGAAGCTTTTCGAGTCGCTCCGTACGCTCAGCTCGACTCCCTGGAAGCAGTTTGACCTTGAAACACGAGACTCCCCTCGAGCGAAGATCAGCGATCCGTTCCTCGAAGAGCGGGCTATCTGGATCAACTATGCCGTTGACGGGAACAAGTCGCCAACCCTCCTCGTCGCCGAGCATCGCTGGAAGCGGAAGCCCAATACCCTTCTCACAATAGGACAGAATCGCAAGCTCAACCCCGAACCTGACCGAGGGCGGCATCGTCTCAAGGGTGGTATCGAGCTCAAACAATACTTCACTTAGCTGTTCGGGAGTCGTCGGCGCAGGGAAGCGCATGAGAAGGGCGCTCGCTACCAAAAGTCCCGCCCGAACCTCTGCATCGCTCTCATTGCTCAAACCCGGAAATGGCGCGACCTCTCCCCAGCCACAGAGTCCCTGATTATCCTCACAGCTAATGAGGTATCCCGCACGCTCGCGATATTCACCTTTTGCCGTGCGAAACGGTTCCGCAAATTTCACCCGATACGGGTAACTTGAAATCTTCATTATCTCTGTCTCTGGCTTCCCATAGCCCCTTCAGAAACAATCGCTCCCACAGAGCGATTGCCAGAACCAATTCTCACTCGGCCCTCTGAGCGGCAATACCATTCATGTGCACCCGACAATTCGTGATGGCCACCGTGCTCAAACCTGACTAAACCACCACCAAATTTTCGACCACACTTTCGCGCCGTTCCTGACGCCGATATACCCCCTACCTGATCAAACTGCAAGCTCGTGACCATCTTTTCTTCAGCTTTCCTCCTGATGAGCCAACGACCCCTTGCGCGCTCACCTACATCAAAGCAACCGATGAAAGCCAACCGATGCTCACCGCCGCCGTATATCCACCCAGGATAAAAACCGTCTGCTTTAACACCAAACCATAGTCGGCACCGCATCGAGCCACATAAAGCCGCATTGCTACTCTCCAGCCAAAGGGAATTATAGCGATACCCGCGAGCACTCCCGCGGGTGCTTCACAGAGCCACGCTCCGACAGGGGCACAAGCTGCTAGCGTCATCCATCCAAAGTACTCGAACCGACACCACGGCTCGCCAAGGCGAACCGCCAGTGTTCGTTTTGCGACAAGTTCATCCTGTTCCCGATCACGTACGTTATTTACCACCAGCAACGCCGTTGCAATCGCCGCGATTCCCGCACCGATAATCAATGACGGAACGGTCGTTTCGAAGCCCATAATCAGAAGGGTTCCATACACGGGAATGGGTCCAAAAAAGATCATCACAAAAAGTTCACCTAGCCCGCGATATGCGAGGGGGTGAGGGCCCGTTGTATAGGCGAAAGCACATACAAGAGAGACGATACCGATAACA
>OMIW01000111.1 GCA_900299205.1 Pseudomonadota bacterium
CCTTAATCTCCCCCCGTAACAGGAGCATCACCCCACCCATCATGAGCGAAGCACCCTCATCGGGTAACAGCTGCTGACACTGGTCAAAGCATGTGCTCGCAGTTTCCAGGTCATTTAAGGCAAGGAACGCCACCCCAAGAGCATACCACCCCCGCACAAGGTGAGGCCGAGCCTCGACAACCCTCCGAAGAATGGCAACACCATCCTCCCACGCAGATCGCTCAACAAGCATGACCCCAAATTCAAGATGAATCTCCCATTGGTCAGGAAATTGCTCTATCGCCCCACGCATTAGTTCAAATGCATCGAGGATCTCTCCGCACCGTTTTAACTCGACCGCAAGCTCGAATATTGCCTTCCAATCATTGGGTGCAGCATCACATTTTGCTCGGGCCAACGTCACATAGCGGAGGGCTTTTTCGCGCGATTCATCCCGTGGCTTACATGGCCCATAGTGATGAATCACTGGAGAAGCGCGTTCTATCGTGACGCCGTGCGCCCATAAGCTCCCCTCAAGTGATTCGTGCAACGCTCCTTGGTAGCGATACTCGGGACGGGCACGAAACAGTCTAACGTCATGCGTCGAAAAATAGCCGATTGCTCCCAAATCAAGGGGAGGAAAGGGATCTGAAAGAGGGAGCAGGTTACTGAGAGCGACGTCGCAGACGTAGTGACGTCGGTCGAGGTAGTAGGCATCTGTCCGTTCTTGCGGCGATTGCGCCGCCCGCGCTCCCTCTTCATCAGCTTTATTAATCAGATACCTGACAACCTCACGATGAGAAAGCTCGAGTGCTTCGTCACCATCAAGCACAAGAACCCATGAGCCCATCACCTGATCGAGGACCGTATTGCGGGCCTCTGCATAACTCCCGTTCCACGGAATCGTCACAACTCTCGCTCCAAAGCGCCGCGCGATTTCGACGCTCTCATCGGTGGAGCCGGTATCACCTACAACAAGTTCGTCTGCAAGTCCTTGCACACTCGCAAGGGAGTGAGCAAGGAATGCGGCCTCATTTTTTATGATCCAGCACGCTGAAAGGCGAATCGGGGAGGACATGAAATCACAATCAGAACATGATAACGCTAACCTGCCTTCTTCGCCTCACCACTTTCCTGAACCCCCTCTATCTCGAGCGACACCTTCACTTCATCACCGAGGACAAATCCTCCAGCATCCAACGCTTTGTTCCAGGTAATCCCAAAATCTTTGCGACTGAGGCTTGTTATCGCGGAAAATCCAACCCGTTTATTACCCCACGGATCGGTTGCTCCTCCCGTATATTCGACATCAAGAGTCACCGGCCTGGTGACCCCGTGCATCGTGAGGTCACCGGTCGCCTTAAAAACTCCATCCGAAACAGGCTCTACCTTTGTTGATTTAAAAGTTATCGTCGGATTTTGCGGTTCGTCAAAAAAATCAGCTCCCCTAAGGTGATCGTCCCGCTTTTTGTTTGCTGTATCGATGCTTTTGGTAACGATGGTCGCTTCGACCGTGGATTTTTCGACGGCCTGCGGATCAAACTGGAGTGCCCCCGAGAAATCGCCAAAATGTCCCGGAACCGAGGAGATAGCGAGGTGTCTAATTTTAAAACCCACTGTCGAATGAGAGGGGTCAATCGTATACCGCTCAGCATGAGCGATTCCACCGAAAAGAGTTATGGCTGACAGACTAGCTATTCCAAGAACATGTCCCTTTCGCATGATTTGTTCCTCCGATCAGAGTTTCTCTCATGTAATCTTCCCCTCAGAGGAGACATTACCTCTTCGAAGGTATCGCAAAGCTAGACGAAACAACATCGGGATTTCTTTTTCTCGGGGCGCTTTATCGTTCATCCTCTTCGTTCTTACCCTGCCGATGAGGGGAGACCTGCCTAGTTTGTGCGAGCCCTTGTCCCCTTGCCCAAACCGCAGCAAATACATACAATGGTTGATAAGCAATCGGTACCCTCATGACTGACTCCAATCTTCTCTCCTCCATCGAACGGCGTGAGCGCCGGCGCGTATTCGCCCGGGCCGCCCATGTCGCTCCCCCGGCCCCTCGGATCCTCCTCCTTCATGGTGCCGTGTCGGGACCCTGCCTCACGAGCATATTTTTCTTCGTTCCACTCCTAGGCCCGATCCTCACTCTCACAACCGTCGGAGTTATGGTGCGACTTTTCTGGCTCTGTCGGTCCTTCACTGCGTCCCTTTTTTGGATGGGTGGGGCAGCCATCACCCTCACCATACTCGGAGGGGTCCTCTCACTCGAACGAACCAGCGTTGAATTTTGGTTATATATCCTGTTTGGAATGTCCATGGCGGGGGCGCTCGGCTCGCTTATTTTCGCGGGAACCCTCCTCAGCGATCAGCTTGAGCGTGCTCGAATTGCCTGTGAGGGGGACGTCAGAGAATAAATAAGTTGATTGATGGACTACGTCATTGATTCGATGAACCGCCACCGTGCGTACTATCATCGGAATCGTCGGAAGAGATGGATTCCTGGTCCACTCGCGGGGTTTCTCTGTTGCCTCATTTGTCCGCAAGCCCTCTCCTTATGGCCGCCACTTCACCCGAGCCCTTCACTGCGTATCGAACCTTCGTTACAACCCACCGTCGACTTCCCAAAAATCTGCGGGAGCTTGCCCGAGAGTGCTCTTTTCCTCTTGAATTACTCCGCTCTCGTTTTCCCACTATCCATGCCATGACAGAACAGCTCTGGGAAGACGTAGCGACCTCTGCTGGTTCTCAGGTCACGTTGACCCCGGAGTTTCCCCTGTTCTCGCCTCGGGAAAAGATAACAGCTCTCTTTCTTGCCGTACTTGATGAGTGCAATCGTGAGCGCGGTCTCTCCGATGTCACTTTCCCTCCCGATCTTCTCCGACCGATCAGCCGTGGACTCCCTCTCCTGCATGCTACCCGAGGGTTACGACGTGGTATCCTTCAATCACTAGCGGCAGCGCGATCATATCCCACTCACGGTTCTCCATCTCCGCTTGCCGAGGGAGCAACACCACTATCAGGCGGTATAATTCGCGACGAGGCGATCATCACGGCGTTTTTAGCATCTCTTGCCTTTTGGGCGACCGACTCCTCTCCTGAGCGGCTTCAAACCGAGGCGTTTGTCGACCACATCTCTCGAGTCGTTTCGGAGATTGTTTTTAGCCCGGTCCAGCCGGAACTTGCTTCCTCCATCTCAGAGCTTCTCCAATTTGTCGGCCAACGACGGGTTCTCCCCCTTATCGCGCCCCTGCTGGCATCCTGGATGCACCGCTCCACATCATGTGACCCTGACGAGGACGGTTGATGGACGAATCGGGATACAAAAAAGGAAAATCAATTCCTACCTCATCCCTCGGACGAGCCGCTCGCCTTTTCGGGACGGGAGTTCAGCTCGGCGGGAACTACCTTTCCCATGTCACTCGACGGGCAATCGCGGCCGAGAATTCATCTTCTCGTCTCCACGAAGCGAACGCGGCCACCATCTATCATGGATTGAGTCAGCTAAGGGGAAGCGCCTTAAAGGTGCTCCAAATGCTAAGTCTCGACACCGGCATCCTCCCTGAACCGTATCGGGACCGCTTCCAGCTCTCCCAATCCAGCGTCCCGCCTCTCTCGTTTCCCCTGGTGGTGAGGGTCTTTCAGCAAACCCTCGGCAAAGCTCCGAGCAGCCTGTTCGACACATTTTCGCACACCGCTGTTGCCGCAGCATCCATGGGACAGGTTCATCGCGCCTCCAAAGGCGATCATCAGTACGCAGTGAAGATACAATACCCTGGAGTAGCAGCAAGCATCGATGCCGACCTTGCCATGATACGACCGTTCGCATCGCTTCTCTTCCAGATTAAAGACTCTGATGTTGCGTTCTTCCTCGAAGAGGTTCGGGCTCGCTTGAAAGAGGAAGTTGACTATACCCTCGAGCTTTCTCGCGGAGAGGAGATAGCTGGCGCATCTTCCCACCTCGAAGGAATCGCCTTCCCCCGATATTATCCGGAATTATCAGGACAACGGGTGATAACGATGGACTGGATGGAGGGGATGCACCTTTCCTCGTTTCTCGCGACCAATCCATCCCGCGAAGTTCGCAATCGCGCTGGTCAACGGCTCTGGGATTTTTATCACTTTCAGATCCACTCTCTTCGGCTTGCTCATGCGGATCCGCATCCGGGGAACTTTCTCTTTCAACCCGATGGCGGTGTCTCTGTCATCGACTTTGGCTGCATCAAAGAAATCCCATCACCTTTTTATGAACACTACTTCTCCCTCATACAGAATGAGTTTCGTAAAAATGACGAAAAGCTCGCTCACCTCTTCGAGCAGATGGGGATTCTCCTCCCCGACGATACGCCCGAAGAGCGCGCCCTTTTTTTCTCGATCACCGCTGAATTTATAGAATTACTTGCCCGCCCCTTCGACACCCCTGTCTTTGACTTCTCGGATGCAACCTACTTCGAACAAATAGCGCGACGAGGTGAGGAAATTGCCCGAATGAAGGAAGTGCGAGAATCTCGCTCAGCGCGGGGTCCCCGCGATGCAATCTTTGTTAATCGGATTTATGTCGGTTTGTACACGCTGCTTCATTCACTAGGAGCAGAAGTTGCAACTCGCGGAGTGGTAAATCCTGATTGAGAGGCTGCAAAAAATAAGGGGAGGGCATCGCGAGATGCTGACCTCCCCCTGTTGATGACAACCGATGCCACGTATTCATAAACGCCCAAGGTACTCCTCAACTCGATCTCGGGCTAGTATCAGCCGATATCGAGTCGGTGGGCGGAGATCCTGTGGTGAGGGGATGAGTGAGTCGAGCTCACTCATCAGCGCCTGTGCCTCAGGACCTTTCCTGCCCTCCAGTCTTCGTTTCTGTTTCTCCACGAACTGACGAGTCTTTTCGCAGGAAATACGCTCCGAGCGAGCCATAAGACCAAGAGTCTCCATCGTCGCGATGAAACCGATGACACCAAGCCACCCACGGAGGAGGAACGGCACTCCGAGAAAGAGGAATAATCCTCCCCCTATCAGAATGGCATAAAAGTCAAAGAACGGACCTAATTGGCCACTGGCATTTCTCCGATACCAGCGAAACACTGTCAGCAAATTCATCCGGAGAACGTGGTATGTGTACATTTAAAAAACCTTCCTGAGGCATCACCTCTAAAACTACCTCCGCCAAAAGTCAAGCATCACCACAGCCACCTTTCGACGACTAACCACTGATTACTCCCCTCACCTGTCTATTTCTGATACGCTTGCTCTACCTCAGGAACGCGGGTTTCATATCATTCCCGTCGTCGCATTCAAGCCCCCCCTCCTTCGGAGATCCCATGTCATTTTCGCCCTATGCCCCCGCGCCCGCCCCCATCCTCTGGCAAACCGCAAAAACTTATACCGACATCGAATACCATAAAGCAGAGGGTATCGCCCGGATTACGATCAATCGGCCCGAGGTTCGGAATGCATTTCGTCCGTTGACAGTTCAGGAGATGCAGGATGCCTTCTCTGATGCCCGCGATGATGGCGATGTGGGAGTGGTCATTCTGACGGGGAAGGGTCCGCTCGCATTCTGCTCCGGGGGAGATCAACGGGTTCGCGGAGATGCGGGCTATCGCGATTCGGAGGGCACTATGCGGCTGAATGTTCTCGACCTCCAGCGACAGATTCGTACCCTCCCGAAGCCGGTCGTCGCGATGGTCGCAGGATATGCGATCGGTGGTGGTCACGTCCTGCACGTTGTCTGCGATCTTACGATAGCTGCCGATAATGCCCGATTTGGTCAGACAGGTCCCCGGGTAGGATCGTTCGACGGAGGATTCGGTGCATCGTATCTCGCTCGGATGGTTGGACAGAAAAAGGCGCGCGAGATCTGGTTTCTCTGTCGTCAGTACGATGCGACTGAGGCTCTTGAAATGGGGCTCGTAAACGCGGTCGTCCCGCTGGATCGACTTGAAGAGGAGACGGTACAATGGTGCCGCGAGATGCTCCAGCATTCTCCTCTCGCGCTTCGTTGCCTCAAATCGGCTCTGAATGCCGATTGTGATGGACAGGCGGGCCTTCAGGAGCTTGCAGGGAATGCGACGATGCTCTTTTATATGACCGAAGAGGGCCAGGAGGGTCGCAATGCTTTTCTCGAACGTCGTCCTCCCAACTTCGGACAGTTTGGACGGAAGCCGTGATGGATTGGGGAATATTCTGACGATGCGCCATGAAAGATCCTCTTCGGGAGCTGCTTATCCTGCGGGCGACGACCGACCGTGATCGGATTGCGGTTATCTCCAAAACCGGGTCCGTTACGTATCATGAGCTCATCGCCCGTGCATCAACGCTCGCCAGCGACCTCTTTGAAGGAGGGTCTTACAACGGGCCATTTCCCCCACCGTTACCATCTTACCATCCCCAATCGCCAGTAAGTGTTACCGCCGAGATAACCCCATCGTTCGTTGAGCTATGGTGGGCCTCGATCCTCGCCGGCGTGCCCCTCCTGCTCCACCATGAGGGAGATCCTCCCGCACGACTCGCCCGTCATCGAGCAGCTGCAGGTATCGTCGGGGTGCTCTCTCATGAGGAGAATAAGGCTCCTCGTGCTAGTCATTGGCACCTTGAACCCATTGAGCCCCCTCACCAGAGGCCCCAATCCCGAGCTGCAGCGCTTATCGCAACGAGCGGCAGTTCGGGTGAGCCAAAGATCATCGAGATACCCTCTCCTCACCTTTTTGCGAGTGCGGTTCGGGTCAATCATCGCCTTTCAGTTTCGCACGACTCGGCCTGGCTTCTCTCCCTCTTCCCTTGCCATATCGGTGGCCTGAGCATCATCGTGCGGGCGATGGTGGCGGGCTGTGCGCTCGTCATCCCTGATGACCTTAAACGGAGTACTATCCACCTCGCTTCGAGCACCCACAAGGTTACTCACCTTTCCCTCGTGCCCTCCGTCGTTGAGGAATTCCTCGCGGTCGGGCCGATGCCGTCGTCGGTGCAGGTAATCCTTCTCGGTGGTGAACGCATTCCATCAGCAAAACGAGCCTTGCTTGCATCTATCCCTCAATGCGTCGTGAGCTACGGAGCTACCGAGACCTCGTCATGTATCGCCTCCGCCCGACTGGAAGAAATTGGGAAGACTGCACCCGATGCTGTCGGTATCCCCTTGGCTGATACCACCATCCGAATAATTGATGACCAAGGACGGGAAGTACCCCGAGGAGAGGTCGGAACCATCGAGGTGCATGGGCCTACTATAATCACCCAGAACGGAACATGGCGCTCCTCAGATATCGGTTTTGTTAATACCGACGGATGTCTTCATGTCATCGGCCGACGCGATGATGTTATTATTAGCGGTGGGATGAAGATACGGGGTAGCGAAGTTGTGGATGCAGCTATTTCCAGTGGCCTCGTGACAGATGCCTGCGTTTTAAAGGCTCCAGATGCTCGATGGGGTGAACAGCCCATTTTGTTCGTATCCGGACTCACGGCTCCACTTGCCACCCTTACAGATTTGCTCCGCGCCTCTCTCGGATCTCATCGCACCCCACGGCAGATAGAGGTAGTGGAATCTCTTCCGCGAACAGCAATCGGGAAGATTGACCGAGAGGCACTCCGAAATGCCTCTCAAAAAAAATAGATACGTCTTACCCCAGCAACGCAACGACATCCTCAACCCGAACTGGCTTCGTCAGATAGGCGTCAAATCCCGCCTCTCGCGCGGCTTTCTTGTCGTCGTCCTCTCCATACCCGCTGACCGCGATCAAGATGGGGAGTTTCGCCGAACTCTCATGACGGAGCTGTCGAACAACCTCGATCCCCGTCATATCAGGGAGGCCGATATCGACTATCGCAGCAGCAGGGCACTGAGAATGTACGCTATCAAGTGCCTCCTTTCCCGAGCCCGCAATCTCGACTTCGTAGCCCCGCGACTGCAGGACCATTTTGAGCATTTCTGATGAATCGGGATTATCCTCCACGAGGAGAATCCGAGCCCCTGAAACCCGTTTTTCGCGGTCAGTACCCGCACCCTCGGCGGTCGATTGACTCAATACGAGCGGGAAATCGACGACGAACTCGCTCCCCCGCCCGAGGCCCTCGCTCCGCGCAACTACTGAACCACCATGCTGCCGAGCAATCTCCTGAACCACCCAAAGCCCAAGACCCACTCCCGGGGAACGATTGGGCAAGTCCGTATCCAGCTGTGCATACTTCTCAAAAATCTGCTCGATCCGGTCAGGCGCAATCCCACGCCCCTCATCTCGAACAATGAGAGACATCTGTCCGTCGTGACTCTCGATTCGGACCCATATACGGCCCTTTTCCTGAGAATACTTACTCGCGTTGTCGAGTAGATTCGCAACTAATTGTCGAAGGCGGTCCTCATCACCAGATACCCACACCGGCTCATCGGGCAACTCACAAATCAATTCCTGCTTTTTGGCTTCAATGTCCAGCCGCACCTGATCAATGGCTGATTCGACGGTTGGTCGAATGTCAATCGTTTTTGGATACAACCGAAGCTTGTCATGATTCGCCCTCGACATACCCATCAGATCATCGACAAGACGGCTCATCTGCTGCGTTTGCCTCGTTATCACCCCCACCGCTCGCTGAACAGGCTCGCTCTTGTTCCGCTCGCTCTGAACCACCGCGAGCGCACTGACGATGGCATGCAGCGGATTGCGGATCTCGTGAGCAATAGTCGCCATAAAGGCATCCCGTCGCCGAATCCCTTCGAGCGCCTGAAGCTCTTCCTGTTTTCTCTCGGTGATGTCAGTTGCAATCGTCGCAACACCGTATATCCCCTTGTCGGCCGATTTTACCGGATAACGGGCGGCAACGAATGTCCTCGATTGACCTGAACCATTGGCACCGACTGTTAACACCTCTTCAAATTCCCGAATCTGATCGCTCCGAACGACCTCTACATGATGACCTCGGACTAGCTCAGCTACCTCGAAGGGAAAAAGATCATAATCGATTCGTCCCTCAATCTCCTGAGCACAGAGCCCTAATAGCTCTTGAAACTTCCTATTAACGAGGATATATCGCCCAAGCAGATCCTGGACTGTTACAAGAGCGGGAGAGGAATCAAGAATGTTCCGCAATACATCGGACTCTCCGATAAGTGCCTGGGCTCGATGTAATTCGTGCGCATCCATGAGGGTCGCCATCCATCCTTCATCCCCAGATATCTCATCTTTGAACGGAACAAATTTAAATGAGCATACCCGGTGCTCGTGATGCTGAGCACTCCATACCCGTACGACAGCTTCGAGGGCTCCTCCTGAGACGTCCGCCGGTGTCCGGGTGAGAAGGTCCAAAACGCGGGCCCTGTCACCCTCGGCGACAGCAGAAAGCCAGCCAAAACCTTTTTCACTTGCCCAATCCTGTCCAACGAATTCCGCCCAATGAGGCTGATATTCGATAATCGCTCCCGAGCGATCCATACTCCACACCGCAGCCTCTGATGCTTCAACAAGGGTCCGATACCGAGCCTCGCTAACCCGCAATGCCCGCTCCTTCTCCTTAACCGTCGAGATGTCAACCATCGTCACTATTACCCCATCGACAGCATCTCCGGCGAGGTACGGGAGCACCCTGACAAGAAACGAATGACCCATCATGTCCTGATAGTCATGTTCCACCGGCTGTCCCTCTCGGAGAACTTTCTCAAGGGTTGGCACCAGCGCAGGACCTCGAAAACGCATCGCGAAGGTGTCGATCCGCCGACCGATATCCTGAGGAAGGAGACATAACAGCTCACCAATGGCTGGCGTAAAGCGTCGAATACTCAGATTGCTATCAAGAAAGAGAGTTGCGATATCAGTCGCCGTCAGAAAGTTTTCCAGATCATTGCTTAACTCAGTAAGCTCACCGATCTTCTGATGATACTCCGTGTTGACCGTATAGAGCTCCTCGTTCAATGAATGGAGCTCCTCGTTTGTACTCTGAAGCTCTTCGTTTGAAGCTATTAATTCTTCATTACTCGCCTGAAGCTCTTCATTCGTCGTTTCAAGCTCCTCTATAGTGGCTTGCAAGGTATCCCTCGTGTACCTGAGCTCCTCTTGGAGATTATCGATCTGATGTCGCCCTCCCTCATCTGCCGCGAATGCGCGTCCATCAACAACATGCTCGGAACCAACCGGTGGAAGCTCGACTATTGATGATACGACCGGCTCAGTGAGGACAAGGACACACTCCGCCTTAATAAATTTCACGGCGAGAGGCCGCACCGTTACATGAAATTCCTGAACTGCACCCGCGGGAAGAGTCAACGAAACCCTCTCAAATCGAACCGATTGGCCCGTCTTTCGGATATGTGGAAGCGCCCCAACCAATAGAGAGCGAAGCTCCGGGGGTACAAGCTCAAGAATATCTACCGTCGCCCTTCCACTTCTTAGGGAGAGGATATCTCCTCCCTTACCGAAACAGTACAGCAACTCTCTGACATCGTTGATAAGAAATCCCGATGGCATATACTCCGAAATCACCGAGTCAAGAATCGACAATATGCGGTGTTCAGGAAGGGTCGTCGCATGAATTCGCTCTGACTGCCGCAATCGGAGCTGGGTTGAATCGGAGATATGACTCAACGTGGGGACAACGGATCTGTCCCTCCGTTTCCGGAATATCTTTGAAGTGGCATCTATCGGGTCAAAATCGTCTTTTAGCGCGCCAGTTGACTCACTTGAACCAAGGAAGAGAACTCCCTGCGATTTGAGAGAGAAGTGAAATATCGAGAGAGCCCGACGCTGGGCACTTGGCTGAAAGTAGATCAGGAGATTTCGGCAAACTACGAGATCTATCTTCGTGAACGGAGGATCTCTCAGAAGATTATGGTTAACGAATGTCACCATACTCCGAATGTCTGTGCTCACTCGATATGAATCACCGACTGGCGAAAAATAGCGGTCGCGACGCTCGGGAGAGAGGGCGGCGATACTCTCTCCCGAATACAGACCCGCCATCGCAAATGATATCGAGGTCGGATGGATATCCGTCGCAAATATCCGAACCCGGTTGGTCATCTTGCGACTAGTTAACGCCTCACGAAGTAGAATTGCAAGAGAATAGGGCTCCTCTCCTGTTGCGCAACCGACAGACCACACCCGAATCTCGGCATCAGGGGCAATCTTATCCACCAGACCCGGTATCACCGAGAACTCAAGCACCTCATACGCCCCTTTATCGCGGAAAAAGGCCGTTACCCCTATCAGAAGATCCTTATAAAGCCGGCCCAGCTCCTCCTCATTCGAACGAAGAAGCTCAAGATATGATTCAGGAGAATGTGCTTGAACAAGCGCGAGGCGACGAGTGATACGCCGAGCAACGGTCGAGAGCTTGTACTGCGAAAAGTCGATTCCAAATGACTCAAAAAGCATCCGATAGATCGAGAGCAGCACCGATTCATCTTCATCCACTTCACCGTCACCCGCGTCCTCTCTTCCTCCCCCTTCTAGTAAGCTCCCAATCAAGGGGCCAATCGCCGAGGGCGATACAACCTCATCCATCACACCAGTAGCGATGGCGGCACGGGGCATACCATCAAATTTCGCTGAATCTGGATCTTGAGCGATGCAAAATCCACCTGCATCGTGAACTGCCCGGATACCCCGCGAGCCATCGGATCCGGTTCCGGACAACACCACCGCGACAGCGCGAGATCCATAAATCTCTGCAAGTGAATTGAAAAACAGATCAATCGGCATCGTTAACGACGAAGGTCGTTCGCGGTCGGTCAACGCAAAAGCCCCCTCCCGGATGGCAACCTCTTTACCTGGTGCGTTAACGTACACCACGTTCGGTTTGATCGGCATTCCGTCTTCGACCATCATCACGGGAAGCGTGGTGATCCGTCCGAGAAGTTCATCCATCATACTCGGGAAATCGGGCGAGAGATGCTGAACGACAATAAATGCAACCCCTGAATTGAGCGGAACCCCCTGAAACATAACCTGAAGAGCTTCAAGCCCTCCCGCCGATGCACCTATTCCAACCACCTTTGTTAGTTCCATGTTTTGCACCTCCCCACCGGCGTAAGCCTACCTTTTTTCCATGGTGAGGGCATCATAGGGTGCCTTGAGGGAGGTATTCAACTGGCAAGATGAGTGGTGGCATCTACCCCTCACGCTCGTCGTATGTGTGGTACTACTACCACGCAACCTCACTCAGACTATTAAATACTCGACAACGCCCTCAAACTGTTCGTGGGGTCGCTTTATTCAACTTGTCGCCTCGTCGCTAAGTGCTCAGAATCATGCCGATACGGCAAATTCGTCAGCGATGCGATCCATGAAAACCCCTCCCAAGAACAGAATCCGCGCCGCACTGATCTCGGTGCTGCTCTACTATGAAATCTTCGCGGTTGGCCTCATCCTCCTTACTGCCGATTTATTTCCGCTGATAGGACTTCCCCCGTCCACCGCTGCCTGGCCGCTGCGACTCGCCGCAGTCATGGTTGGCGTAAGTGGCATGGGCCTTATCCTTCCGTTGCGTGACCCCATTCGCCATTGGGGAATTACCGCACTTATTGCGAGTGGTCAGATTGCCCTCCCTATCGCAACCATCATACTGGTACTTTGGGGAGACCTTCCCCCCCACGTTGGGGTCCCGATGGCACTCGTTGATTGTCTTTTCTTTTTGCCGAGTATCCTCGCACTCATCTGGACGATTGATCTGTACGCAGATTCCGAGAATCCAACGGGCGAACGTGGGCGTCTTTTTAGCGCCAACACGGCTTCCGATGCAGTCCTCTCCGTGGTCCCCGACGGCACTCATCGAACTATTGCTGAACTCTCAGATGATGGCTCTGTTCTGATTCTTCTCCTGCGGCACCTTGGTTGTACGTTCTGCCGTAAAAGCCTGGCAGCGCTCGGCGAACAGAGCGAGCTCCTTAAGGGACATTATCACCATATCGTTATCGTTACGATGAGCCCGATCGAGGAGATGCTTTCCATTCGGACACGCTACCACCTGCCCTCTGCTCTTCTCGTGAGCGATCCTGACCGAACAATCTATCGCGCACTCGAAATACCCCGCGGGACAGCCCGCCAAACCCTCGGCTGGGGCGTTTTAAGAGAGGGTCTCCTGTCGGGTCTCCTCTTTCGGCATGGTATCGGCACCGTCCGCTCCGATCCATTTCAACTATCTGGCTCAGCAATCATCAAACATCGATCAATCGTCGCTATCTACCCGACCGAAAACGCCGCCGCAGACGTCGTCGCAACCAGTGATGGCTCTTGTATGCTGTGAATCCTCTTATTCTATGCTGTGAATCCTCTTATTCTCAGAGCCGTAGAGGCTACTGTATAGGGTCCGGCCCTATTTTTTGAGAA
>OMIW01000112.1 GCA_900299205.1 Pseudomonadota bacterium
CATGCCCGTGTCGGTCAGCCTTCATCAATGCAACCTCGACCGAATCTATCCGGCTCATTTGCCCCGCACCGACTCCCACGGTCATTTCATCTCGAACAACCACAATCGCGTTCGACTTTACATGGCGACAGACCTTCCATGCAAAAAGAAGATCTGCGCACTCCCGCTCCGATGCAATTGCAACTGAGACGCGCGCTTCCGCTGGGACCGATAGGGGCACCACATCCGGCTCCTGAACGAGTATCCCCCCCGCCGCGGTTCGGAGTTCACTCCCCGGCACCCACTCAGCGTCTATCGCCACCAAACGGAGCGCCTTTTTTCGCTGTAACAGTTCGAGCGCCTCCGCTGAAAAACCTGGAGCAACAACGATTTCCGCAAAGTCCTCCTGCACAACCGCGGCATCTTCTGCTGACACCTCCCCGTTAAAACAGACAATACCTCCAAAGTGGCTCCTCGGATCGCACGCTTTCGCTTTCTTGAGCGCATCGCGCAATGTTGCTCCTGACGCAGTTCCACACGGATTAAGATGCTTGAGGATGGCGACGGTCGGTCGGCCACTCCGAAATGTCGCTAACAAATTGATCGCTGCATCGACATCGAGAAGATTATTGTACGAAAGCTCTTTTCCGTGCAGCTGTCGCCATGGAAGACCACGTCGCGAATCCGCCAGGCCGTACAAGCCCGCACGTTGGTGAGGATTTTCACCGTATCGAAGCGGTTGAAGTTGTCGACCAACAACTCCGGCAACTCCTGACAACCCGGTGGCTTCGGACAATTCCGCAGATTTCCCCTCAGCGAGATACTCCGCTATCGCCAAGTCATAAGCAGCCATCGCCGTAAACACCTTCGCAGCAAGCTCTTGTCGAACCGCTAACGGCACACCACCATCCCCCTCAAGGAGCGTCAATACAGTGGAGTAATCAGATGGGTCGATTACAGGCACGACGGTGCGATGATTTTTGGCCGCAGCCCTGATCATCGTGGGCCCACCGATATCGATTTTCTCGACCATACGGGGAACAGAGCTATCGCCTCCGGAGCAGCGAGCGTCTTCAAGGGTCTGCACAAATGGATAAAGATTCACCACCACCAGGGCTATGGGGAGTATCCCATTTGCGGTGAGCTGTTCTTGATGACCATGATCGTCACCCCGAGCGAGAATTCCCGCATGAATCTTCGGGTGGAGAGTCTTAACCCGTCCGTCAAGAATCTCCTCCTGACCAGTGTACTCCTCAACTGACTCAACGGTAAGACCCGCATCACGGAGCGCTTTCAGGGTTCCACTCGTCGACAGAAGCACAAAACCGAGACGCTCAAGACCTCTCGCAAAATCAACTAGACCCGTCTTATCGCTCACACTTAGCAATGCTGCTCGCTTCATCCTGCCATCCCTCCCAAAGGACTATGAATACGGTGCGCCATCCCAAAGCTTTCCTCCGGGGGCCACGTTCACACGGTATGAAGGTGCTTCAACCGTTCATGAGCCTCCATCAAAAGCTCTTCGGTTTCGTCCCACCCAATACAGCCATCGGTTATCGAAACACCATAGGTGAGATGCTCTCCCATGGTGAGCACCTGGTTGCCCGGCTGAATGTTACTCTCAATCATGAAAGCCCGCACCGGGTAGTTCGGGGCCCCTACTCGCTCGAGAGCATAGCGGAAAACCTTCGGCTGATTGCGGAAATCTTTCCGAGAATTTCCATGACTGCAATCGACCATAACAATCGGGCAGAGACCTTTGTCGCGGAGGATGTTGACACTCTCCTCAACACTCTCTTCTTCGTAGTTTGGCTGGTATCCCCCCCGAAGGATTATATGCCCGTTTGGGTTTCCTTTGGTCTGAAAGACCGAGACCCGCCCCTCATCACTTACACTCAAAAAATGGTGCGACTGTGCCGCAGACATGACCGCATTCGCCGCAATTTCGATATCCCCCGAGGTGCCATTCTTGAATCCCACTGGCATCGAGAGACCACTCGCGAGCTGACGATGGGTTTGTGATTCAGTGGTTCGTGCGCCGATTGCCGACCATGAGATACAATCAGCTAAATACTGCGGGCTGATAAGATCCAGCATCTCAGTCGCGGCGGGGAGCCCCATCTCACTCACATCGACGAGAAGCTGTCGAGCAAGGGAGAGACCTTCCTGAATCGCAAACGTGCCATCAAGATGAGGATCGTTGATGAACCCCTTCCACCCACCAACAGTTCTCGGCTTTTCGAAGTAGGTTCGCATCACGAGCACCATCGTCGAGGAAACTCTTTCGGCAACCTTCGCGAGACGGTGAGCATAATCATGAGCCTCACTGACACGATGAATTGAACAAGGCCCGACGACAACAAACAGTCGCTGATCTTTGCCCGCGAGGATATTTGCGATATTGCTCCGCGCCGAACGGATAGTGTTTGCCCCTCGCTCACTCAGCGGGTACTGAGCTTTCAACTCGTCTGGCGAAAAGAGCTCACGACCAACGACGATATTGACGTTGTGGACGCCCGAAGGTGATATATGTTTCATGGGTACAACTTAAAAGAGACTTTGAGGGTATGGAAAAGCGAGGAAATTTCGTCGACTCAGGATTATACCCCCTTTTTGACAAAATGCCCACCAAATGGAAAATATTTTCAATGGAATCAATGTGTTATAAATCTCCCTTATTCCACAACACTCCTAAAACACTGCTCCCGACTTCCGTCGATCTTTTACCAAAAAGGAATCTTTTGTGACAAAACTGATAGCCCTTACCGGCTCAATTGGAAGTGGAAAATCGGCAGTGGCAGAGCTGTTGCGCGTTCGGGGGGCCACAATCATCGATGCAGATGTGCTCGCTCGCCAGGTGCTAATCCCTGGTACCGAGGGATATCACGAAACAATCAATCTTTTTGGTCCAGATATCGTGCGCGAGGACCGCACGATTGACCGCAACAAGGTCGCTGGCCGGATTTTTCGCGAACCAGCACTTCGCATGAAACTTGAGGCGATCCTTCATCCGCGGATTCGCGATGCATTTCAGCAAAGGCTCGCGGAGCTTCGCGATACCTCTGCCCAGTCATCGCATCCCTCATCACCCGAAACATCCTCACCCTCGCTCATCGTTTACGTCGTTCCTCTTCTCTTTGAAGCTCATGCGGATTTGTCTCAGTTCGATGAGATAGTTGTCGTTGCCGTCAACCCTCCTGTTGCGATATCGCGCGCTGCCTCACGCGACGGTGCATCGAATGAGGATATTCAGCGACGGTACGAGGCTCAGATGCCCATCGAGGAAAAGGTTGCACGAGCCAGCATCGTGATCGACAACAGCGGCACGAGAGAGGAACTTGCTACTAAGGTGGCGCGGGTTTGGGAGCAACTCGTGAAATAGGATCCTTTCCGAGAATTGCCCCCACTTATTCGGGGGGCGCCTCACGAAAGAGCCACGACGCCCGGCAACGGCTTCCCTTCGAGAAACTCAAGGCTCGCGCCACCACCAGTGCTGATGTGAGAGATCTTGTCTGCGAGCCCACTCTGATTAATTGCACTCACACTATCACCCCCACCCACGATGCTCAGACATGGAGTCCGTGCGAGCACCTCTGCAATAGCCATCGTCCCCGACGCAAAAGGAGGCATTTCAAAACACCCCATCGGACCGTTCCATACGACCGTCTTTGCTGATGCGATCTTTGATGCAAACAGCTCCCGAGTCGCAGGGCCAATATCGAGCGCCATCCAACCCTCTTCAATACCGTCCTCGGAAACGACTTTAACCTCAGCAGAGGCCGAGAACTCAGAGCCTATCACGTGATCTATCGGTAGCAAGAGCGCGACACCTTGTTCCTTAGCTTTGCGAAGCAGAGCCCCGGCCAGCTCAATTTTATCCTCCTCAACGAGGGACCGGCCAATCGGCAATCCCTTGGCACGATAGAAGGTATACGCCATCGCACCTCCGATAAGCAGAGTATCAACCTTTGAGAGAAGATTTTCGATAACCCCCACCTTATCGCTGACTTTTGCCCCACCCAGAATAGCCACAAACGGTCGCTCTGGGGTCGCAAGCGCCTTTCCGAGGAAGTCGAGCTCTCGCTGCATCAGGAACCCTGCCACCTTATCCTTGAAAAACTGAGCGATGATGGCGGTCGACGCATGCGCTCGGTGAGCTGCGCCGAAGGCATCGTTAATGTAAATATCTCCAAGGGCTGATAATTTACGGGCGAAATCCTTCTGAGCATCCTTCATCGCCTGCTTTGCCACCGCGATCTCATCTGCAGATGCCCCCTCGGTCTTTTTCGCTTTGCCCTCCTCTTCGGCGTAGAAGCGGACGTTCTCGAGTAACACAATCTCTCCCGGGGCAAGGCTTGCCAGTGCCGCCTCAACCTCTGGGCCGACACAATCATCAAGAAATTGAACGGGCTTTCCCAGTAGTGAACTAAGATGGCTTGCCACTGGTCGCAGGCTAAACGCCTCTTCTCGGCCTTTTCCTTTGGGCCGTCCGAGATGGCTCATCAATACGACACGGGCTCCCTGCTCAAGACAATACTTGATAGTCGGCAGTGCCGCACGAATACGGGTATCATCTCCTACGATTCCATCGACAAGAGGAACATTGAAGTCAACCCTGATAAGGGCTCGTCGACCCTGAAGATTGAGGTCCGCTAAGGTTTTTGTGTTCATGACAACTCTTCCAACAGATTAGAATGGTGAGTAAATCCGACTATGCATACTGCTCGGTAAAAATTGGGGTAACTATTTCAGGGGGCACTCCGATCCACAATAGGTCTGTCAAACGCCAGCCGTTTGGGCGATGTCCATGACAACGTGCTTAAAGCGATTTCATGCGCTTGCAGCCGTCCTGAAAAACCATCCATCAGTTTCTCGGGACCAATCATCTCGTCGGCCCAGTGAGTAGTTGCCCAGAAGCCCCCATCAGCCGGTATCCTACCTATCTTATGGTATTTCCCGCAAATGAAAGGATGGTCGCTTTAAACCTTTCTCGCCGTTTCTAACGACTATCTGGAATTTTCGCGAGCTGAGCTGCAACTTCATCCCGATATTTTTCCAGGGAGAAGCCGCTCTCGGCATTCCCCTTTAAAACCCTTTCGACTAAATTTCCCCAGTGCCGACCGGTAAATGCCCATCCTAAGTTGGAGCGGATTGCCTGGATGTTATCAACGATTCGCCGGCTCAGCTCTGCAGAGAGTGCATCCTGCAATCGTTTGGTTGCAACCTCCACCTCTTTTTCCAACTCCTGCTGCTCAGCGGCAATCTCGGGTTTCTCAATCGCTGAAGTAACAGCCTGACGCAATCGCCATATCGGACCACTTGCAGCCTCCCGAGCCGCCTTCACATCATCACTAGTCGCCTCAAAAGCCTCAGAGAAAACGAGAAGGGTCGCGGGAGAGCGGGGCAAATTATCCCGTGCATCTAATAATCCAGCGATATCTCTGATGAGCTGCGAGACGGCAGTCCGATTGCGTTGCTCGTCTGTGCGAAACGCAATCAATTTCTCCGACAAGGCGATGGATGATTCACCACTTTGCCTCAGCGATATGAGTTGATCCAACACACCCAGCTCGCCCTTGAATTCAGCGCGCCTCCTCTCTCGATAGGCGGGTATATTTACCCTCAGACCAGCACTTACCAGGGCCCCCTCGACATCGAGATTCGAACTCGGATTCTCCTCTTTTTGGAGTGGCACCACAGCTTCCGGAATCGGCGTAAGAAGCCACGCAGAAACGAGAATAAGGAAACCCATGCCACCCAAGATAACCACATTACGTGCGTCTCGCAGCGCAGTTCTAACACGCCACAACTCGGGAGTTTGAAATGCCCCTGACAGCGCCCGAAATGCTCCTGAGCCTGTCTGTTCGCTCTTATCCTCTGCATCAGTCGCCGTCTCTGCTGACGTTCCTGATTCCGATGTCTCGAGACCTCCTTCCTCGATATCCGTCCTAACCTCGGGGTCATCGACCGGTGGTCGGTGGGGTATCCGCTCAATAGCTACATCCGCAGCTGGCACACGAGTCGTCTGCCCGATTCTAATCACAGAAACAGTGATGTTATCCGTTCCACCCGCTTCATTGGCCAGCTCGATCAACTGGGAGACTGCGTCATTACCGTCGCTAAAAATGACTGTCTCTGCAAGCTCTATCTGATTAACAAGATTGTAAAGACCATCCGAACAGAGAACATACACATCTCCCAGTTCAGGTTTTTCTTGATACATCCAACAATCTACCGCTACATTCTCGGCAGGCCCGAGTGACCGAGTAAGCATATGCGCGACGGGGTGTCGTTCCGCTTGTTCTTCAGTGAGAGTACCTGCCTCAACCAATTCCTGTACCAGGGTATGATCACGGGTCATCTGACCAATCTTGCCGCGACGAATTCTAAATGCTCGAGAATCGCCGACATTACAGACCAAAATCCCCTCTCGGCCAAAGCCAAGGCCGACAAGGGTAGTACCCATTCCGGTCAGGCCAGGATCGGTTAAGCTCCTCTCGAAGATGGCTTTATTAGCCGCCTGAACCGCCTTAGTTACCCCTTCGACGTTTAGCGAAATCTCGCCTGCCAAAAATCCCCTGATTGTCGCCAGAGCCAGCTGCGAAGCCTCTGCCCCTCCCTGAGCACCTCCCATACCATCAGCGACAAAAAAACATCGAAAAAGCTCGCTATCGAGAAGTCCATGCGAATCCTGATTTTCCTCTCGGCGCAGACCGATATCGGAACCTGATGAATAAGCGAGCAGCGGGAGATAATCGTGGGGGAGTTCATCGGTCATTAATTGCCCCTTCTTCGAGCAGTTGATAGAGCTCTCGGCATACGTGGAGCCATCGGCAACAAAAGATACCGGTCAAAAAAATCGCTTTCAGGTTAGCATCACTGAAGTGGCATTCGCATCAACAAAATTTTCGCTCCTAGCATTTGCCCAAGCGAGAACAATACCCCTCATCGCCTACATCTTTGCGGGCAAAGTCCACCAAAAAAACTCAAAAATCGGTTGACCGTTTTGGTGAGAATCCCCTTCATCCTCATATGGAGCGCAGAGGCTTTCTTGCTTACCGCCTTATTCCTGAGCGAATGGATCTGCGTCTGGCAGCCCCTCAATGAGCCGACGCTTTTTCTCTTCAAGAGAAAGAGTCCGCGAGGGTGAACTACCCTCCTTTTTCTCGGCCTTCGCACCACCAGTTGAAGCCTGCACTTCCTTGCTCCTCTCCGCCGCCCCCTCCTTACCCTTCTTATCTGCGTCTCTGAGAGTATTAACCGCCTCAGCCGATATTTCCGACATTCGCTTTAGACGGTGTGACATCGCCACATCAGCTTCCTCAAGCTGGTCAAGCACCTCTTCTGCCGAATTTACCGCTTGTTGAATCGCATCGATCACGTCGGCCAACATTTCGCGGAGCATCGCATCCCTGACACGAGGAACCCCCTGCTCCTTCACTCGGTTTAATTCCTCTGGTCGATCACGTCGCTGTCGGCCTGAATCTCTTCGAGCTGCAAGATCCTGCTGAGGTTCCTTCTCGCTACCAAATTCCTTGAAATCGGTCTCCCCGTCCCCGCCAACTAGCTCGTCTTGAGGTTTTTGGGCATCAACATCTTCCGCGCCTTCCCTTGCTGGAGGAGCCTTTCGGCCGATAGAGTCTTGCTCACCCCCTCCCCCCAGCGGGGTGGTCGAAAACATTCGTAAAGCGAAGGCGACTCCCACCGCGAGAAGACCGAACCGAAAACCAACGAGGGCGATTGATCGATCACTTGAGGTCGAGGCGGGTGGCGATGAAAGCAGGGATGGCTTATGGTGCGCCGCCCCCGAGGATTTAGATATACCGGGCGACTGCTGCGTTAACTCGATTGTCTGCGCGTTCGCAGCCTGAGATTGCTCCCCTATTCCTTCCCCCAGAAGATTCTTGGGGTTGCCCTTCAGCAATCCTACGGGTGTTGCAGCTTCCGCCTCGCGTCGCTTTCGCTCCTCGATGCGTTGTGTCAGTGGAGGCAATCGCCGTGAAAGGGGAGCTTTTCCGAGCGCAGGCGAAGCCGCAAGCCGCTGAGCTCCGCGCCCCCCTGACGAGGCCGCCGCAGGAGCTGGAGGTCTCAATCGCTTTCTTCCCGCTTTCGCGGGCCGAATTGGCTCAAATTCCCCCTCATCATCCCTTTCACGAAGATCGAGTAATTCCCGACCCGGAACCGGATTGCGAGTTGGTTTTGCGGGAGCCCGTTCAGCGGGGAGATCTTCTCCCACCCGGCCCTTGAGGGGAGCAAGTCGGCGAGGTGCCCGTGTTTCGGCACCTTTTTGGTCCAGGACCTGACTTGTAGTTTTCCTCCTAGCTCCCGATTGAATACCAAAATCACGATTACCAATCTGCATCATCACGACCGTGATATTATCGTGACCTCCCCGCTCGTTCGCGAGGTTGACCAGCAGATGCGCAGCGTCCTTTATCGGATGGGCGGCGACAATTCCCAAAATCTCCGCATCGTCGACAAGGTCATGAAGACCATCAGTGCAGAGAAGATAGACTTGTCCATCTTTTACCTCCTCGGGGTAACTGGTCACCTCAACATCAAGGGTCGGCTTCACTCCGAGCGAGCGGGTGAGGAGATGCGATTTTGGCCGAAGATCGAGCTCTTTCGCAGGCTCAACCCCCTCTCTTCGCAACTCCTCTACCACGGTGTGATCGAGCGTAAGTCGATCTATCTGTCCCTCTGAAATTTTGTAGATCCGGGAGTTGCCGACATGAACAGTTGCTATTTTTTGGTTCGCAATCACCAACCCGGTCAGGGTGGTGCCCATTCCGTGGAGTGTTTTACTTGCGGATGCTTTCTCGAACACATCTTTATTGGCACGCACAACTGCATCCCGGAGAATCGCGGGATTATCGAATTGTGGGTGATCTTTCAGGGCGATCCGCACCGACGAGAGAGCGAGGTTCGATGCAACCGCCCCTCGTTTCGGCCCTCCCAAGCCATCCGCAATCAGGAATACCTGATATCCAACCTTTTCTAGAATCGAAAAGGCATCCTCATTAACCTCTCGCTTAATCCCCTTATTGCTGACCCCTGCAGAGATAATTGCCAGCTCGCCCGTTTCGGTTGACGCCGCGGTGCCATCAGGTGCCATAGACAGTCTCTCTCGATGATGCAGCTACCAATCTAGCGTTCCATTCTCAATAAACAAATAATCGAGGGATGCTCGCCGTTACGTCGAGGACCGGCCATCGACTGCTCCTCCCGTTACTTCGCTCTTCGGAGGAAAGGCTCACCCTTCACGAGCCGCTCTCGACGAACCTGCTCGACCATTCGTTGAGCAGGTTCCTTGTTAGACTCAGGACCGACCAAAACCCGGTAGTACTGTTTCTTCCCGATTTTGACATCCTCTACAACTACGGCAAAACCGGCGGCCTTTATCTTCGCTGCCGTCCCCTGCGCTTCTCCAACCGTTGTCACCGCAGCTACCTGTACATACCAACCCGATGGAACCGTCCCCTGCCTCAGAAGCTCGACTACGCCCGATACACTACCCCGCTCAGGCATACCCTGACGCACCGTGGGAACCGGAGTTGGTGACGAGGTGGGGGTTATCGCCGCTGCCCGCTCCTCAAACACCTGATCAAGCGCATCGCGGGGCTTTTCTGCTTTCTTATCCCCCCCGACCGCATCGCCAACCCGCACCTCTGGGATCGGCTGAAGTCCCTCTTTATCCTTCGCGAGCGGAACCGTAGGTACAGCGGTTGGATGCCCCTCACGGTCGAGCTGGTGCACAACATCTGAGGGATCCTCCTTTTCCTCCTCACGCTCACGAAGAGGATGCACTATCGGCAGTTTTGGTAGAGACGCCACGGTACCATCAAGGGCCGCCTCAACCCCGACTCTTTTGCCAGCGATAAAACCGAGGTAGTAAGAGGCGATGATCGAACTACACACCAGTAACGAGAGACAAAAAAAGGACACAGAAGAGAGTCGAAGCTCCCATCGAGCAACGCCCGAAGCGTGAGGAGAGGATGTCGGGACCATACGGAGACTTACCAGAAAGGGGATCTTGTCGTAAAAACGAAACACCTTCTCGGCGCAGAGGCCGTCTTCAATCAGAAAATCGAGCTAAAGCGCGTACAAGTGGCAAGAAGAAGGCGGGCCTCTTCATCAGATACCTCAGCCAATCGCTTCTCAATCGAAGACGGGGGAAGGGAGGCGCTTCGATGCGCGGCCGCTACCATCTGCCGGGCATGCTCGATAAAGACCGGAACAGTACCCCATGATACTGCATCATCAAGGAACGCGCCAAACAGAAGTGCGCTCCTGTGCCCCGCTCCGTGATTTCGATACATCCCGCCTGGCGCCCCTCGGAAACGCCTCCCGAGCCTTTCGACCGCAGCGCGCCCACTCCACGGCAAAGAATCAAATTCATCAAACCAACCGGCGTACTGGTCAATATCTCGAGCCGACTGCCCACCGGCGAGATGAAGGGCAAGCCCCCAGAGCCGCCCTAGGTCAGACCCATCCCCGCTCGACCTCAATATCCGCTCATCAATGTGGTGCGCGGGAGGATCAATAAACCAGCCCCCACTCGGACAACAGAGGGAAATGTGGCCCTTATCGATCGACGACTCTCGGTACCACCTCTTGAAGGAGGATGGCGGCAACGTGGTTGGCATGAACCAGAGCGTTCCCTGAGCACCTGACTCACGGACCTCGCGACATTGCTGCTCGAGCCCCTCGCGTATTACCCCACTGCCCTGCTCATCCGCGTTCCACGCCCATCCAAGTATCTCCGAAAGGTCATGCTCGTTACAACATCCATCGAGAAGAAACCGACGCTCAGAGCCCAACCAGATTTCAACGATCTCCCCCCGGACAGCCGCGAGGTGCGCCTGTATGGTTGCGGCGGCCACCGTCCGCATCAACAGCCACCGATTTATTCGAATCGGAAGAGGAGCACAAATAACAACGCGGCGTCCTTTTCGAGAGGGTGGCGAGGTGAGGAACGGGAGCGATTCACACGAGAGGGTAAGATAGCCCTCCGTCGCTCTCAGAGCGGCTCCTCCCGAACCCATGCCCTCAATATCGTCCCCGATTGAAAGCCCTCCATTCACTCGGCTTACGAGCTCTTCGGCAAGGGGCTTTGGGTCAGTTCGGACTCGCTTGGCAAGCTCGAGACACCAGTCCGACCACCAATCGCCCCTCTCGGCAACACCCTGCGGCCGCCAGAGGAGCGGAGGTACGGTCAGGTGCTCGGCATAACGCTCTGCCACGAACTGCATCAAAAATGAGGCGAGCGCGCCATGAGAATCCATTGCGCCAACTCGATTCGAAGTATCACCCACCGACATATCACACCCAACCGTTTCGCAGTCCTCGCGTAAAGAATACCACGTTTACCAGAAACTGCACCGATACCCCGCCATCCCACTGAAAAAGAAACCCGCCACCGCAGATGCTTATGACATCGATGGTGGCGGGCACCCCCGAGGGAACTCAAGGGATAATGTACCTTCAAGAAACCTGCGATTATTCCAGCGGTCACCGTTTCTCGTTGCGCCGCCGAACGGGGAAGAACCAGCCGACGAACTCGGAGTGGTCGATCTGAACAGACTCAACCCCCTGCTGCCGGAAGTATTCCGGAGCGGCGATCCATCCTGTCGGTGTCATAAATCCCCACTGACGCCGGCGAGGCCCAGTGATAAAGATAGTCCACACCTTACCCTCGGAGTTCGGCTGAAGCCTCACTCGGTGGCACTGGCGGCGCGATCTGACACCGACATATCCCGGATGCCGAAAATAGGAAGTTTCCCTCCCCTGCCGGTCAAGAACATGCTCCGAATATCCTCCTCCGAGGATAATGCTGCACGAATCCCACGGGTGGTCATGCAGAATCGGCTCATCGCTGAGGAAGAACTGGTGGATCATCGCCTCGAAAATGGGCGTCTTGATGAGGTAGTAACGCCGCAAATAGAGCGCAACTCTTCCGTCGGGCCGGCGGACAAAAATATCGCGACAACCACCTCGGCTGTCTATCCATCGTGCCAACCGATGATACCAGGACATGATAAACCTTCGCGGAAGTCGCAACGCTAGCCGAGCGCCATACCCCCGTCAATAAATGAGAGAGCTTTTCGCATCGTTTCATCGCGACACATCCAAAAAACTCTTCCTCAATTCAAAAAAGACCACCGGTAACATCGCCATCGAACCACACCAGATGAGCATCGTCACTGAGAGAGGTGCAACCTTGAGCGGTACCCCAATTGCGGGAATGAAGAGAAGAGATATTTGGAGTACGAGACTTAGCGCGACGGTTATAAAAAGCCACCTATTGGCCCGCCAGGGTGCATGGTAAATACAGCTCCGATCGACCCGAGCAGACAAAACATAAAGAAGTTGGGAGAACGTTAGTTCCGTGAATACGATAGATCGCCAAGCACTATCGCCGGAGCGATACGCGACTACCGCTGTCATCAGCGCCACTGCCGCTATAACACACCCCGCCCATACCGTATCAACGGCGAGACCATGAGCGAAGATACTTTCCCGTGGATGACGAGGCGGTCGGCCCATTGCATCACCTTCCTCAGGTTCAAGGGTGAGCGCAAGCCCTGGCAAACCATCGGTGACGACATTCACCCACAAGATATGAATCGGAAGCAACGGCAAGGGCAACCCAAATGCGGGCGCAAGGAGGACGACCAGCAACTCAGAGACGTTGCTTGCAAGTACGAAACGAACAAATTTTCTGATGTTGTCGTAAATAACCCTTCCTTCCCGCACCGCTGCAACAATCGTCGCAAAATTGTCATCGAGCAAAACTAAATCAGAGGCTTCACGCGCCACATCAGTACCAACTTTCCCCATCGATATACCAACCGTCGCCGCCTGCAGCGCGGGGGCATCATTCAATCCATCGCCCGTCATCGCAACAAAAGCACCCTCAGCGCGGAGTACCTCGACGATTTGGAGCTTTTGTTCGGGCGAAATCCGCGCAAAAACCCGAGTTCTTCGGATCTGTTCAGAGCATGACTCCTTATTAATTGAGAGAAGATCTCCTCCTGTCATCACCAGATCATCTGGCTCGGCAATGCCAACCATGGTCGCTATTTTGCGAGCCGTCGCGGGGTGATCGCCCGTAATCATTACTACCTCGATCCCCGCCCGCTGACATACCTTCACCGCCTCTCGTGCTTCTGGGCGAGGAGGATCAAGCAGGCCTACCAATCCAAGAAGCTGAATCTCCTTTTCCCACTCCTCGACTTGCAATCCCCGATGGGAGCTATCTGCGATAACAGGACTTCCCGCGAACGCGATCACCCGCACCCCCTCCGCGGCCATCGTCTCTACCTCAGTCAACCATCTCTCCCCCGCTTCTGCCCAGCCGATACATCGAGGGAGCACCACCTCCGGAGCCCCCTTTGTTACTGAAAATTGTGCTCCCGGCATCTGGTGGACCGTTGTCATCATTCGACGAACGGCATCAAAAGGAAGCTCATCAACTCGGCGAAATTCAGTAACCCACCTCCTGCGATCATCGCCCCACCGTTTCAATGCCTCATCAATCGCGACCTCCATCGGATCACCAACAGACCTTCCCTGTTCATCGTGCAGATCAAGATTAAGCGCCATCGCTCTGAGGAGAAGGATTGTCGCTTTATCACGACGATCAGGAACCTCAACCGGGACCAAACTATCACCAATGCGGAGCGATACCACCACCATCTCATTCTTGGTCAGGGTTCCCGTCTTATCCGTACAGATACAGGTCACCGACCCGAGGGCTTCCACAACGGCCAGCCGACGAGCAAGCGCACGATGCCGCGCCATTCGAGCAGCACCCCGCGCGAGTGCGATGGTTACCACCGCAGGGAGTGATTCTGGAATTGCCGCGACGGCTAGGCTCAGGGCGGTTAAAAACAGCTCGAGCATCGATTGCTCCCGAATCACCCCCCAACCAAAAACACCAAGACACACCACGAATGCGATGACCGTCAATCGCTTTCCAAGATCGGCTATGCGGATCTGAAGCGGTGTCTTCGTTTCCTCATACCGCAACATTGCGGCGATCTTCCCAAGCTCTGTCTGCATGCCGGTCGCAATCGTGATTCCGACCCCTCGACCGGAAGCAATCTGAGTACCTGCATACGCGAGATTTGTCCGGTCCCCGAGTGGAAGCTCTCGATCATCAAGGTGGTCCACCTGCTTTCGAATGGGAGCAGATTCGCCCGTGAGTGCCGCTTCGGAGACAAAGAGATGTTGAGTAGCGACAAGACGCACATCCGCTGGAACAATACCCCCGGCCTCAAGAACAACCACATCTCCCGGCACAATGTCCGGTCCGGGTATATTGATTATACGCCCTGCGCGCATCACTTTTGCGTGGGGAGCTGTAAGAGCTGAAAGGGCTGCCACAGCCCGTGATGCTCGCAGCTCCTGATAAAATCCAATCACCGAATCGATTCCAACGATGAGCAGGATAACAATCGTATCGGCGATATCACCAACGAGTCCGGATACAATTGCTGCTAAAATGAGAATCGCAACGACCGAATCGGTTAATTGTCCAAAGAATATCTGTAACGGTGAGCGAGCAACTTGTTTGATTAACTCGTTATGCCCATGAACTGCGCGGAGTGCGCGACAAACCTCCTCAACCAAACCAAAATCTTCGTGAACCCCGAAGTGTGCTCGTACCGCTTCGACTGGCTCAGTGTGCCACCCCCCTTTCGGCGTGGGCTCCTCAGCAATCCCTCGCTGAGTCCGAAGCTCCATGACGCACCTCCGTCTCTTCGGTGCATCTCCGGTCTCACCTCACGTCATCACACCCTTGACGACTCAGGTGCTCGTCGGAGGAGCAGCACCGCGCCTATCATCACCAGTATGAGCGCAATCACCTGCGCTTCACTAAACACCCCACCGGCGATGCGAGGATTGATTCTTAAAAACTCAACAAAAAACCGCTCTACCGAGAGCAATATCAAACATAGACCCGCGCGCGCGTACGGCCGCTGCCAGAACGATCGCTTCGACACCTCTACAGAACCGAGTATTATCGCAATACCGATCGCGATCGTCGATTCAAAAAATGGGGTCGGGAACACCAATACTCCGGGAGGCGTCGGCACCACCCCCGAGGAGTAAGACATTCCCCAAAAACTTGCCGTCTCCCGACCGTAATCTCCATCTCCCGAGAGTTGACACCCGAGCCTTCCGATCGCATATCCGAGAGCAAGAGCGGGACCTACCGCATCGAAGAAAAGTCTCGGCGCTATTCGATCTCGGCGCAACAATACCCCGAGCACCACACAGGCGGTGATAAAACCACCATAGAAAACAAATCCTGCGGTCGCAAGAAGGGCATCGAGAAGTTCCCCCCGAACTTCGCTCCAATTGGTGCCGATAAACCAAAACCGGGCCCCAATCAAACCACAAAAGCCGGCCCAGAGAACGTATCTCTCAGCCAGAGCTTCTGGGAGTCCGAACCGACGAAAGCTGATGGTGAGCCGCTCAATAGCAACGAGAAGCGCAAGCGCCACCATCAAACCAAAACTATTTATCGGGATGGGACCGAGATGAAAGATCGTTGGGATCATAAAAGGCTCCGGTCGTGCTCGATCCCCTAGGGGGAAGTGCGCTCAGGCCGAGGAGCGAGCGCAGACCGCACCCGGCGGATAAACGCTGGGTTATCCCAGTCGCGTGGCCCCATGAGTCGCACCGTGGGCCCCTGCCCGGGGTCATCGAAGAGGAGAAATTTTCCCTGCGAGTCGATGAGGAAGGTCTCGGGTACTCCAGCGACCTTCAATCGAGACGACACCTGGCCATTCTTATCGAAGTAAAGGGGGAAGGATGCCCCTGCTTGCCGAAATACCCGCTCAAGTTCGGCAGGGTCGTCCTGAATACCGATTCCAACAACCTGTATGCCATCTCGCTCAAGAGCATCTCGGAGCCGGGCAAGAGCTGGAAGCTCCGCAATGCACGGGTCACACCAAGAAGCCCACAGATTTAGGACGGTCGGCCTGCCCCCGATTATGTCCGTGAGTCGAACCTCCGTGCCCTCACGAGAGGTTACCAACACCTGCGGCAAAGCGCCCCCGGGCGCAACCCCCGAACCCGGACTGCACGAGAGGACGCCCGTCGAAAGCCCCCCGACAACGAGCACCACGGTAACCCTTCGCAGGAAATCCGATAAAACCGAACGAAGCATCCCCTGCCCGTCAGATCTTGAGCGTCGGAGCACAGTGCCCTCGAAAAAGAATGACGATATGAAAATTTCCGACTGCCCCCATTAGATGTGCAACACCGAGGGCACCGGGGATTATCAAAGAGAGTCTGCTTACGCCACGCCGGAGGACGTCTCCGGAGCCACCGAAACATCGCTCGATACTTTGCCATACTTTCGGCGGAAGCGCTCGACCCGGCCTTCAGAGTCAACAAGGGTCTGCTTGCCAGTGTAGAAGGGATGGCACGCTGAACAGACCGTTACGTTGACCTCGGGAACCGTCGAACCAATCGTGAATGTTGTTCTGCAACCCGCACAAAATACCTTCGCTTGATAGTACTGGGGGTGAATATCTTTTTTCATGCGTTACCTCGAATCCTGCGTCGTGAATCCATACTGAGCGGCTAGCTCTCTCCGTCGTTGAGAATTTCACTATTCGGCTCAAACCGCCCCACCTGCCCTGAATTGCAAGCGTATCTTAGTTGCCGACGAAGAGTGAACAACTCCCCCCCAAAAGTCAAGCTGCCTCATCCCCGTCGAACAGAAGGGCGACCGCCATCGCCGCAATTCCCTCGCGCCGTCCCACAGAGCCAAGCCGCTCCATCGTTGTCGCCTTGATTCCTATCTGATGCGGTTCAATCTCGAGTATCTTAGCAATAACTTCCTTCATCGAAGCGACAAACGGTCCGACCCTTGGCACCTCGGCGAGCACGGTCGCATCGAGATTTCCAAGCTCGAAGCCGGCGCGACGCACCTCCCTTCCGACACGAGCGAGGAGCTCTCGACTCGAAATGTCTTTAAAATTCGGGTCCGTGTTCGGGAAAAAGACCCCGATATCAGGTAGCCCCGCAGCCCCGAGCATGGCATCCATTATGGCATGAAGGAGGACATCCGCATCAGAATGGCCCTCCAACCCACGGTCGTGGGGAATCTCAACCCCCCCGAGCCAGAGTGGCCGGCCCGGCACAAGTCGGTGGACATCAAAGCCCTGCCCTACCCTCACCGGCGGCACTCGTCGCGCCCCTCTTCCGTTCTCAACCCCCTGACCCGTCATGAGCTCCTGCACCCCTCGGCAACGTCATCCCAACCCCGTGGTCGCCTTTTCAAAGCCGTACTTCTCGAGGTCCTTGATGATGAGAGTCACCGCGATGAAGCGCGGAACGTACTCAGCCGTCTCCCGTCGAAGCTTGCCTGCGCGAGCCAAAGACCAGAAGTCGGCCACCTCACTCCGCGAGAGCGCCTTAGTCACGCTCCCAAGCCCCGCATTGTAAGCTGCCAACGCCAGAAACCAATCGCCCAGGGAATTGTAGAGATCCTTGAGATGGCGGGCGGCTGCCTGCGCTGAACGGACGGGGTCCAATCGCTCATCGCGACGACCTACCGTCTTTAGCCCATAAAGGTGAGCTGTGGAGCGAATAAACTGCCACATTCCACGCGCCCCCCGCGGGCTCAGAGCGTTTGGAGTAAAGCGACTCTCTATGGCCGCAACATTCAGCAGCTCCTCGGGGACCCCTTCCTTCCGAAATTCGGCACGAATTTCGTCGTAGAATTTTTCCCGCGAGCGGAGACTCGTCACGATAAACGAGCGATCCCGCTCCGTAAATCGTCGCAATTCCCGCTGGACCTCCGGTGTAACGGGCAATTCGGGCTTCGGCAGCTTCGCAGCACCTCTGGCCCCCTGCTTCGTCTCATTCACCCCCGACAGAGAGGACCCAGGCACGCTCACCGCAGAGCCTGCCAATACTCCGCCACATGTCCCCGCCTCTTGATTCTGACTTACCGCCATCACGGGGCCACTGAATCCGGCTCCCGCTTCTCCCCCTTTTTTCATCTGATGACTTGGCAAAGTACAAGCGCCAAGCAACACCAACAGGGAGAGAGCACATCGCATAGTCATACGCTGCTCCCTAACGGCATCCCCCGAGAAAAAGGTCGCGCACTTCCTACGACCTTATCTACCACACCCTTGCCTGTACCGGCCGGGGAGATGCACCTCATAATTGTTTTTCTTTCCCGGGGGTCGCCTTCTCAAACAAAAAAACTACGTCGACCTCTCTTTGTATTCCTCTCCCCACTTCGAGACTCACAAGAGTCCGAAGCGGTGTATCGACGATGGCACTCAAAAATAACGAGCCACCGACCGCCTCCAGTGCCCCGGTACGCAAGCACCGGAGAAGAACACAGAGCACCCCCTTTTTCCCAAGCCCTTCCACAGCTCCCCCGGTTCCTCCATGCCTCTCCGAGAAACCCAATTCTTCGACGACGCACGCATTAAACCGAGTCGAGCTGACAAAAGCCAAAGTCTCCCCCCTTTTTACCCTTCCTTTCATCTAATGGTAGGGTCGGAGAAAGACGTCCGGGGGTACCCGGACCATAGGCTTACTTCTTCTTGCCCTCACCTTCAATTAGAGCGATATAAACGGAGGACGCAAGAGAAACCGTACAGAGAAATTTAAACATTCCACCTCTTCCCCTCGAACGGCCCTCATCGCATAATCACAGCAGAAGTCGATAACTCGCTATTTTTGCGATTAAAACTCTCTCTTTTCCCTCCCCCTCGAGGGGTCTGACAGGTGCGCGAATGAGCAAACGATATGTCACAAACAGTATTTTATTATTAACGAATTCCGTCATCCTCTCAGCTTGCGGATCGGCCTTTCAGCCTCCTTCGCAGACCTCATGGCTTGCCGACGGGTCTATTGCACTATTTCGGGAGGTGAAAAGCCCGCCACCAATTTCCTTTACACCCGACGTATTCAGAACCTTCGTCCCCTTCAAACGAATATCAACATTTCGCTCAGGGATCGCCGATCCTCGAATCCCCCAAAATCGGGTGCGGATCTCCATCAATCGCTCCGCTGGAACGATAACCGTCCGTGGTCTTGGAGCGAACCCGGTCGTCATCCCGGTTGAAGGTGCAGAACGCATGTCGCTTCCCGCAGCATCTCACGCAGAGGGCTTGCCAGTTCGCGTAGGGGCGAAATCGCGAGTGTCGATAGAGTTAAAGCAAGAGTCTCCTCTTTGGTACGCTCCCGATTCCTACTTCGAGCGTCGGGGCCTTCCTGTGCCTCCCCCATTTGCCGACACGCGTTTTCGGC
>OMIW01000113.1 GCA_900299205.1 Pseudomonadota bacterium
GACTCACGGGAAATTCCAGCTCTCGTTTCAAGCGAAACTGAACGTCGCACGTAACCAGGAGTGTTTACATTCGCGATATTATTTGAGAGCACACTGATGAGTGCCTGATGGGCACTCAGCGCACCTGATGCGGTGTTCAGGATTTTCGCCCCATAATTAACCATACTGATTCATTGCCCCCTGCGTCTCGATGAAAGCCTTATCACCACGGAAGTTTAATCGCTCCCCTCAATACCTACGCCTGCCGGATAGTCAGTTCTGCGCGAGAGTATCGAGGTATTGACTTCTCTGAGATGATGCCTCGGGCGCTGTAGACCTGATTCCGGATCTGTTTCGCCGCATGAAACAGCGAGAGACAACCGTTGACCACCTCTAAACTGAAGCCCGACAAGCTCTGAAGCTGAGCTGATAAGGTGCGGACCTCGACCATCCGATTTCGAAGAGTGCGAACAAGAAGTACGATTCTTGCCCTATCTGCCGCAGTTACCCCGGGACCGAGGGGTACACGGAGAAGCCACCGCTGAAGCGGCTCCTTAGTCTCGCCAATCTCCTTCTCTATGAGTGCACGCCTGGCCTCCTCAGCAATTTGTAGCTGTTCAAAAAGGGCGACTCGCGATTGTGATGCCGCAAGGAGATGGCTGCTATCGAGAGATAGCACGGCAGCGTACTCAGCTGTCGTGACCTCCATCAACGAGTTCGAGAGCTTTATTTGGTTTGAAATTAAGCGCTCGATTGATTCTAAAAACTGAGAATGTAACATGTCCCCTTTCCTGAGAGCCCCCTACTTACTCGGCAGAGCGAATCATAACGAGGAGAAAGGGGCACGCTTTAGATGTAGCATCGAACAATCCGTGAGGTGGCGTCCTTCTCGAATCAACTCACGAGTGAGTATCAATCGAGAGCGATTAAGGACGTGGCCACGGACAAGCTCGCGCGCTTAGGCGCGCCCCACGAGGCGATACACCTCAACAACAAGTCTTAGGTTTACAGCAAGAAAGGTGCCGCACCGAGAGGGAAAGGGGAGAGAACCGTCTCATAGGCGTAAATGGCTGATTCAACACACTTGTACCATCCATGACCAGGCACCTCTCAAATTCGGCACTCCCCTCATTCGGTATTTTTTTCCGCATTACACGGAATGAACCCGCTCATCCGACGATATTTGCAAAAAGTCCGCCTATCGTTTCGAGACACCATCACCATTGAGAACGGGATGCTAAATCGCCCGATGATGCGAGATTTTTGGCCGAAACAATCCCAAAAACGAGGTATCCGATTGGCATGAGAATCAGCAAGAGAAGCAAAGGGGATACGGGGAATGCTATCATCCAGAAGATGAAGAGGGGTGGCGGGGTAAGGAGGATAAGTGGGGGAGTAAGAGCAATCGCAGAGATCCGAAAGATGGCGGGGAAGGGAAGTTCGGCGTTAAGGAGGGAGCAAATAACGATGCCTGCCATCGAGAGGAGTAGGCAGAGGAGCAGCGCAAGCAGATAAAAGACGAATATGAGAATTATTGAAGCAATCCAGATATAACTATAGATGGTCGACCGAATCAAACCTTTGAAAACGGCGTAGCTGAAACCGCGACTTAGCTCAAGACCGTATTGCCCGGCTCCATCTGCGAAAGTGAGCTTGAAAACGATACTGTAGAGAAGGACAAAAACCCCAGAAAGGAGAAATAGGTACAATCCATTTATCCCTGTCCAACGAAGCGCAACCTCCGCATAAAATCGCTTTGAGTACCACGCTTCCCCCGGCACTCGATACCATTGAGATATTGCCATCTCGTCTTTCCAGCCATTTCTCCAACAGCGAAATAAAATCGGACTATACCCGAGCTCGCTGCAGATCTTGGAGCAAAGTGACCTCCTCTGAGAGTCCTTCCGCGATTTTAGAGGGAAGGTCGGGTCGCGAGGAAAAATAGTTTCCCGATTTTACTTGCTCGGCGATTGCCGTGACCTTTGCTCTTCGGACCTTCATAAAATCGACGGCAGCATCCGCTACTGTTTGCTCTAAACCTACCGCACTAATTTTATCTTTCGGAGCGCTGGAACTCTCTTTAAGGCGACCAGCATCATCATTGCGTCGCCTCAAACCATCAGCCCCCCCACCGATGGGAGGTATCCGTTTGTCATTTATCTTCATTGGTTCTCCCGTAAGATTCTCCCACCCTCTTTCCACAAGGATCAACGTACCACATACTTCAAAAGCCTACACGACCTCATCGACCTTCCGCTCTCGCTCAGCCGTCCTGACCATATCGTCTGCAAAAGCCTTTTTGAGACCAATACTTTGGGAATGCGCTATTTCCTTCGAAAGCTCCTGATTAAGCATATCCCGATAAAACTCCGCCTCATTCCCTCCCTCAAGAAGCCCTCCATTCGGAACGGAGCTCCACATCACATCAAACATTTGCTGAAGCAGAAGTGCCTCAAATTCCTCTGCTGCCTTGTTAATCCTCTCAGGTGAATCGGAAGGCGTTGAACCGATTGAGAATGATTGACCTTTATCAACGCCGAGTGGCATCTCCAAGCTTGGGAGTCCGTCGTTGAGCAATCCTCCTGAAAGTGGAGATGTCTTCATCATTCCCCTCACATCACTATCATGTCTGCGTGTAAAGCCCCCGCTTTTTTGAGAGCAGCAAATATTGATATCAGATCTCGGGGAGTCGCACCGATGGCGTTTAGACCTTTCACCAGCTCCCCGAGGGTCGCCTCGCCCCCTACCAATTCGAGGCGTCGCTTCTCCTCACCGACCTCTAATTCGCCGTTGGTCACAACAGCAGTCTGACCACCTCCTGCGGGTGCTTGTGGTTGTGAAACCTGCACATCATTTCTAATAGAGATACTGAGGTTCCCATGAGCAAGGGCAACGGGACTCAGACGAAGATCGTCTCCCATAATAATGGTGCCAGTCCGCTCGTTTACCACTATCTTTGCCCCAATATCCTGCTCGACTTCGGTTTGTTCTATGAACGAAACGGCTCCAATCGGATCCTGCATCAGATGTGTGGGAAGCGACACCTCCACAACACCTGAATCACGGGCTACCGCCAGGGGAGCTCCGAGTCGATAGTTGAGTGCTAATACAACCCTTTTCATGGTCGTGAAGTCTGGCTCTCGGAGAACAACCCGTACCGAGTGACTCCGAAAGATATCAACCGATATGGATCGCTCGATCGTCGCTCCCCCGGTAATAACCCCGACGGTGGGATGGTTCCTTACTGCAGCATCTCCTCCCCCTTCGATTGTAAACCCACCAATCGCGACCGCCCCCTGACCGATTGCATACACATTCCCATCAGCCCCTCTCAGTGGAGTGAAGAGCAGAGTACCTCCTTGAAGACTTTTGGCATCACCCATCGAGGAGAGAGTCACATCCAGCTTGCTTCCCGGTCGTGAGAACGGAGGTAGAGTGGCAGTAACAAGAACCGCCGCTACATTCTTCACCTTAATATCTTGAGAATCGACCCGAATACCAACCTTCTCAAGCATGTTGCTCAAACCTTTCGTTGTAAATTCGACGCTCCGACCATCACCGGTCCCGTTGAGACCGACGACGAGTCCATACCCGAAAAGCTGATTTCCTCGAACTCCCTCAATATCAGCCATGTCTTTCAGACGAGCCGCTTTTGCTGAAGATGAAATCGCAAAGACGAGAGCGATATTAATCAAACACAGGACGGACCAATCGGACCAACTCAGGGCGTCATCCCTCCGCTTTGTAGGCTGCTTTAACCTTATATTCATAGGTTCCCTCGGTCACTCTTAGAACGGCCACAATTTCATCAGCGCTCTCATCAGCCATCCCGGAGACTGAATCAAACCAATCGTTCCTTTGCCGTAGTAGTCGATACGCATATTGGCAACCTTTGCGGAGTCCACCTCATTACGAGAGTTCACATCACGGGGACGAACGAGTCCTGACATAACCATAATCTGCTCTTCGTCATTGACCGCAATTATCTTCTCTCCCTGAATCCGTAAGATACCGGACGGAAGAACCTCCTGAACCATACACGAAATAGTTCCCCTTAATTGCCCTCTCCGCAGCGTCTCTCCTCGTCCCTCAACTTGCGTGGCTGTAGTCGCATCGATGAGAGCCGTCGGATCGACATCGGGATTTGAGCGGGGTACCGATTTCTCAAGACCAAGAAATGCAGCTATCTCAGCGGTTATACTCGATTGAGAATTGACCCGAGTGTCTGCCTGTTTTCGTCCTTCCGTAACTTCAGTTACCAGGACCGTAACGAGGTCCATCGGCTGAAATGCCCGAAAGTCATGAAAAAGCGAGGTTGCGCCCTCCCCCTCCCGCCAGAGGGATGGGTTGGCCGATACCTCACCGTCGCGAAGGGGCCCACGATAGGATGGCTGGAGTGGAACCAAATCGGGAACTCGCTCGAGAGAATCCACAGCCGATCTTTCACCCTCAACAAGATGAAGATGAGCACGAGGTCCGTCTGGAGACTCACCACCTGAGGCTGTAACGCCCTCAGGCCTGAGAAGGGCTCGGGTATACTCTATTGCAGGGACTCTGGGCGGGATCGGTGAGGAGGACGTGCAGCCGAGTGCTACCATACTCAGAAAACTAAACCATCCCAAACGACCGCTAAATCGCTCGCTTGCCATCTATTGGACCTCCACCAAACCAGGCTCAACGATCGTACCCTGTAAAATCCGCTTTGATATCTCATTCCGAACGCGTATCTTACCCCCTCGTCGCCCACCCTCGAGTGCGCTCCCCGTTGCCGTTGCAGTGAATCCACGACCACTAAACTTAATCGTTACCGATGAGCCGGCTGTAATATCGTGAGGAAGGACAAGATCCGGAGACCGGAAAAAGTCCCCCGTTGAGAGCGTTCTTTTAACCGCATGACCGACTATGCCATCTCGTGTTGATGCGACGTCCCGGGGAAGACTTTTGGTGTCGAGTCGAGCCATTACCACATCCTCAAAAGAAACCACGTTCCCCACCGAAAGCTGCCGACTTGCAACCGGCATATACATAAACTCATCGAGCGTCCCGACAAGGGTAAGCTGTTCAACCTCTCCCGATTCTGATCGGGCCTCGACGATTATTCTGCTCAGACCGACCCGTTGTCTCTCAACCGATAGGACTCTCATCGTGGCTGGTCCGACAAAAAGCCGACCGTTACCATCGTGGGAGAAACTCCTCACTCGGGCCTCCCGTCCACTCCCTCGAAGATATTCATCGAGCACGTTTTGGAGCTCGCTCTGCCCGATATCTCTCCCTGCCCGTTTGATAGTGACCCGTTCCGGTATCGAATAACCGATAGAGCCCGACTCGAAAGCTGCTCCGCGAAGCTGCTCGAGGAGTTGATATGCACTGAGATCGCTCTCCTGACCCGGTCGCAGGTGGGGTATAAGGATCACCCGCTTGAGCGCGACTGCCTTTTCATCGTTAATTTCGCTCGAGCTCTCAACTATGCCGATGTCACCCAACGTGACCACCGCTCCCATTACTGTGCTCGAAGCTCGAACCCGAAGAGTAATCGGGAAGGTTTCCGAGTGAGCTTCAAAGGCGAACAGGAGAGCAAGAATGGAGAAAAGGGTCACAACTCGCACTGCTCGGCTCTCCGAGAGAAATATCCCCATATGCCGCTCCTCAAATCATCAACGCTTCATATTGATCGCGAGACTGAGCATCTCATCGGAGGTGCTTATGCCCTTTGAATTCGCCTCATACGCGCGCTGCGCCGTTATCATATTCACAACTTCACTGACGACACTCACATTACTACTCTCAAGGAATCCCTGATTTAATCGGCCAAAACCAGGCTGCTGAAAAAGAGCGATTATCGGAGCCCCAGAGGATACCGTCTCTTCAAATTGGTTTCTGCCAACCGCCCGCAGCCCCGCATTATTGGGGAACCTTACTGCCGTTAACTGACCGACGGCCTGCGCGGCAGCGTTTCCAGGCTGACGAACACTAACCGTCCCATCCTCCCCGATGGTAATCGCCTGAGCATCATTGGGTATCGTTATTCCGGGCCCGACCTGATATCCATCTGACGTGACCAAACTCCCATTTTGATCGAGTTGAAATGATCCAGAACGGGTATATGCGAATGTCCCATCAGGTTTTATTACCTGAAAAAAACCATCTCCCTCGATAGCGACATCAAGAGGTGCCCCTGTATTGACAGAGTCTCCCTGACCGAACATCTTTTGAACCGCGATGGTTTTGACCCCGAGCCCTATCTGAACACCGCTCGGATTCACCGATGTCTGAGAGCTCTGGGCCCCCGGTTCGGTTTGATACTGGTACATTAGATCTTGAAATGCAGCTCTCCCCTTTTTGAAACCGGTCGTGTTGACGTTCGCCAGATTGTTGGCGATGACGTCAATATTCGTTTCCTGGGCGTTCATCCCGGTGGCTGCGGTGTAGAGTGCTCGGATCATGTTGGTCTTCTTTGCTTTTTACCGTGTGCCCCCCTCCGAAGTAGCGTGATGCACTTCAGACAGAGAGAGTCCCTCCAATGACAAAGCAAGAATGAGGCCGAAGTGGGAGTGGTAGGAGCCGATGAGATCGTCGACTTAGCCTTACTGCGCTACGAAGATTATCTTTGCGCTTATGCTTTATTACTCACTTCGAGATACCTGATTGATGGCTCCCTCGTTCATTTGATCTATCGATTGAGTCATCTTGGTGTAAGCTTCAAAGGCTCGGTGCGCCGCTATTAGCTCAACCATACCAGACACAACAGAGACGTTTGCCCCTTCAACCGTTTGCGTAATGAGGTCTGGCTCGACCGGTGTCGCCGATCCCGTCTCGGAAAGATTAAACCGCGCGGCCCCCTCAGGAACCAGCTGATTCAGGTCGTTTACTGTGACAACTCGGATTGCCCCGACCGGAACCCGCCCCGACGTCACCTGACCAGAAGCGGATATTTCAGCATCAGCACCCGTCGTAACAATCGGACCACTATCGCCGACGACCTCAAACCCCTCGGATGTGACCAGGCGGCCATCAGCGGAAAGGGTGAAATCTCCCGCACGGGTATACCGGACCCCATTTGGCGTGTTTATTGAAAAAAATTGATTCATCCCTCTCAGCGCAACATTCAGCGGATTTCCGGTCCTCAGAAGGGAACCGGGAGAAAAATCGGTCACGCTCTCGATATGGGTAACCGCAGTTACACGTTCTTGATCCCGCGCCGCGAATGGATCAGCCGGACTCGCAGCTGCCGCGAGAGTCTCATCAAATTTTTGAGTTTCACCCGATAACACCTCTTTCTTGAACCCCGTCGTCGAAACATTCGCGAGATTGTTCGCGACCGCATCGAGCCGCCGAATTTGATAAAGCCCCCCTGACGCTGCAACGTACGTTCCCGAGTCCATCGTACCCCTCCCTCCCGAATATCATCATCGAACGACGTGCACCTCAGCTATTTACCGCGAACGTCGCAACCCTCCGAGGACTCCCAGTCTCGGGTCAATCGAAGATCGCAATACCGATCGACCGTCTGCTGATGACTGCACCTCTCTTCTCTTGTGCGCCGCAGCAAGGAGAAGTCGAACCTGATCAGCGGGCAGCACACTCCTTTTGACCAGATTTCCCCCTGCGGATTGCTGCTCATTACGTCCGTCCTCCAGAGGTAAGCTCTCGCGGAAACCGCTAGGTGCGGGATTTTCAGTTCTGTCGATTGAGATCTGATCAAGCAATGAAGAGGCCGCTACCCGCTCAAGAGCCCGACGCTCCGGCTGGTTCTCCGAGGTGCGACCTACCTCTTCACTGAGTGAGGAAATTGATTTTTCTTTCGACGCGACAGGGGGTTTTCGCGCAATCTGTTCCTGGAATGCGCTCTCGTTACTTTCTGAGTTTGCGCGAACACTACTCCTGTGGGCCGAGACCGTTTTAATCGCCCGAGCCACACCTTCAGGTTCCTCAAACCAGTGGCGGCTGAGGTTGCTCCCGTCGCGTTTACCCTCCGACGATTGGGACTGCTCATCACTCGCCGGAATTGTGTTTACCTTCTGAGACGCATCGCTCGCGCGACTGGGTAAAGCGTTGGACTCCTCAAGATTGCGAAGTTGATGTTCACGGGTCTGATATCGATTCAGTGCGGCATTAAGGGCGTCGAGCGCTTTTTGCACTTTTGCCATTGCGACATCAACACCCCCTCGGGTCTCCTCAGCGCGCGACTGCACCCGATGAATCCGCTTTTCGCACGATTCGAGATCAAACAACAGCTTTTCAAGCGATTCTTGTCGTCGGATCAATTGATCATTCAACGATTTTCCCGCCCCCTCAGCCTCGCGAATTAAACTGCGAATAGTTCCCTCAAGCTCGCCAAGCTGTCGAAGGCCCCGAGGGTTGGTTCGATTTCGAAGAACTCGATGGACAAACAGAAGAATTGACCCCATAAGAGCGATATCCGCTCCGAGGCTCAGCATGGAAATAGTCGTCGGCGAACCCATGTGAATCGTCTTCTCCCGTCAATCGACCGGTGCTTCTACCGGACATCTGTCAACTTGCTGGCACTTCTGCGACCGGTTATAATACTTCCGGTCTTTGTGTCGTCTTATGGTGAACTTAGCTCCTGTGGAGCGGGCCTACTATCGTCACGACCCCAGGACCTCTCACCCTTTTTCGTGACGGCGCAGCCCCCCGCCATTACCAAGGCGCTGATTGCATCGCCAATTCATTCGGTATTGCCGACGGGGGTATAGTCGGATTTGCAAGGATCTTGCCATGGCGCGCCTACCCCTCAACCATGAGGCTACCGAGCCACCTACCGCTGACTTCCCTGAGTTTGTTCCCGATAAGACAACCGTTCAGCCTCGAGGACACTTTTCTTCTGATTACGCCCCCTTGGTCGCCTCGGGCGGCTCAAAACTGCGGAACTATTTCCAGACGGTCTTTCGTGAGGTCCAGTCGCGTTACTGCGAAGCCTTGGAGCAAATCGAGCCTGAATGCCGGTTCTCCCAAGACGATTGGGTTCGAGAGAAGGAGCAGGTCATCACTGAGGGCCAAGGAACCACTCGGGTCCTCAGTGGAGGTGCCGTTTTTGAACATGCCGTCGTTGCACTCAGTTCAGTGCGGGGCCTGCTCCCGCCTGCGATGAGCGAAAAGCTTATCGGCTCCCCTTGCGAAACTTCCTTTGCGGCGGATGGGGTCTCCGTCATCGTTCACCCCTTGTCACCGATGATCCCCACCACGCACGCCAATGTTCGGCTTCTGACGGTAGGGAACAAAACATGGTTCGGCGGAGGCGCCGACCTGACCCCTTATTACCTATTCGAGGATGATGCTCAACTCTTTCATCGGCACCTCCACGACATCTGTGAGTCAACCCGACCCGGATGGTATCAATCGTTGAGAAAATGGTGTGACGAATACTTTTACCTACCTCACAGGAGAGAGGCACGGGGCATCGGGGGAATATTTTACGATTACATAGGTCGGGATTCTTTGGACGACCTCCTCGATGGTGCTCGTCTTACCGAGCTTCTCGGACGGGAGCTTGCAGGATGCTATATCCCGATCGTTGAAAAAAGAAAGGGTATTTCGTGGGGAGATGATGAGCGACTCTTCCAGGAGATTCGTCGCGGACGGTACGTTGAGTTTAATCTTCTTCATGACAGAGGCACCCAGTTCGGGTTACAAACAGGTGGCAGGACGGAATCCATCCTCGCTTCCCTCCCGCCCCGGGCGCAATGGTCGTACGGATATGAGCCTCAGGTAGGCTCCCGAGAGGCGAGACTGATCGAGGCATTACGTAATCCGCGAGATTGGCTAAAAGGCGCTTAAATTCGCCGAAATAGGCACTGATTCGTAGCAACGATCATGTTTTGATGGTGTCTATTTCCGAGCAAGTATTGGAGTTCTTCGTGTTTTATCCACCCGTTGACAAGGTAACTCAGCAAGTCACCAGTCGCTCTCCGAGCAACCCCTTCGTTCTGCGAACCTTTCCTTCCCTCTTTGGCCGAGTTGGATCCTTTCTTTGGCTTGTCGTAACCACCGCAGCCGTTTTAACTATCGCGGTCAGACTGTGTGGCGGAGATAGTTCAGCCAGCTGCGCCCCCAACGTCATCCGCTGGGCAGGGCTCATTCCCCTTGGATTCTTCCTGTCAATCGTTCATTTCCGATTTAATAACGCTTACATCTTCGACAGCACCAATATCTATCGCGAAGAGGGTCGATTATCCCTTTGCTATAAAAACCCCTCTATTCGGTATGCTGACATCAAAGGAATAACTGTTTACCAGTCGTTCTGGGGCCGCATTTTTAATTTTGGTTCAATAGAGTTAGGTACAGCGGCTAATGAGGGAAATGAACTTATTATTCAGGGCATTCGAGGGCCTCATGAGCTTGCTGAGCTGATAGAAGCGCTCCGCCTCCTCAACCTTGACCCTGATGCGTGGAGGAATCTCTAGCTGCTCCTCGCCCGCGGCAATCTGCACATCATGCCTCACCAGCGTCCCTTAACGCGGCGGCACACATGCCGCGAAAAGATGCCCGTTTCTCCATCCCCTATCGGCCTATCCTTCAAGAAGCTTCCTTACTCGATGAAGCACTTCCTGCTCTCTCGGCTCGATTCCAACCTCAGCAAGAGCTATCTCACGTAACATGGCGGTCACCAGATAAATCTGATCACCATCGAGCATACAACGAAGTTGGGTAGCAGCCTCCTCAATAGAGGCTTGGAAACCATCACTCAACACCCCAGTCAACATACATC
>OMIW01000114.1 GCA_900299205.1 Pseudomonadota bacterium
AATCGAATTACGAAGCCGCGTCGCCGCGTCATCGTAGGTTGAAACCACTCCCTCAGCCTCAGCCACTAGGGCATCGGTTTGAGCGAATAGCTCCTCCACCTGTGCTTCGATTGACACGATGCTATCGACGTCTCCAGAGCCCAATGGCTGACAAACCTCGTCAATGAGACGAGCTATTTCATCCAAAAGAAGCCGAGGACCGATCTCTGGCTCCCGAAGCACAAGCTCGGGATTACCCGAAGGGAAGAATCCATGCGTATTGAGCCATGCAAAGATACTCTCTGCAGCCTCAACCACCCGCGTCCTCTTTTCCTTGAGGGTCGTTGGCCAAGCTCCGAGCCGTCGACCATTGATCCGCCTCGCTGTCGCAAGGGAGTCAATGAGTCGCTCCATATCCTCCCTGAGATGCTCGAGGGAGTGCTGGATCGACTCTTGGGGAGCACGCCGCACTAACGATGCAAGTCCTTCGGACTGAGCCCGAACAGCCTTGACCACCCAATCAGCGGAAATGCCACTCTCTGGAGAAGCAAGCTCGTTGATAGTTTGCTCCATCGCCGGAATGAGCGATTTCGCGGCACACTGGGCTAAGACAATGGCCTTTGCGCCATCGCTGATAATCCGAGCAGCTGGTTCAAGGTGCTCCTCAAATGCGCCGAGCGCATTATTCGCCTCTCGTGCCCGATTGGCGGCGGCGAGGTGGCCTGATTCGGGGTGAAGCACTGCGGGAAGAATGGATTCTTCCACGGCGACACCTGAGAAAAGGCCATCACCCGACCCAGCTTGCAGCTTGGCAGCCGTTTGCAGAGTATGCGCCTTGCTTTCGCAGGAGCGAATTCCAGCCTCGAGCTCACGTTCGGCCTGAGCGAGACGCTTCATAAGCGTATCAGCTTCTCGAAAGCTCACCTGGACCGCCTCAATCAATTCAGTGATCGACAGTTGGCGATCTTCAGCACTCCCGATCGCGACCTCATACCCCGAGTTTAGACCAGAAGAGGTCATCAGGAGACGCTGAATCTCCTCTCGAGAGACCGTCAGGGACACCTCACCCGCCGTCAGACGCGCGACGTATCGCGGACCGAACGGAAGGAGGTGATGTTGCACCCAACCCAAACCGCGGGCATCGAGAACAGCAGTAGCCACCTGCAGGTACTTTTGCAGCGCCACCGTCTGTTCGAGAAGCTGGTCCGTAAGATGGCGCAACTTTTCGGCCTCTGCCTTTTGCCTTCCCGTGGCACTGAGAGCCACAAAGGTTGACTGCTCGAGGAGCTCCATGATCCTCTTGACAGCGCTATCGATGTCCTCCCTTTTTGCTGCCACCTCAGCACTCGCCGTGAGGCGAAGCTGTCGGGTAAGAGCCGCAGAGACCAAAACACCTGCAGCGAGGCTGGCGAGAAGCGCGCGAGATACAAACAACCAGAAAACTCTGGCAGCAATCTCGCGATCCAACGGCGCACGATAAAGAGCCACCTCCTTCTCGACCGCTTCAGCAGCAGAAGCTGCCTCAGTGGTCGCACTGATGGAGGTAATTTCCGGGCCCCAATGTATCGGAAGCCCCGCAGCAGACGCTGCCTCAATTGTCGCTGCGCCATTAACGAGATGTTGAGCCCCATCGAGACGATTCGCCCACGAAGCAACGACCGAATCAGAATAGCCGGGTGGCACGAAGCCCTCCCGCTTAATCCGATCCTGAAGCTCCTGAACTGCTCGTCGTGCCTGGCTTACTCTGGCCCCCGCAGCACTGATGGTCGCTTTGTTATCAGCGTCCACCGCCTGCTGCATTCGGGCACCGATTTCGGCAAGTGCCTCTGGTACTGACGTGCCCTTCTTCCGAATCGCACTGTACTCGTCGAAGGTTTGCTCGTTTGAATACCCAACCTGACGGAGCCGCGGAGCCGTATGGAAATCCATACGCCCCTTTCCATTCTCGATCAAGTCGTAACGAACAGCAGCAAAGCCGCTTGGAGTCCGCGTGAAGGGGTCAATAATACCTCTTCGGATAAGATCGCTGTTTTGCAGCGCCCTCACGAGGATCTCAGCATCCCTCGCATGGTTGGTCGATTCCTCGACCACCACGAGCACAAGATTCGGCGCCCGAGCGATAAGAGCCTGGTACTCCGGAATCCCCTCCGGATTGCCGACCACGTAAAGCCTTCCTCCACTCCTGAGGGCAGCCTGGAGGTCATTAACGGACTTCAAGTAACGAACGGTGACAACATTAAGGGCAGCCGCCCCTGCCACCGCTGGCAAAGCGACCGCCGGAAGCTGCGGAATCATAAAGATCCCTGCCGCAACAAGCGCGATGACAATCGTTCTCATAACCTTTAATAAACCGAACCCCACGAAGATACCACATTCCCATATAATTCAAACCAAAAGGCCAAGAAACGGTCCCGTTGAGCCACACGCTGAGGCTCATCGCCCGATGCTCGGAGAAATTGAAAAAAAGGGTATCGCTACGCAGAGGGGGGCGGAGCTGAGGTTCCACGAACTACTGCAACTATCGGGAAGCACGAATCTTTTTTCAGAAAAAAAATTCAATTTAATCGCTCCGCTCACCCACTCTCCCCCGCTGCCGATGGTTTTTCTGGAGGAACCACCGACCGAGGGCTTTTATGTTTTTGAGCCCTCGAGGTGATGTGCGACGACGACCCGAGGGCATCGCTGAGGCGCTCAGCCGACTAACCGATGCCGGACTGTCAGAAGGGCAGCCGAAAAAGATGCTCGGTATGAGATGAATAAGCTCCGAAGCAACGGGATGAAGTCGCGAGATACCTTGCCTCTGGTCTCAGTTGCATACAAACGGAGCTTTTCCCGGAGAGACTCAACTTCTGAGACAAGGGTGCCATCGTCCAAAGCCCCTTATTTCAAAACCTCTAAGGTATCCCTCCGTCCAGTCCGATTCAATGCTCACGATTGGGGCACGGTAGTTTAGCGGCTAGAAACGAAGGGGCAGTGCGCTTTGTCTGTGAGCCGTTTTTGGTTAAAAAAAACTGACACGAGGAGTTCCACTTTCCGAGTGAGACTGAAGATGCGGCTTTCAGGGCGGTGGAGGCGGAGATGGTGGGAGTCACGGGAGACCTGGGGGCCTCGCCGAGAACACTGCCGAACTGCGGTGACACGCACCGGCTATCGGGCTGGTCGACCGATTCAGGTCGGTATCGGTCCGGTAATGATGTCGCCCCCCCAGTTCGCCCCACGTACGGGCGACTCTCACCCCCGACGAATTAATAGAAAGAATCCCCCCTCTATCACCACGCAACCACATCTCCCACCGCGATACCCCGTTCCGCTGCAACACCCGAGGCAAGCTCGACCACATACCGACTCGCTACCCCTGGCACTGCGCGGGGTTCTTCGTTCATGGGGGGGACGCCGGGAAGTATTCCCTGAACCTTTCTCTCCGAACTAATAAAAATCATGTCCAGCGGAATTTTGGTGTTCTTCATCCAGAAAGCGCGGGGTTCTTCTTGGTCGAAAATAAAGAGCATTCCTCCTGTTCGCGAAAGCGAATCGCGAAACATCAGCCCTCGTTGCCGAAGCGGTTCGGTATTGGCCACTTCGAGCGCGAACTCGCCGCGCTCGGTACCATCGGGTGCAGTGAAAGATACCTCAACGGCCGAGTTGCGGGAGCGTGGATCGCCACACCCGATAAGAGTGAGTGGAGTCGCGATGAGAAAGACTACCGCGAGAGCGCTGAAAAAAAATCGGGGAGCAAACCGGCGCAATGCTTGGGGCATCGCAGGAACGATGGTCGGTGCTGTGCTCATGAGCCATCTCTTGCATAATTTTTCGAGCCCTCAACCCCACCCATCTTCGACACGAGAGGCGTGCTCGTCACGAAAGACGTGACTGTTGCGAGAGGCGTGACTGTGCTCATCTGGTGCCCTCTCAGCGCTTTGACTCGCGAGGTAGCATCCACATACGGTGAGTAAGGCGACAGTCCCAAGACCCTGTCAACACAGTGCAGGCACGGGTCGCACGAGACGTTCGCACTCATTTCAGCCCTAACCCTTGACCCCCTGAATCGCAGTGGTCAGCGCGGGCGTGGCTTCGAAGAGGTCAGCGACGAGGCCATAGGTTGCTACCTCGAATATCGGAGCCTCGGGATCTTTGTTGATCGCAACGATAACCTTTGAATCTTTCATTCCCGCGAGGTGTTGGATCGCTCCCGAGATGCCGACCGCGACATACAGCTGGGGGGCAACTACCTTACCTGTCTGCCCTACCTGCCAGTCGTTCGGAGCATATCCGGAATCGACGGCGGCTCGCGAGGCACCAACGGCGGCACCGAGCACATCGGCGAGTGGGTAGATGACTTTTTCAAAATTCTCGGCAGACCCCACCGCGCGGCCGCCACTGACGACAACCGCAGCCGATGAAAGCTCAGGTCGTTCCGAGGCCGAAAGCTCGTATCCGACCACCTCGCCCCGTTCAGGAAGTTCCCCGACGGAGAGCAGCTCCTCTACCAACGCAGCACCCCCTGAAGTTGGTGCAGGTGCGAATGCGGAAGCGCGAACTGTGACGACCTTCGCTGCAGTGGTGATCTCAACATCAGCGATGACGTCTCCGGCGTACATGGGGCGCCTCAGGGTACCATCGGGGTTAACCCCGATAATATCTGATGCCTGCCCTGCATCGAGGAGCGCCGCTACACACGGGGCCAGATCTTTCCCCGTGCTTGATGCACCACAGAAGAGGGTATCAGCCCCGATCTGCTTCATCGCCGCGACGACGACCGATGCATAGGTGGGGGCGCGATATCGCGCGACCGCAGGGGCATCATACCAATACACCTTCGCGACGGTCGAACCGGACAATCGAGCCGCCGCACTGTGCGCCCCTTGACCAATCAGAAGCAGATGCACTGCACCACCACCAGTTGTGGCCGCGAACTCACCCGCCGCCTGAATGGCACAAAGTGAGCTTTTGCTTATCATCGTCGAGCCATCTGGCTGGGAGGCGATATCTCCCACTACTACGATCGTGCTCATGACCTTTCTCCCCTTTTTAAAATCCCTTCGCTGATGCCCTTCATTATCTTGCTTCGCTGCCACCCTCAACTGCCGCCGATTCCCAAAACCCTTTTGCGACACCGCGAGTGTCCCCTCCGGCACGGGGAACTACAGTACCTTAGCCTCCTCCTGGAGAACCCGCACCAATTCAGCAACATCGGCGACTTTCCGCCCGGCACCCCGTTTTGGCGGGAGCGAGAGCCTGCGTATCCGCACCGCAGTAGTCGGTGACACCGAGAGCTGCTCAAGCGTGAGCTGCTCAACCGGTTTTTTCTTTGCTTTCATGATCCCGGGCAACGATGCATACCGAGGTTCGTTCAGTCTCAGGTCGGTGGTCACCACCGCGGGGAGGGGTATTCGCACCGTCTCAAGGCCTCCATCAACCTCGCGGGTCACCACTGCGGCACCCCCCTCCACGGTTAATCGCGATGCAAAGGTCGCGATTGACCGATTAAGCCGCATCGCGAGGAGCTGGCCGGTCTGATTCGCATCGGAATCGATCGATTGCTTACCGAGAATTATCAAAGGATAGTCACCACGGCTTGCAACAGCGGCCAGAACTCGCGAGGCGAGATCAGAATCGAGCTCATCATTAAAAACCACATGAAGCCCGCTATCAGCACCCATCGCCATGCCATACCGGAGCTGCTGCTCCGCCGCCTCTGGGCCAATCGTCACAACGACGACCTCGGTCGCAACGCCGGCTTCCTTAAGACGTAACGCCTCTTCAACCGCGATCTCATCGAAGGGATTTGCTATCCACTTGATGCCATCGGTTTCAATTCGCGAGCCATCCGCGGCAACCTTCACCTTCACCGCATAATCAGGCACCCGTTTAATCGGAACAAGAATCTTCATTAGCACCTCTCCTTCACCAATACCCCGTCGCGCTGATATCCTCGCACCACACCGCTATTATATCACCAGACGGTAAAAGATTTTACAAAACTAAGTACCTGAGCGCTCACAATCCAATCCGCAGCCCATGCTCTGCTGAACATCATTCGCGACCAATCCTCTGAGAATCAGCTATCGCTGCGCACCACTGACTCGATGAAGCCCCATATAAATGACAAAAACGACCGCCGAGACCAGCGCAATCGTCGCACCTGGCGGCGTATCACACAACACCGAGAGTACCACTCCACCAAGCGAGACCCCAACCCCGACCGCGGCTGAGACGGCAAACGCTGACCCGATATCAGCGACTGCTACGAGCGCAATCGAGGGTGGCACCACAAGAAGCGAAGAGACAAGCAGTACTCCGACGGCCTTTGATGCGATCACCACGGTGCACGCGATTGCAAGGTCGAGTATCAAAAGATACCACCGCGGGCGCACCCCCGTCACCGCAGCGAACTCTTCATCGACCGCAACAAGGACCAATTCTTTGCGGAGAAGGGATATCGCGAGCAACAGAGGTGCAGCCACCGCCGATACTGTCCCCACGTCGTACCAACTGAGGGGAAGTAACGATCCAAAGAGGGCACCGGTGAGCGCGCCACCTGGCTGTTTGCTCAGAAGCACAAATCCGAGGGCCATACTGCCCGTAAACAATACGGCCAGCCGCGCATCCTCTCTCAATTTTCCCCCACTCCCGAGGACCGAAATCGATGCCGCGAGAAGGCAGGCGTAGCCGGTCGCCCCCCACAGGGGTGGAAGGCCAACGAGCTGCGCGATCCCCGCACCCGCGAGCGACGCATGCGATAACCCATCCCCCGCAAACGAGATGCCCCGCACGACAACATACACCCCAACAACGGCGCACAATACCGCCGCAACGGCCGCGACAAGACACGCCCGCACAACGTAGGTGTCGCTCATTAGCTCGAGTACCATAGGGGTCGCTCCTTCACTCGCCGTGATTTATCTTTTTTCCGTCTTATCTCGACCTGGCCCGCAAACTCCCGCATCGACATGACGATGCGGAAGGTGATGATGGTGTTCATGCGCGTGGGGAGGGTGGCTAAGGGGATGGTGAGTCGACGTACCTGCACCATGCGAGAGATCACAGTGCATAAACGGTTGAGCATCACCTCCGTACATCTGTGCCATCGCCTCCGGAGAGAGCGCCTCTGCTGGTCGACCGTGCGAAACGAGGGTCCGATGAAGACAGAGAACGGCATCAACCGCATCGCTCACAACCGACATGTCGTGCGTTACAAACAGGATCGTCATCCGCTCCTTCAATCGCTCGAGAAGCGACAGCAGTGATCCCTTCACCCCGACATCGACTCCCGAGGTTGCCTCATCAAGGAGCAGAAGACGGGGATGGCGAACCAGCGCGCGAGCGATATAGACCCGCTGCAACTCTCCCCCCGAAAGCGACCGCACATCATCACCCTCGCGACCGCCAAGCTCGACCTCCTCAAGAACGGCCCCGACCCGTGCCCGCTCTGCACTCCCTATCCGCCGAAACGGACCCGCGATACCAGTTAGTCCCATCACCACCGAGTGCCCAACCGAGAGGGGGATGTGGGGCTGAGCGATGACCCGTTGAGGAACGTATCCAACGATGTCGCGGCACGATTCCGGAGATTTTCCACCGATAATCACCGCCCCCCCCTCGCGCCGTTCGAGCCCGACAAGCACCCGAAGGAGGGTAGATTTCCCTCCGCCATTAGGACCGAAAAGAAGATTCAGGCTTCCCGGCTCGAGCCGAAACGAAACGGTGTCCAGAACCTCCTTGCCAAGGCGACGCACCGACACATTGAAGCATTCGACAGCGACTCCGCGCGACGTTGTCTCGGTGACGGTATCCGCTTCACGAACGGTCGATGATGTCATGGATCCTCGTTTCTTTTCTCGTCCGCTTATTGACTCGCGCCCCGCAATCCCTGAATCGCCTCGGTGAGAAAGGTTTCGTAATCAACTGCCCGCCACCCGAGGGAATCGACAACCACGGGACGCAAACCCAGCTCATCGGCTAGCTTTGAAACCTCTGGAGCACTGACATGGAGCGGCTCGACAATCAGCGAGATTGTCCCCTCCTCGTCCTTGACCCTTCGCGCGTCCCGAAGCAATCCCCAGCTCCGAGCTTTTGTTTCACACTCGGCGAACCCCCCAATCTCTGACAATCCGAGGTGGGATGCAAGCTGCCCCCAGACACGATGATACGAGATGATGTGCCGACGGGGACTTTCTCGAGCAATCAATCCCTGCCCCGAAATCTCCACGATACGTGACGCGACCTCCCGCGCCCGTGCCCGCACCATCTCGCATTGCTCCTCGTCCTCAAGGGCGCACAGACCCTCGGCAATGTGCCCGGCAACGCGAGCCATCACGATCGGGTCGAGCCACAACGACGCATCCGTCCGCGGTGCATCTCTCCCCTGCTCTCGGGCAAGCGTCGCCGCAACCTCTTCGGCCACCACGACCCGCCCCTTGACCGCCGCACGCCGAGACCATCCATCCACTCCCGACCCGTTGAGCACCACGAGGTCAGCGGCCACAAGCGACCGCAACACCGACGGGGTCGGCTCAAAATCATGCGGATCAATCCCCTCGCCGATAAGGGTTGTCACCACGACCCCCTCTCCACCGACCTCCTTGGCCAAAAGCGCGAGCGGGTGGACAGAAGCAACTACTGAAAGGGGCGGTCGGGAGGCATCCAGCGCGGAGGAGCGGGGAGCTTCATCGTTCGCGAGCGCCCTGTGGACAAGCAGTCCATCACCCCGAACGGTCCCTACTCCCCCCGTCCAGAGCCACAAAACACAAAATATCAGTCGCGATCTGTTCAAATTAGAAATCATACACTCCTTCGCCCGCAACAACGACCGGCATTTTACGATACTCTTTGCCACGCCATAGGGGTCATTTGCGAGAGACCACAATCGGGAAGAATACCATCCCTGTCTGGTTCAAACATCCTCGAACTGCATCCCTGCCTGATCGCCTAATCAACTCTGACGTGCGAGGTTCTGCCGTGCGACACCGTCATCGTTCAAGCTGTTTCTCCCTCCGTTCAATTGGAGCAAAATCATCCCGAGAAACGATGATAGCACCACCCGTGGGTTTGAGGCGAACGGCTCGGGAATACCTCAAACCAGCGACTCCTCGTGGGATGGCGCTCTTTGAAATGGCCCTCGTTCTTCCTCTTTTTATCCTCGGGAGCACCGCACTCGTCGATACGGCTGCGCTCCTGCGAACCCGAAACGCACTCAAAGAGGCTGCCCAGGCATCGGTCCGGTGCCTCACGACGACGGATTCCCCGTGCGCTCCGATCGCAACCACTCCGCAGACCACACGGCAGTACCGTTATTTTCTGCCGACCACCCCCCCAACCGTCTACGGGAACATGACGGAAATTCCGGCGACCATAGAGGAACGGAGGGCACCGGTCCATCGGTTTGAGTTTGATACCTCCGTGTTGGGGACTCTGTACACTGGTGAGGCTCGGCAACAATATCAGGTGACAACGCAATCGGTTGAGGCCGTAAAGCTGGGCCGTTATGTGCTCGAGGAGTTCGGATATTACGTTGACTATATCGGTGCACAATTTCAGGTCGTCGACTTCTACAATCGGAGCTTAACCGCGACTCCGAGTCTTGACCTAAAGCCAGACGGATCTCTTACCACATCGAACGTGCTGTCCTTTAACGCATCAGTTCCGGTACCAGAAGAACTCACCAACGGGAGGGGGGCTGTTGCGTTTGGTGTTGACTCGGTCTGTTCGAGAGAAATTGTCACCGACAAAGGCTCAATCGCGGGGTGCGCTCTTGCGCGAGCGGGTAATCAGCTGATGAGCACAATGATGTTCATCCTCGAGGGGAGCGCATCAGGGGGCTCACCGTCAAACCCAAAAGAGGCTGACGTGGTCCTTAAAATTTCATATCGCGATGCTGAGGGGAGACTCCAAACAATCCCGCTCGGGGGACAGCAATTTATGGTTAACGGATCGAATCGGGCTGAAAACTTTGTCCCGAGAGGGGCTCCTCTCGGGAGCTCAGAGAGCTTTAAATTCAGATACATCGAAAAGACATCATATACTGAAACGACGGAATACAACGCAAATGTGGTCAAGGTGCCCCTTGGAGTACCGATCACTTTTACCGCACAGTTCAGGAACTGGAGCGAGCTCAGCGGGACGGGGGCCACCTGGACCCCAACCAGGCTCCGAGTCTATCTACCCACATTTACCCCAAAAACCGTGCCTCTGACCTGCCAAGAGAACTCCTGTAGCTCCCTAGCCGCCAAGGTGGGCACATGCACCACAACGCCAAACGTGCCCGGAACATTGACGAAACTCAGCTATGCAGCCGAAAAAAAATCCATCTCCACTCCATGCCTCATAGCCAGCCAGGCGCCGCAACCTCCCAAGAGTGTCAAGATTCCCAAAACCCCATTCACCTGCACCCCCACCACCATTCAAGAATCCGCTCATACATGTTCGCCCCTCATCACCGCACACACCTGTGATCCCGCTAACAAGGGAATCAACAATCCTGTCATAAACGGAAAAACGGTGGCCGCGCTCGATGAACTTCTCCCAGCTTGCAATCCAAACCCGAAGCCAACTGGTTCGCGACTCCTTAACTCTGCAACCGCAACCGTCGTCACCAAACGAATCACCGCCCCGAGGACCACCACCCCCATCACGGCCACAGCCGCGAGAACCACCTGCATCTCCGCACCCACAATCTCGCGGGACAAATTCCCCGCTGAAGTTCAGAGCTACGCTGTTGTCAACCCCATCGATATGGGTACCGTCGCCGATGCCTTTGCGGACCTGCCAGCCTCAGCCGCCGGACAGCCTCGCGAATCCCTGGCGTGTCTTCCCAACCGGGAACTAACCAATCAGGAAGAACCCAGCATACTGAAGAGCTACGCATTCCTGACAACCCCCCACCGCGATCTTGGTTGCGCCCTCCCGAAGACGCTCGCCTCAGCGAAAGCGCATGTCGAGCAGGACGCTCGGTATCAGGTGAACTTCAGCTCGCCGGTGGTGACCGGAAAGTTTGCATTTTCCGACGGCACTACCCCCGACAGCTGTACCCCACACACCATCAGCACCCCGGAAATATCTCCGAAGAACACACTCGATCTTGGGGTATTTCCCGAACCCACCATGCCACCTCAGTGTGCGACCACTCAGTGTGTGCGCGAGTTCGTCGGCTTCTCCAGCACCTCCGAGACAGGCCCACCCTCAGCGAACATCGCCGCGGCAATCTCCGAGGCCAAAGCCGCCACGAAAGCCTACCTCCCCAACGCCAAGCCAGAGGATCTCCAGATCCAGATTACTCCCTCATCAGGGGGCACCGGTGCTCCTATCAAATACGAAGTTACCACCCGGATGACTGTGCCATTGAGCTTTCAGCGACGCTCAACAGTGGAGCACGTCGCCCACGGGAAGAGCGAGTTTGCGGGATAGTCGGTGGATAAGCGATGCCTTAGGAGAAAAACGAGGTGCTGATTCTCGCCTTTTCAGGGAATTGAACTCGAAATATGCCGTTTTTGGCGCTTCCCTGAATTTTGTCTTTATCCATCCCCGAGTAAACAAGACGCTCCGACCCGCAACCCGATAATCGACCCCCTCGACGAGTACCATCAGAAACGATATCGTGCCCGCGATTGCCCCCCCTTGCTCGCGCGTCCCCATGCCTCCCTTCATCCCCCTTTTCTTTCGACCGCTCTTCCTCCAACCCCGCATGCTCCTGGTGCTCATCCTCGGGTTCTCCTCGGGCCTCCCCCTCGCGTTAACAGGGGGCACGTTGCAGGCATGGCTAACCGATGCAGGGATTGCGCTACCCACGATTAGCCGATTCGCACTCGTTGGTATCCCCTACACCCTCAAGTTTCTCTGGGCTCCCCTTCTCGATGAGTGTATGCCCCCGCTTCTCGGGAGACGCCGTGGCTGGGGGCTCCTTTGTCAGCTCTGTCTCATCAGCTCGATACTCGCCCTTGGGATGTGTAGTCCCCGAGATAGCCTCGTTATTCTCGCGATCATCACCTTTTTGGTCGTCTTTTTCAGCGCTACTCAGGATATAATTCTTGATGCGTTGCGGACTGAGATTCTTCCCGAATCAGCATACGGAGTCGGTGCGGGGATGTATGTGATGGGGTATCGGATTGCGATGCTCGTCTCGGGAGCGCTCGCGCTCCACCTCGCTGATGCGACCGATGGTGTGGGGCTCCCGTGGGGCACCGTTTACTGGATCATGGCGAGCTTTCTTCTCATCGGGGTAGGAGCCCTTGTGCTAGCCCCGGAGCCAGCGGCTCCTGAACAACCCTCAATGTCAGCCACCGGCGACCCCGCACGACCGATCACTCCCCAGCTCTCTCTTCAGGAACGAATTGTCCTCCCTTTTATCGAGTTCTTCAGTCGTCCTGCGGCGATATCGATTATTGGCTTCGTAACGGTGTACAAGCTCTCAACCATGATGGCGACATCGTTAACGGTCACCTTTCTCATGACCCTTGGATATTCAAAAACTGAGATCGGAACCGTAACCAAAATTTACGGGCTCATTGCGACGATTGCAGGGACTCTCTCCGGTGGTGCGTTGATGACGAAGATGTCACTAAAACGCGCACTCTGGGCATTCGGAGTCGTACAATCGCTCGCAGGTTTGAGCTTTCTGCTCCTCACTGCTGTTACCCCGAACACCCTGATGCTTATCGTCGTTATCACCACCGAGAACTTCATGATAGGGCTGGGAGTCGCCGCTCTCTCCGCCTTCATGATGACGATCTGTTCGAAGCAGTTCACCGGCAGTCAATTCGCCCTCCTCTCAAGCGTCACCGCAGTCTCTCGGGTCGTTCTTGTCTCTCCCGCCGGGGAACTTGTCGCAGCGTGGGGGTGGCCCGCTTTCTACCTGTTCTCAGTAGCACTCGCCCTTCCCGGCTTGCTCCTGCTGACTCAATTTGATGCGTGGATAGCCCCACCTCCGGAAGAATCAGCCCACTCCCTCAATTGGGCTGACTTCTCAATTATTGGTGGTTTTATCGGTGGGTTAACCCTGATCGCAGTTGGGCCACTGGTAGAGGCGATTGGACCGGAAGGGCTGTCTGCCGCTAACATCGCGAAGGTCGGAGCGAGTCTATTTTGCGGGGCGTTTGTGCTCGGTTTTTTTCGGGGCAAGGCACGGACGAATGGCTGAGAATCGGTACCGACCGTACTTAATAGATTTTTTAAAATTATCGCAATAAATTTCGCGAGCAAGCCATATCCCATATGGATTGCTTTTATGTTGAAGGGCATATTCGGTAATCCCTTGACCTACTGCCCCCGGGGGATGAGGTCAAGGGTGCGGTAGCGGGGTGTTTTTTTGCTTCGACATCCCAAAGGACAGAGGGGATTACTATGACGACGTCGACTCTAGTTTCAACGGGTACGGGACAAACGGGTACGGGACAACCGAACACTCCATCCTCTGGGCCCACTCCCTCCGCCGCCGGTACCCTTCCCCCCGCTGCGCCTCCCAGGCCAGGAGCGACTCCTCCATCCAG
>OMIW01000115.1 GCA_900299205.1 Pseudomonadota bacterium
TCCCACCCCCTCTGGATACAAAACCTCATCAAGCAACAATCCAAAAGGAGGTGCGGTCACCCCGGCCCGCTCCCGCGACCGCGCAGAGAGAATTTCCCTAACACTCTCCTTCAGTCGCCCTCGAGCGCGATCGAGCATCGTACCGACCATAATCCGCACCTGATGCTGCAAAAACCCCCCGACAACCTCATAATGGAGCAGTCCTGCATCTTCAAACCACCTCGATGATTGTATCGTTTTCACGGGAGAGCGCGCCTGACAACACGCACCCCGAAAGCTCGTAAAGTCATGAGTACCCGCAAACGCCGCCGCATCCTCCTGCAACCCTTTTCGATCAAGCGGGTATACAACATGCAAGACACGTCCTCGCTCGAGCACCGGTGGCGCGGAGCGATTCAAAATCCGATAAACGTACCGACGCCCGAGCGATGATCGGCGGGGATGAAAATCAAGGGGTACCAGCGACGCTTCACGCACCGCGAGCCGACCTTTCATGATACTGCTCACCGCGTGGGTAAGCCGCCCCAAATCTGGCGGATGCGGGCACCGGAACACCACAACCTGACCCCGAGCATGAACTCCTGCGTCGGTTCGACCTGCGGCTTGGAGCGATACGGTATCTAATCGGAGGACCGTTTGAATAACCGTACCGAGCTCACCCTGGACGGTGGGAAGCCCGGGCTGATATTGCCACCCGTGAAACGCCTGCCCGTCGTACTCAATGACGAGCTTTACCGCGAAACACAGCTCAGAGACTTCAACCTCTCCCATCACCGTCACGCCGATCATCAATTCACGAGTGGATTATTGAGTCCCCTACTGCGGCATCGCCCCGCCGCGTTTGCTCCGTACATAATCTTCGATCACCGCAAGCGCGCTTCGAGCCCCAACTGCCCGCACATTATCAACCACCGACCAAGCGCTCAACCGCCCTCCTCGGACGGCAGGCTGTTCACCACTCGAATCAAGACCGTCACCGGAGTATCGGACACGACCGATCTGGATTGAATCTTGTCCTATCACTGAAAGGTGCATCGGCAACTCTGCTTCATCAGATAGCGAGAGTGAAGGATCGCCGCGAAGCGCCTCAATCAGATCCTCAGGCTCGACCTTATTTGCGAACTCAACACAGACACTCGATCCACATCCGTGAAAAACCGGAACCCGTATCGCGGTCGTAGTTATTGGGAGCGAGGCCCATAATTCGGCACCACCTTGGAACGCGAGGAGTCGTCGGACCTCCCCCGCTATTAAGCGCTCCTCTGAGGTGAACCCATCAGGAAGCACCGTGCCGATCAGCGGGATACAGTTGAAAGCTATCTGCTCACCGAAAACCTCACCCTCAAAAGCTCTTTGGTTACAAATCGCAATACTCTGGCCCCATAACTCATCAAGGCCGTCTCTCCCCGCATCTGAAACTGATTGCAGCGTCGTCGCAACGATCCCCGAGATGACACCTCTTTTCGCTAGCGCTCTCGTCACGGCAGCTATCTGAACAGCAGATGCCCCTGCAATCGAAAGGTGCGCGCCAGGATGGTACTCTCCCCCGATGCCAAGTAACGGGGCGATCAACGAAACGTTTGGATCCAGCCTATACGCAGGGGTTAAGTCGACAATACACGCCCCCTCTGCAGAAACCTGAGGAACCACCTCCTTGGCGTAGCCTCCAGGAACTGCGAGAATCACCAACTCTACCCCCGAAAGCCGCTCGGGTTCGTACTCCTGAATCTCGACTTCTTCGCCTCGCACCCTGTACAGCTCACCAGCCGAACTAGCCGTTCCAAAAAGTCTCAGGTCATCGATATTCACCCGATGTTCTTCAAGAAGCGAAACCACCTCAGAACCCACCACCCCTCCCGCGCCTATAATCGCCACAGAGGTATGAGAAGCTGGAGTCGAAGTCGTATCTTTGTTTCCTCCGGCCGGAGGGTAAGGATGATTCATGCGTTATCGTCGGAGATGATGTGATGAGTGTTGTCCCGAGCGCGGAGAGGGAAGCACTCAGTACTTGCAAGCAGGTAAAATTCACAGGCGGGAGCCTGATAATATCGAGAGACTAGGCGCTCAAGGGGGTAAAGTCAATCGCATCGCAGCAGGTGAGATTCCACTCACCCCATCACCCGTTCGATCCGCTCAACGGCCTCGTCGAGATCATCGACCTTCGTGTCATGGTGAGGAGCAAACCGGAGATACCCTCCCCGCGAGGAGCAGACGACATTCTGCTCACCGAGTGCGGTCACACATGCCCGCGGATCGACCTTTCCCGTATTAAAACTGAGAACCCCTGCGCGGGCCCCTTCGGGAAGCCGTACGAGACCGAAACCAAGCCTCGCTAGCCGCTCGATGAGATGCCCCTGGCGCTGCTGCAATCGCTCCCACAGCACCCGATCTTCTCCTTGGCGGAGATGATCCTCAAGCACTGCTGCGAGCCCCACAGTCGAAAACACAGGTAATGTGCTGAAATGATAACGCCGAGCGTCAGAAAACGGCTGGATGCGATGGTCGAGATAGTTTTCTCCCTGCTGCATCATATCGGGGCCAACCCAGATATCGTCGAGCTCCCCCATCAACCGTTCACTGACATAAAGGAATCCCGACCCGACCGGCCCCCGCAACCATTTCCACCCCGAGGTAACTAACGCATCCGCACCGAACTGACTCGGGTGAACTGGAATCACACCGACACTCTGCGCCGCATCTAGCACAAAGACGATGTCACGCTCTCGGCATACCTCACCGAGCGCCTCAAGAGATGCGGTAAAGCCACTCGTAAACTGCACATGACTCACCGCGAGAACACGCGTGCGCGGGGTTATCGCTTCCCGAACATCATCTACCGTAAAGAGATGCGGACGACCTCCATTGACCTGTCCCTTGAATGTCGTTAACCGAACTCCCCTCAACTCCTGAATAGCCCAGGGATAATGGTTCGAAGGGTATTCGAATCGATAAGAGAGAATCTCATCTCCCTCATTCAACCGAAGTCCGTGTGCTATGACGTTAAGCCCATGCGCACTATTTTGAACAAACGCCACCGTGTTTACCGGCACTTGAAGCAGTTTTGCTGCCGCATTTCGGACTCGTATCACGGAGTCTTGATAAACCGATAGAGGCCCTTGCCAATTTTCAAACGCACTCGCACACGACGCAATCGCCCTTGCTCCGCTTCCATGGAGCGGAGCAACGCCACAATAATTGAGAAAAATAAGTGGCAACTCGCTGCCCTCGTCTTTCCTCTCCTCTTTCTTTGCTTTCTTCCTCACCATCTAGGACCACTCCCCCTGTCCACGATCCTCTTACCTAACTCACGCAGCTCCACCCTCATTTCTCAGGGTAAACTCTCGAGCGATGCTCTGCTCCTCCCTTCGGAATCCGTCTCTCGTCACGATTATTCCAGCGCCCAGAACCCGATCTAACGCAGCCTCAAGATCATCAATCAACTCCTCGCAGGACTCAAGCACTCCTACCGACAGCCTGATCAAGCCCTCCTTAATTCCGATCCGCGCCCGCTCCTCCGAAGTATATTGAGCATATGAAATGAGCACCACCGGCTGAGCGAGGGAGCTTGTTCCTCCAAACGATGCCGCCAATTTCCAGAGCGAAAGACTATCGATTACATCGTGAGCACAATGCTGCCCCCCTTTAACTGAGAACGATATAACACTCCCTCCTCCCTGCAATGATCTTTTTGCGGTTCCAAAATCGGGGTGCGAGGGCAACAGTGGATACCATACCTGCTCGACAGCCGGATGTCGCTCAAGCCGCTGCGCGACCCGCAGCGCACGCCGATTCTGCTCCTCGACCCGCAACCGCAAGGTCTGCAACCCCTCCCAGA
>OMIW01000116.1 GCA_900299205.1 Pseudomonadota bacterium
CAACTGAGCGATACGATGAGTTCCGGTAAGATCCTTACCTGGAAGAAAAAAGAGGGCGATCAGGTTAACCGAGGTGACATCTTGGCCGAGGTAGAGACCGACAAAGCTAACCTTGAGATCGAGTCCTTCTTTAACGGCACCCTCCTCAAGATACTCACCCCCGCCAACTCTTCAGCCAAGGTAGGGGAAATTATCGCTGTTATCGGTGCAGCGGGAGAGAGTGTTGCTGCCGGCCCAGCTTCAGTAGCTTCAGCGCCATCAATGCCCACCCCTTCCCCAGTAGCAGCGCCAAAGGCTCCTGCTCCAGTAGCAGCACCCGCGCCAGTGGCTCCGCTCAGCGTGGTTTCAGCAAGCGATCGTGTTAAGGCCAGTCCCCTCGCGAAGCGAGTAGCTGAGCAACTTCAAGTAAACCTCTCTTCAGTTCAGGGCTCAGGACCAAACGGGCGCATCGTTCGAAAGGATGTTGAGGCAGCTGCTGGTGGAACATCAGCGGCGCCGGCGTACCATCCAACACCAACGCCATCGTATCAACCCGCTCCAACTCCGGCTCTTACGGCCGTTGAGCCAGCACAAGCAGGCGCCGGAACGTACACCTCGCTCTCAAAGATGCGCGAAACTATCGCGCGTCGCATGCAGGAGACGGTCACCCAATCACCCCACTTCTTTACCACCACAACCGTTGCGATGGACGATGCCACTAAGCTTCGTGAACTACTGAAAGCCCGCCCCGAATTTAAAGGTATCAGCGTTAACCACCTCGTCATTAAAGCAGCCGCCTACGCGCTCGCTCGTGAACCACGAGTTAATGCTGCGATGCGCGATGGCATGCTCTTTCAGCCCCACGACATAAATATCGGCATCATCACCGCGATTGACGATGGGCTGCTCATTCCGGTGATCCGTACCACCGATAAACTCTCGCTCGCTGATATCGTCTTTGAATCACGAGCGGCCGTTGAGCGCGCCCGCGCGGGTCGCCCCTCGCCGACCGACCTCGTAGGCGGGACCTTTAGTATTTCGAACATGGGGATGTATAATATCGAGAGCTTTACCGCTCTGATTAACCCCGGTCAGGGAGCAGTGCTGGCGGTGAGTTCGATTCGCGAAGAGCCTGTCGTCCGCAACGGTTCAATTGTGATCGGTAAACAGATGCGGGTAACCCTCTCAGTAGACCACCGCATCATCGACGGCATCATGGCAGGCACCTGGCTCAAGCACTTCACCGAAGCGCTCGAAAATCCTGCAATTTTGCTCTTGCCGTAACGGCTAACCGGAGAGGTACCCCATGGCGATACCAATCGGCAGATTCAGGAAGGAAGGCACCGCCGCTCCGAAGCCACCGTGGCTGAAGGTCAAAGCTCCAGGCTCGCCCGATTACATGGCGACCCACAATATCGTTAAGGGGCTCCGCCTCCATACCGTTTGCGAGGAAGCTCGCTGCCCCAACATCGGAGAGTGTTGGTCCCACGCGACCGCCACTTTTATGATCATGGGCGATCTCTGCACCCGCAAATGCCACTTCTGCTCGGTAAAAAAAGGTACCGTCGAAGAGGGATTATCCGAATCGCTCCAACCGCTCGACCCTCTTGAACCGGAGCGCGTTGGTCGAGCCGTGCGCGATCTCAAGCTAAAACACGCCGTGATAACCTCGGTCGATCGGGACGATCAACCAAACAACGGCGCAGATCACTTCGCTAAGACCGTCGCAGCGATACACTACCACGCCCCTGATTGCCGAATCGAGCTTCTTATTCCTGATCTGCAAGGAAATCTCGATGATCTTGCGATTATCATGGCCACCGGTATCGATGTCCTCAACCATAACGTCGAAACCGTTCCCCGCCTCTACCGCAAAGTGCGTCCGGGGGCTGGGTACATCAGGTCATTAACCATTCTTAAAACAGCCAAGGAACTCGCCCCATCGGTCCTCACCAAATCGGGAATCATGGTCGGGCTCGGCGAAACAAAGGATGAGGTGCTCGCCCTCATGGACGATCTGCGAGCCTCCAACGTCGACATCATGACAATAGGCCAATACCTGCGCCCCTCCGAGCGACAACTTCCAGTGCGCGAATTTGTAACGCCAGAGGAATTTAAGGAGTACGAGGAAGAAGGCCTCGCTAGAGGCTTCTCCTTCGTCGAATCAGGCCCACTTGTGCGCAGTTCGTACCATGCTTGGAAGCATACCGTGGAGAGTCCGCGCTAAATTGCCTCCTGTCTCCGGTGAGCACACAAAGCAGTAGCCAGGGCGGTTCGGCCCTTACATGAGCGGGGCTCCCGTGGCCATTCTCGCTTTCATGGTCAATTGAACCATTCACGGTCCGAAAAATCCTCCCTCTATGCGATCATCCCCCAAACGAATCATCATCACCGGTGCGCCCGGCACCGGGAAAACCACCCTGATCAACGCCCTCCGCGCCCGCGGACTCACCTGTATGGCCGAACCCGCTCGCGAAATTATCTCCGAGCAACGGGCGATTGATGGCCTTGGGGTGTGGGAGCGTGATACACGATTATTCTTAGAGCTCCTCCTCTCTCGATCGATCGCGCAGTTCAAAGCAGCTGAAGCGATGGCTGCGGCCTCAAGCGGACCGATCTTCTACGACCGAGGAATCCCCGACTGCCTCGCGTATACCGCCACCGCTGGTATACAACTCCCTCACTGCGAGCGAGCCGCCCTCGAATATCGATACGAGCCGGAAATATGGTTACTCCCCCCGTGGGAGGATATTTATACCCAGGATAGCGAGCGACTAATTGCTTTCTCTGATACCTGTCGTTTCCATGAGGCGCTAGTCGCGGGGTATGAGCACCTTGGATACAAAGTGCGAGAGGTAGCGCGAGGGGCTGTGACCAAGCGAGTATTAGGCATTATTGGAGATTGAAATCCCCCAGCTTTTTATTAGTCAACCGTGGCCTCGGTCGCGAAAATGCGGAAAAACCCGCATTACCCAAGCCATCAAACGCCTCCCATCCGCTGCCACACAGGCGATAGGATGCAAAACTATGTCAGGAATCGATCCCGGCGACTCTTCATCGGGACACCATTTTTCAGCGCCATAGATCGTTACGAGGGCGATCGCCACTGCCGGCACAAAATCAACGACGTAGTGCTGGAACGAGTACAATGCCCCGCACACATTTAGAACGCAAAGCGGGATCATCACGACGAGGGTGTACCGATGCACGAGGAAAAGACCGTACGCAATAATCAAATAGCCCCCAACGTGGAAACTCGGGAAACTGCTCACTGCGTATATCCCTTGCGAGGGATTACTCCATACGGTCGATAATTTTTTGAGAAGCGCATCAAGCTCTGGAATGATCGTCAGCTGTCTAAGGCTAACGGTGACCGCTTCCATTCCGGGCATATCCCCCAGCACCCCCTGCCGAAAAAGCTCCTCGGGGCTAACAGCCGGTACGAAAGCCCAGCATGGGAGCGCGAGCACCGTCCAAGCAACCATAGCACAATTAAATCGACGGGCTGCATACATCCCTCGGACCAATGTCGCGAGGAAGGTTACTAATCCAAGCGAGCTAAAAAGAAGATAGGCCTGAATGCTAACAGCTCCGATGAATCGAGGAAGCATTCGATGGATCTCGAAGACGGGATAACAACCGAATACCGCTCGATCAACCTCCATGAGGAACATACTGATCCGCTTTACCCGATCTGGATCCTGACGCGAAAGGTATGTCAGCGCGAGCGCATTCGCGATATTAACAGCACATATTCCCCCATACACGACGATAGCCGTCGCAAAAAATTGGAACCCGCTTGCCAACCCCCTTCGGGGGGCAGCAAGGCCCTCTTCAATCGAACGCCACGGAACGTAAAAAATAAGGAGCAGAAGAAGAAACTTCAGTTCTGGTGGCCCCGCAAGAAGGAAAAATAGAGGACCCCGCACTCCACCTATTCCTGAAAAAACCTCTGCGAAATCAAATCGGGGGAATAAAAGCATTCCTAAAAATGCCACGATCGGATACACAAAGAATAGCCAAAACTCCGGCATTTTGAACAATTCATGAACAAAATTAGATCGATACTTTTTCAAAATGCTCTCCTTAACGGATCGTCATGGTGATATTCCCCCGTATTTTGGACACATCTTATTCAATCTGATATGAGGTGTATCTAAAATACGGGGGGAACATCAATGATACCTGCACGATGGATTGGAATTGGGGCTCTTTTGCTCATGATGGCGGTCCTTATTGGCGCATTCGGTGCCCATGGATTGCGAGCACGACTGGATGGTTATCCTCTGCAGGTTTATGAGAAGGCGGTATTCTATCACGTCACTCATGCTATCGGGATAATTCTCGTGGGACTGATGGCTGCTTCGGGCGTTGTATCCGATAGTGTAATGAGCAAGGTATGCTTAATTCTTTTCATAGGAATAATTTTCTTCTCCGGCTCACTGTATCTGCTCGCGATTACGGGAATTCGTTGGTTGGGGGCCATCACACCGATAGGGGGCAGCGCCTTTATTATCGCATGGGGATATCTCACATGGATTACACTCGTTTCCAGTAAATAGCTCAGCACCTGTCCGAGCCTCCATAGCCTCAAGGAGGACGATAAATGCTCGGACAGCAGCTCAAGCCCATATTCAAAAATTAGTTCTATTTTCTCGAATCCTTCGGCGGATTGTCGGCATCCTACCATGGCTATTTCTCCAGAATGGGTGGAAGAAAATAGTCCGGAGCCGGCTAAAGCAACCTTTTTAACGGAACTTACTCGATGGGGTTTGATAATGATATGATTCCCATCGAGTTAAATAGGCAACTTGTCAGCCCCTCGTCAGCAGGTTGGGGAGACAGGCGGCACTGGCGGGGAGAAAAAAGTTTCACTCGGCATGTAAAGACAATACGTCGGTATCGTCTGACAATTCTTGTGGGTCTAATCCTAGGGGCCTGCGGTGGAGCGAGCTATCGATGTCTGTATCCCGCCCATTATCGCAGCTCAGCCGTTGTAAGCCTTGGTTCAGATTTGGATTCACTGCAGAATGTCCAACATTTAGGACTTCCTCCCAGCGTTGCAGGTGCTTTGCCACTTGAGAGAAAACTCGCAGTTATTAAAAGCCCGGGTCTTGCCGAAGCTATTTTAAGTCGGAATCCCGATGTCGCTGCCCTTGTACGAGCCGAGGACAAACCCTCTGGTGAATCGGACATTCCCCCCGGTAATGGTGTAAAGGGTCGGAGTATCTCAGCGAGTGAAGCGGCCTCCTACCTCAAGCGGATTTCCTTTATTCCCCAGCCTAACACCTCTCTCGTCACCATTTCAGCAGTATGGGCAGACCCCTTAATAGCCAACAAGATAGCCTCCCTACACACTCAAGGAGTTATTGATAACCTTCGCGAACAACAGAGGAGACTGATTGATGATGTGCTCGTTCGGTTGAACGGTCATAAAGAGGAACTCGATGAGAAATACCTCGAGATACTGACCACCGAAAGACGATTGCGCACTGAACTTGATGCATCGGCCAAAGATCAACAAAAGCAATCACAATTAATGGCTGAGCTAACAATTATTCAGAATCGAGGAGATGCTACTCGGCAAAGCCTCAGCTCTATAAATCAGATGCTAGAATCGGTTTCCCTCCACGCGGATAAGGACCTGCGAAATGTATCGGTTATAGAGCCAGCATCCCCAAACTTCTCCCCGATATCACCAAGTATCGCCTTGTTCTTAGGCGCGGGAGGGGTTGCTGGTCTGATCATTGGAATTGCTATTGCCCTGCTCCGCGAGGCTAGTGACCCTACCATCCATTCAATAAGCGATTGCGCTGATCAGCTCGAGCTTCCGGTTATAGGAGCAATACCGAATTTTTCTCCTGACACCCGAAAAGCTATCACCAATTTTAAGACCAAACCCCGATCGAGGAGGGACAGAGATACTCGTGAACTGAGAAATCCGCAGGGACTTTTCGGCTCTTCCCGGTCCTCAGCTTCTCGAGGGAGCGCTCCTGTGCTAATCGCTGCACCGTTCAGTCCAGAGAGTGAATCGATACGGGCATTTGCCGCAGCTCTCACGCACCAATGTCTCTCAGTGGGTCAGCAAATCATCCTCTTCGCCAGCACGGGGATTGATGAGGGCAAATCGAGCCTCGCTGCCAACACAGCTATTGCCCTCGCTGAGATGCATAAACGAACCCTCCTCATTGATGCTGACCTGAGATTTCCCTCCATCCACCATATGTTTGGAATGGATATCACCTCGGGTGGACTTTTTGATTTTGCCTTGGGAGGGGGAGAGCTCCAGGACCATTTCGTACAAGGCCCGGGAGAAAATCTAACCCTCCTTCTCTCCGGAAGCCCCGCTCCCCTCCCTGTAGTAACCAGCGATCACGAATTGATTCACGCAGGACTCCGTGGCGTCACGCCCCTTTTTGATGCGGTGATTATCGACTCTCCCCCTCTTGGTTTAGTAGCTGATACCGTTCTTCTTTCCACGATGGCTCACGCCGTTGTTCTTGTCGCTCGATTTGGACAGACGACCGTTGAACGAGCTCGTCGCGGGTTGGAGCAGCTCAGGCAGGTCGATGCTAATGTGGTCGGAATAGCGCTTAATGGTGTTTCAGGAGAACTCGGCTGATGGCCCGTTTTTTTTGCTATCGAGAGATATATTCTCAACAGTGAGCACACTTTCGCACAAGAAGCGCTGAGCTAATACATGGACTCGAGGAGCCGCATCAGTAACAAGACAGGTAAGAGAGCCATTATTCTTTGCGAGAGCCATGCGCAGAAGACCCCGATCCTCGAGGATATCGGCTACTTCACCAGCAACTGCCACAGAACCGTCGAGGACTTGGGTCGCTGATCCCATGTATTTGCTTATTGTCGATGCCAACATCGGATAGTGAGTACACGCAAGTAAGAGAGCATCGGGACACTCCTCCTTAACCGAAGAGAGATAATAACTTACAATTGATTCACAAATACCACCCGATGAAAGCCCCTCTTCAGCGAGAGGCACGAAAAGAGGACACGCCTTTGCCTCGATTCTCGTATTGAAGGGCAGCCGATCCCGAAGCAGCTTCTCATAAGCTCCACTTCGGACCGTTCCCTCAGTTCCAAGAATCCAAAGCGATTTAACCGAGGGGAGACGTTCCACCATCGAAACCGAGGGCTCTACCATTCCGACAAAAGGCACCGGAAGTTCGCGTTGAAGCACATCACCCGCTATCGATGATGCCGTATTACACGCAGCGACAACTGCCTTCGCTCCTCGATTGACGAGATAGGTGGCACATTCGAGGGAATACCGCACAATCGTCTCGTCTCCGCGGGTCCCGTACGGAAGACGGGCCGTGTCGCCCAAATATAAGAAATCCTCCGCCGGCAAGCGCTCTCGCAGGGCCCGAAGGACTGAAAGGCCGCCTATTCCGCTATCGAATACACCGATTGGACCTGAGCTATCTTTGTTCACAAAAAGCCTCTTTCCCGATTTCATCCTAGCTCTGATAGCGCCATCCGCGTATTAAGAGAAAAAGCCCGAAAGGTATCTCTATGAGAGGAGTCAATACACCGGCAGCCACCTCGAACGGAGGATATATAATCCGTCCCAAGAGATCTGCAGCGAGAACTACTGCCCCCCCCAATAAAAAAACAGCCGGGGTAAGGCGCCGAAAATCAGAGCCAACGAATCGACGACACACCTGAGGCTCGAGGATACCAACAAATCCAATTCCCCCACACGCTGAGATAGCTGCTCCAACTCCAACGCTCATACTTATCATGAGTGATCGTTCAAGAGCTTGAACGGCAACGCCTCGGGACGCCGCTGCATCACGACCAAGAGCCAGCGCGTTCAAGGATAGAGCCCTGTACCAGATTCGAGTAAACATCCAGCATGCAACCGCCATGAGAATTACCGCTTCTACCCATGACAACGGAGGTATGGATCCGATAAGCCATATTACAATCCGAGAAAGAGCAGCGGGGTCCGCAATTGATTGCACGAACAGGATAAGACTCGCCACCAGATAATTAACTAAAATGCCAATCAATACGATCTGACCAGAAGGAGCTCTTTCAACGATTCGAGCAAGGCTTAGAAGCAGAAAACTAATGAGGGCCGCTCCCGTTATGGCCCCTAACGATGATGCCGAGGACAGCGGGAGCGATAGCCCAAACAGTATCACAAGAGTTGCCCCCAAAGCCGCACCACCGGAGACGCCCAGGGTCGTAGGCGTTGCCAAGGGATTTTGAACCATCGTCTGACAGACGAGACCCGCCGTCGCCAGAATCCCCCCCACCGAGAAGGCCACAACAGCTCGGGGCAATCTCATACGGGTAATAATTACTACTCCTTCGTCCGACAAAGAAAAGCCGTCCCACGCATCGAAGGCCCCAACGAATGGAGATATTGCGACCAAAAGGAGGGAAAAAAAAATGAACGGTGCTAGGGCGAATGGCAGGGAACGAGACATGGAAAACGACCAAGAGGATCAATAATCACCCGAAGCGGGCGGGCATACATCGTCGTTAATACACTTGATTGAAGAAGTTCATCTCTTCTCCCGTCAAATGCAATCCCTTGGTTGGTCAGCGCGATCATCCGAGAGGCGTAAGAGATTAGCAAAGATACGTCGTGACAGACAACGAGCACCCCGAACTGCTCCTCGAGACAGAGGTAAGCCAGCAGCTCCATCACCTCATGAGCTGCGCTCAGATCGAGAAATGTAGTTGGCTCATCGAGGATGAGGAACCGAGCTTCCTGAGCGACTGCAGACGCCACAAGAACCCGCTGTTGTTCTCCTCCTGAGAGTTCATCGAATAATCGGGCTCGCAGATGAGCAACTTGGGCGAGGCCAAGAGCCCGCTCTATTCCGTCTCGGCATTTACTCAAATGACCTGTATGCCGGGAAAAAAATCGGACCCGTCCAGTAGCAACAACCTGTTCGACAGTCATCCCGGTTCCTGCTGGGAGCCGAGTTTGCGGAATGTAGGAGAACCATGAGGCCCTTTCGTGATGAGTCAGCGAGTCGAGATCTCGGTCCGCGATTGCTATATTACCCGTTGTTGCAGGGTTGAGACCAATCAGCGTCCTCAAAAGAGTTGTTTTCCCTATACCATTCGGTCCGATCAATCCAACGAATTCGGCCTGATTGAGGCAAAATGACAGAGGTGGGAGTCGTGTTGTTCCAGAGTTGGTAACTGACAAATTAGTGACAACGATCTGATTCATGAGGAAAACAAAAATCTAACCAGGCGACATTTCTTCGTGAGATATTCTCTTTCTCCGCAAAAAATCCTCAATCTCCCTCAGTAGAATATCAAATCGCGGTCCAGGTATGCTTGCGTAATCAGCATCAAGGATAGAAATTGAATCCGATGCCACCGCGGGGATCATCGGCCAGTTTTTCCACCACGCCTGTCTCGTTTTGGCCTCACTTTCAGACAATTTCCGGTCAAACACCTCGAATATCACCGTCGGTTTGCTTGCGATGATACCCTCCATTGATATCTGAGAGAGGGACATCGTGGGAGTTTCTATAACTGGGCGTGCCCCCGTAAAGGATAGAAGCTCCCAATAGAATCCATCGATGCCTGAAACAAACAGATTCGAACTATCTGAGATGGACCCGGCAGAGGTAATAGTCACCAGGACACGGTGGCCCCTCCCCACATTATTCAGGATCGCCCCATCGATGGCTTCTTTTCGCTCCTCCCGAAGAGCAAGCCCCTTTTCGTGACGACCGCAGGCAGTGCCGATTGCCCCAATCGATTCCATTATTCCTGAAACGGTATGGTGATCAGCTATCAGAGTATCAATGCCGAGCTTTTTAAGTGCCGTTATCGTCGTGGCCATCTCCGATAAGACAAGCACAATTGTCGGTCGAAAACTAGCGATTAGTTCTGTTGATGAATCTAGTCCCCCTCCGACATTCGGAAGGCGTTTAACCGAAGACGGGAAATTATCGTATTTTGTTACCGCCACCACCGCCTCACCAAGATCGAGCGCAAATGCTATCTCGGTGAGGCTCGGCGCTAGTGATACGATTCGAGAGCAGAGATGGCTGGGGGCAGATTCCGCCAAAGCAAAAGGCATCCTACACGCCCCCAGAATCGCGAGAATAATCCCGACACGATTGATTTCGCGTCCCAACTTACACCCCCGAGCCGAACCGATATCGAAGGCCAGCATACGCCCCGAATCCAAAGGTACCGTATCCGTTTACCTCGTTATACCTCTTATCAAGCACATTATTCACCTGAATGTTAAGAAGAATTCTCTCAGTCAGTTCAGCCTGGGCCCCAATCCGCAAAAGCCCATACCCAGGGAGCCCTATTCGCTCTGCACCACCCCGCGAAAAATCGAGATCAAGCCGCTCCCCTACCACCGTGTAACCACCTATGAGGGAATACCGCTTGGCGAAGCGATAGCTGGCGCTAAAATCTGCCATGTTTCGCGCTCGTCTCAGGAGGCGCTGGCCTGTCTCAGCGTCTGTCGGATCGGTGTAAGTGTAGTTCGCAAGAAGATCTAAATTGCTCGATACGGACCAACGAGCAGTTACCTCTACCCCGCGTGTCCGAGCTTCGTTGATATTCTGAAATAGAAAGGTGGTCGGATCAAAATTTATGAGATTGGTAAGCTTATTATTGAAGTAATTCGCCTCAAACAATACGTCTCTCTCACAAAACGACTGCTCGATACCAACATCCCATCCGACACTTCGCTCGGGCATAAGATTCCGATCTCCATACGGAGAGAATATCTGGTAAAGCGACGGAGCTTTATAGCCCGTACCGACACTCGCCCGGATTTTCGTGGCACGCCCCCCGAAAACATATTGGGGCGCAAATCGCCACGTCCCTCGGGGATCAAATCGCTGATTGTCATCGAGACGAGCAGAACCTTCCAGAATGAGTCCCTCAAGAGGTTGCCCCCTCACCTGGAGGAATCCGCCATTTGTCCTCGCCGATTTCTCGGGAAGATCCTCGGTGTAGGGACCGAACGCGGACTCAGATCGATAGCTCGATTGAGCTACCTCCTCAATGACCTCAATGCCGGCAATTGCCGATACAGCCTCGAAAGGATCTACCTGAACCGTTCCGAATCCTTTCATGAGCCGCCCATCATACGAACTCCTCAAAAGATCATCCGGATGAAGCGTATCGGGGTCATTATTATCGTCCAGGGCATGATCTGATATGGTGAACCCCAGCGAGGGTTTGATAATTCCAGACGCCAGCCCTCCTTCTGCAACGACTGATGCCGCAATCGTCCGATTATCAACCTTACGATTGGGATCATCTCCCCCAGCCCCTCCAAAATTATCTATCTCCGTCTCTGATTGGTTAACCCGAAGGGTACTGCGCAGAGAAAACTGCTCTGTTGGAGTATAGCCCACTTGACCGGCAAAGCCCGTGACATCATTCCCGTCTTTCTCTCTATTACCATCCCTCCGATCCGCAGCAGAAACACCGTCAGTATGGGCCTGAGAAACTGCAACGCTGTAGTCGATGTCCCCTAGTTGTCCCGAACGCGATGCTCCAAATCGCCCTGTCCCAAAACTACCCCCTTCTGCCTCTAGAGTTGATGAGGGCTCTCTCTGACCTTTTTTGGTTATGATTGAAATCACCCCCCCGAGTGCGTCGGAGCCATAAAGGCTACTTTGAGGCCCCCTGATAATCTCGATACGCTCGACATTGTCGAGTGGTAGATTTGCAAGATTGAACAGCCTTGATGGCGTTACGGGATTATTCATCAAGATTCCATCAACGAGCACGAGGGTATGCTCAGCATTTGCTCCTCTGATGAATACGGAGACATTCCCTCCGGGAGGACCGCTTTGAACAACATTAATCCCGGGTTGGGTTCTCAAAACTTCGGCTACGGTGGTCGCGCCGGACCGTTCTATGGTTTCCGAATCAATTATGGTTAAGGCAGAGGAAATGTCCTGAACTCGCCCCTTGAGGCGGTCGGCAAAAATAACAATCTCTGGGGCAAGCGATTCCCCCTCTCGGACGATCTCTTGCGCCGCAGCGGGGGAAATATGATTTATTGAAAAAAGAGAGAACAAAGTAAGTGCGCCCGACAACTGCGCACACGACCGAGCAGTGCGCAGCGAAGCTGCGCGTCGAGAAAGATTTATCATCTGAGGAAATAATCTCAATGTGTTTACAATGCCCCAATCCACGAGAGCATTGCTAGGCACCGCGACTTGCCCGCACCGAGAAAGAGCAGGGTCTCGGGGCGAAAGCCCCTTTGTCGGGAAAACACCAGGTCTTCTGGCTCAGCTGAACGTGCTCGACACCTCGGTGATGAACAAAAAAAGTTCTCCGTCTCCGATGGCCGCACTCCTGCAGTTAGAGTCTTCCCAGCATAACGCCAGTGACTGTGAATCGGCTCTCCGAGAACTTGCATCACGAATGATGAAAATTATCTTTCTCGGGGGCTACTTACATAACTCGTCGGCTGGGATGCGCCAAAGGAGGCTCCCCCCACAACGACCAAGTAAGCGAACTGCAGTCTCTTTTTCAACCTCACAGCGGCGGGACCGCGGCGGATTAAAACCGCACTTCCTTGAGGTGCTTCCCGGCCATCGTGGCAATCTCATGAGGGGAATGTCAATACTTCTCTGTTGTCGCAAAAGTGGTGCGCCTCCTAACCCGGGAAAAACGAACAGGTGTTTATGAGAAATGATTTGACTTTTTCACCAACCGTCCCTAAATAGGAGATCGGATTTTTGCTCGGCGGGAGTCAGGCTCACGATGAGCTATTTCCCGCGAGGACCATGTATCAGGAGGACTTTGCTGAGGTAGGCTCGCGCCCGCCTTTCGTCTGTAGTAGGATACCTCCACATATCTAATTTGAGGGAGTTTTTTTTGACCACTTTTAGACCTGCCGGGCCACGACCGAGCCGAAATGTTCGCTCTCGCCCCCTACCGACCCCTGATACCCACCGCATCAATAGCCGAATCATCGCCCGGGAGGTGAGAGTCATCGATGATGCCGGGGGGCAGCTCGGCATATTTCCCCTCCGCGAGGCGATCGAGCTGGCTGAGGGTCGAGAATTGGACCTTGTTGAGGTCGCTCCTGAGGCAAAACCGCCCGTTTGTCGTATTATGGACTACGGTAAGTTTAAATATCGGGAACAGAAGAAAGAGGCCGAAGCTCGGAAGAAACGGTCAGAGTCGACCATGAAGGAGATTCGGCTCCGATACCGCACCGATGTTGGGGATCTCGAGACCAAATTGAAGCACGCGAGGGAATTTCTCCAAGGGGGAGAAAAGGTGAAGTTCTCTATGCGGTTCAAGGGCCGTGAGGTAATGTACCTCGGCCTTGGTCAGGAGAAATTTGAATCTATCAGCCAAAGACTTGCCGATATTGCTCAGGTTGAGGAAAAAAGCCCTTTGGCAGGCCGAAGCATTCATATAGTTCTAGCTCCAGCAAAGGCAAAGTAACGATGGTTCCTCGGCTGCTTGAATTTGACCCATTTTTTGGCGCAACTCGCTAACGACCGTTAACGGAAATTATCGTGAACGATGGGCACTCTCCGTGGCCAGGGGAGTAGCGCCTCCAGCCGCACCTTCTCGGTATCGGAGAGCACGGCTCAATCCGTCTCTAAGCCAAATTCTATGGAATCATCACGCCCGAATCGGAATATAGTTACAAAGAAAGGGCTCTCCACTCCTTCGCGTGCTTCGGCTCAGGTACTTTCTCGGGCCATATTTGCAGCCGACTCCCCCGAGCAGATGGTAGCAGCGCTCCCAGCTGAAACGTTGTACTGCGTTCTTCGGGCTCACGGGATATCTTCGTCTGCCGACCTCATCGAGCTGCTGTCTCCCGATCAGCTTCGCTCATGTCTCGACTTCGATCTCTGGCAGGGTGATCGCTTGAGTGAGACATCTTTCTTTGAATGGCTTGAGCTACCCGATGCTGCGGGCGAACTTTCCATACTCGAACAGCTTCTCCGCTCCCTCGATCTCCGATTGCTCGGAGTTCTCGTTGCCCGATATGTGGCGGTCAGAGTATTTGATGAGCCGACAGATGCTCCGCCAGGAGATGGATTTGTTACCCCCGACAAAGGTTTCACTTGGATTAAGATAGGATTTAATGATGCGCTTCAGGATGGAGAAGGAAGCCCGCTTAGCCCCCATCAGGAGTTTCTCGCTCAGCGACTTCTTGCACTAATATTTGATACTTCTGCTGAACTTTTCTATCAGATTCTCGCTATTCCCTCTGTGGCAACTCCCTCTCAGCTTGAGGAGGAGGCGTTTCAGGACCGAAATAAGCGCCTTCAAAGCTTAGGTATCCCGGACCAGGAATTCGCGGCTTTCCTCAATACTCCGCGTTCATCCTCTGAGATGATTAACGCCGCCCCCGCCGCCGCAATCGACCACATTACGATAGAGGCGATAGACCCCCTCCTCGCGGCAGCGGCCCTCGCAGGTGGACTTCCGAGCGAATCATCGGACGACCACGTGATTACCGATGAGCAGGCGGCCGAACTCGATGCCGAGGTAACTCTCCTCATTAACAGCGCCTTGGTGCATTTTAATCGAGACTGGCACGATAGTGGTCAGCTCGAGGAAACCTCCAGATTCGTTGCTGGATCAATTCGTATAGGAGTCGAAGCACTAAAGGAACACGGCGTTTCGTCTCGAGAGGCTATTCGTCTCTTCGGTTGTCAAGGTTGTTATTCTGTCGGCCTTTGGGAACTCACCACCCTTCGGAGAAAGGCTCTGAGAGTGCCTGCTGAATTACTGGTACCGTCCCGTCTCGGCTCGGAAACCATCGACGCGATCGAAATGTTAAAGTTAAAAATGCCTCTGATCAAAATGTCATTGCTCCAGAATGGCGATGAAAAGGGTTTGGCAAAGACACCAGAGGTACATCGTCCCCTTGAGAATTTAGCCGAGGTGCGCCGCGCCGACTCTATTCTCAGCAACTTATTGGGTGCTGCCCCTCTCATTCAGTATTAGAGCCACCTCAATCAAGAAAGAGGACCGAAGGTAAGAATCTCCCGAATCCGAACTATACCCTCGCCCACACAAAGCGGACTGGACAAATGTCCTCAGCGGAAACAACGTCCCCTGGTCTTCCAGGTAAGCTCCCCCGTCGAGAGTTTAGAATTTTTTTATAATAAAGCTAAAGTTTCGGTCCGATCCCGCCGTCAACCGAAGGGAAGATTAGTTTAGAGCACGGGAGCGCGTCTGTAACGGCCCACAAATGTTAAACAAAATCAAAGTTCATCTGCTGCAATTATCGAAGCAATCTCCGGAGCGGTCCGACCCCGGATTGTCTGCCCGGTGCGAGTACGAAACACTCGTTCACGGAGGACTGGTCGAGGATTCTGATTACAAACCCTTCGTCCTTCCCGCAAGTTTCTTGTCCTCAGGGGAGGGGTTCTTCTTCGAGGGTGTTAGTCCGAAAGTCGGAAAGAATGTTCAGACACCTCCACAAGCCCTTATACCTCGCTCTAACACAATCCGCTCTGTCACCGCCTCTACCTCAGCCCGGTCCATGAAGTACCAAGGCGCTATCCTCCGTGTTCCCCGCTTTGGAAGGGCACGAATGAATGCGGAAACTCGGGCCGTATCCAAGTCGAGCCCCTCACAGACCCAGGGGAAAGAAAAAGCCGTTGATGGTTCCTCGCCTTGCTCTCCATGTTCAACGTCCCCCCCGAAAAGCCAAGTCGCCGCCGACTCAACCTCTCGGGGATCGTTACCCACGAAGTCGAGTATCGCCCTCTCTAACATGGCCAGCAAGAGCCTGCGTTCCGGCCCCCCCTCCAAAGGCGCGTCTCCAAAAACACTCATAGCATCTCTACTCATAGATGATGTTGCCGTTGAATCAATATTCATGCCCCCCCCCCATATCTTAATGCGACCTTGACGACGCTCCCTTTTTTTTATTCATGAATATCCTCAATAAAAGTTGTCTTGCTCAATCCGTATTAACCCAGAGGCGGTCCACCATGATTCTCCTGTGGTGCTGTTTCATTTTGAGCTCATCTCCTGGGAAAGCCGATGTTACATGCGCGTCAACAGTTAGCTTTAATTGGGAACTCACCGGCCAATCAGGACAAAAAAGTGAAATTCATGCTGTTGTATTCTCTCACGGCTCTGATGAGAAGAATGCCAAAGCGGATCTTCTTATTAAAGCTCGACGAGCCCAAGCCGAAGCGCTTGCCTCATGTCGACGCGAGCACGAGACCATTTCAACCTGCGTCTCGCGGAGATACCATCAAGCTAGAGAAGCCATACGTGCCGGAACTCTTTCCGCACGACGGGCGGTTGAGTCCGCAATTGCCGAGGAGTGTTCGGCTAGAAGAGGCACCTGCCTCTCAACAGATGTCAGCCCACCCGACTGCCGTACCCTAGAATTACCTTCATCCCCAACTCCCAAAGAATCGAGCCCCTCAACTAATACAGACGAAAAGGAAACAGAGCAGTCAAAGTAGAGGATTTACTTGATAAAAGCCCAAGCAACGACCTCGAACTCTTTATTAAGGATTCCTGTAAACTTTTTAAAGCCTACTTCTGACCGCTCGTTGCGAACCTACCCAAAAAAAACTCAAGTTGGCTGGTCTGATATCCGTCAATTCAAGGTGAGTGGATGGTTAGTTTCCACCGACTTCCAATCAGGTTCAAAATAAGAGGCCAAAGAGAAAAATACGCTTCAATGATCAGACCGTGACAAACTCTCAGTTTGAGAACACAAAAGAGGGGGGTATATTAAGCTCCATTAACGCAGTTCCTCACGATAAGGAGATTGCGTTAAGTGCCCGTAAGGCAGTTCTTCGACCTAACCTTAGAGTGGGGGATCTGGCTGCTATCGTGATCAAGGACTCCCCACTCGCACTACGAGTTCTTTGCGTTGCGAATAGTCTAGAAATAGGGGGGGGGAAGAGAAAGATTACTGCGCTTAAGGACGCGATAATACGCCTCGGATCTCGGGCGTTTGTATCAATATTGGATGAACTAGATTCCATCTCATACCCAGAATTTGATTCGATTGCCGAGTCCTTGATCCATCTAAAACGCCGAGCAAGATTAACTGCCCTCGCCACTGAAATATTTGCCGCCGAGACTCGCCAACGTGCTCTTGATACAAGTTTCCTGGCTGGTCTTTTTTATAACTATGGAGAGATGATTACTCTCGTAAAATTCGGCGAGGATTATCAGAAACTGGCGAGAGGCAGGGGTCGCGCACACCTCATTTTTGATCTTCAGTATGAATTCGAAATCGACCTTGAACACGTTTCCGCTCAGTGGCTTAGTCGATGTGGTATCGATAAATCGATTGTGTCCGCGGTAAGTCCTGAAAGTCAGACGGGGGCATTACATAGCCCTCTTCGACCGTTCGTTTTGGCGGCTGTTGAGATTGTTGATGCCTTTCAGGACGACCGACTATCTCGATTTGCTCCAAGCAGAACGCCTCCGCCTCGTTC
>OMIW01000117.1 GCA_900299205.1 Pseudomonadota bacterium
ATTCCTTAACTAGTGTTCCCTGAAGTCCTCGCTTTCTGAGGCTGAGAGCTCAGAAAGCGAGGATTTAATGAGCGCTCAGGAAAACATAACCAGATAGGACCACCCAAAAAAGAGCGACCGAAGAGAATCCCACCCTTCGAGACATGCTTATCTGTTGACTCTGTTGTGCCGATTTCCTCCGACTGGTTCACTTCGGAGTAAGCGCTCGTAGTACAAGGGGGAGGAGGGACGGGGCATCACAGGCCTTCCTGGGGCCCACCCCTCCTAAAGGTTTAACCTGACGATGTTTATCCCTACTAAATCCCTTCCTCCGTGAGGGGGGCTGTATCGGACAAACCGAGCTCAATCGGAGCAACTTCGTCCGATTGCGAATCATCCTCAACTTCTACATGAGATGTCATCGTAATGGCCCGCTTTACAAAGAGGGGAGAGCCCTCGAATGAATGCCCTTCGAGCGAGCCGAGGCTTTTGCCGGCCTCCTTTTCGTCGATATCGAGGAAGCCAAAATGCTTCCGCATACTGACATGCAGAATTGCTTCCTGCGGAACCCCAGCGGAAGTGAGAATTGAGATGACCCCGTCTCGAGTCAGCCCTTCTCCTTCGCCCTTACCCAAATAGAAACGAGTTGACCGTTGAGCTATCGTTCGGGGGCGAGGGGAATGCTGGTCATGCTGTTCGCCCCGCTCACGATTCTCCTGACGTTCACGACCTTCAGGTCGTTCCCGGTGTCCACCCCGCTCACGATGTTCCCCACGCTCTTTGGGGTTGGGCCGTTCACGTTTTTCTTGACGATGTTCCTGTCTATCTCGAGGCTGAGCTTCACGTGGTTGTAGGTCCCGAGGCTGACCCGGTTGTCTATCTTCTCGATGATCCCGTCCACGCTGGCCCCTTCCATCGCGCCCTCGACGGTCGTCTCCCTGACGGGGGAACCGATCGCGTCGATCTTGTTCCTCTCCCGCATCTGGCCCCTCTGCTCCTTCGGCTTGAGTGTTGAGTCCCTGAATGGCGAGTTGAATCGCTGCATTCAGGAGCTCCTCTTTCTGGGGATCTCCCTCGATAACGGCCCGTAATGCCCCGATTGAGCGGGAATCCGTTACCGGTATTGAGAGGAGTCGAGCTTTGAGGCCCGCAAACTTGGCCCGTTCAATCTCCTCCGCTGAGGGAAGGACGGCTTGTTCAAAGGATGCCTCCACAATCTTCCGAAGGTAGAAGAAGTTTGCCCGGTCTAGCGGGCCGACGATGTTAAGGACCTCACGAAGTTTACTCGCAGCCCGGGATGGTTCGGTTCGGTGGTAATAAATCTCTGGGTCACTCGGGATGGAGTAATTAATGGCGAGCTTGAAGTCACCAACCTCTATTGACCGGGCGGTCCCATCGGTCACGACGAGTGCGGTAACTTCACCAGAGGAGACCTGAGCAACGGACTGGGCAATCTTCTGCGGCGAAACGTGTCCGACGAGCTTCCGCGACGATATGGCGGCTTTCCGAAGGATTGTCTCTACCAAATCTGCGTCAGAGGGCTGATTGCAGAAAACGACCGTGGGCGGAAGATTGAAACCCTGAATGAAATCGGTTAGGGCCTGTCCCTTCGCGAGCAGTTCTCCACCAACCTCATGAAAGAGGTGCTTTATCTGAACAGCTGAAGACTGAAAGTAGGGTTGCATCAGCTCTTCGAGAGCCGGGGATATTTCCGGTGCCAATAGTACCAACTGCGGACGTTTACCCCGTTTGCACACTGTTGTCAGAATATCGCGCAGTGGTTGTACATCTTCGGCGGTCACTGGTTGGGAGACTACCAGGATCACCCGAGCAATATCGGTAGCTCGCCCTCCGTCCCCTGCAAGGAACTCACAGACCTCGGAGCCAATACCAACAAGAAGGGCTGAATCTTCAATCGGTTCTGCGATTGCACCCCCCAAAATGCCGCGATTTTTAATTATTGTGGTGATAGCTGAAGCTGCGGAAGGAGTCTCAACAACTAATATTGAGGTCCCATTGCCGGGACGCACCGATTGCTCTACGAAGATCGCATCAACGATGCTTTCGGCCCCTGATACGCTGGGGAGGAATGCATCTTTGCCGGAGCGAAAGAGAGGAATGAGCTGAGAGGTTTGGGGGTTGGCTGCATCGGGGCCCAATCCATCGAGCACTGCTGATTCACGTTCTTGGAGTTCGGGACTGCCCAGATCGTTCTCGGAAAGATTACTTCGAGTTTGTTGGTTCATACTCATCTACCTGTGTGTTGTGGTGCTCTTGTCGCGAGCACGGATATTAAAAGCTAGTGGGGTATTGTTCTTTTCGACCTTGCAAATCATCGGAATTGGTCGTCTGGTCCATTTCGATCTCAGCAGTTATTGACCAACCCGCGAGAAATCAGAAACCCGACGGCACCGAGAATATCTTGGTCTTGGGTGCTCAGCCCTTCTCTGGTGTGCAAGGTCTTTCTTGAGAAGAGGGACCGTTTCTCTGGGGGAGACAGTCTCTCATCGAAGCACAAAAAGCGGAGGCGAGCAAAAACGAACCCCGGATGCGCCGAGCGGGGACCCCCGAGGAGGACTTCCCCCCGAGTTGGTGAGGACTTCTCATCGGAATATTGCCGCAGATAACCCGCTGAAAACGGTGGGAAAAGTACCCTCAGCAGTGGTTTGCGGAACAAACCTCACCTGAGCGGAAGACGAGTGCCCTATCGTTTGACCAATTCATACCTGGAGTTTACCCTCTCTTTCTGTCCTCTGTCCAATGTTTCCGGACAGGTTGATGGTGCTAACGTCGTTCTATTGAGCCGGCTACTATGAAGATGGTTTCGCTGTTACCGGGGAAGGTGGGGAGGCTGAGAATAGCCTCTTTGGGTATCTGCTCTGTGCTTCTCGGCGGATGTGTTGTTTTCGGGGGGGCGAATCCGAACGTTGTTGGTGCTTCTGAGGATCGAATTTCGCAAAAAGGTCCGTCAAATCTTGTGATCGGAGCTCGCGTAGACAATGGCCGGGTGACCGTCGTGCGGGCAGATGGGCGGGTTTATTCGGCGGTTCCGAGCTCAGATGGAAATTACTCCGTGACGCCCCGTTGCGCCCATCGCGGTGTCGGGGGACCCTTCTTTGCTTCAGCCCTATCCGAAGATGGGCGAACGGTTGCGCTGAGTGGGCGAGGCGTGGTCCGGGTGACGTCTCTCTTCGATTGTCGAGTGATTGCTGAAACCCGTTCGGTGCTGAGTCGGGTCGGGTCTCTTTCATTCTCACCCGACGGACAATCCTTGCTGTTGGGGGCATTCGATGGAAAGGTCTATCGGTGGCGTTTTTCGGAGCAGGTTCAATTCCATCGGAATCCGGTGCTTTTGTTTGAGCGATATGTCGGTCACGGTGGGGTGGTAAGCTCGGTTGTTTTTCATCCGGCGGGTCGAGTGTTTTTCTCTGGAGATTGGACTGGTTCCCTCCGGGCGTGGTTGCGGTATGACGAGGATGATTACAGGGGTAGGTGGGATGTCGTCTCCGTACCCGGTCGCTTTTACACCGAAATCGCGGTGTCAGCTTCTGCCGCGCGATTGCCAGAGGCAATAGAGGCGGTGGCCGTCTCAAAAGATGCCGAGAGCCTTCTATCCGCGACGCGCGATGGCAATCTCCAGCTATGGTCCATCCGAGGATTCGCGAATCGGGGCGAGGTGAAGGCCCACGAGGGTGAGGTTCGGAGTATCGCGTTAGACCGTTCAGGAACATTGGCAGCTTCCGGCGGAAGAGATGGGTTTATTCGGTTGTGGCGAATATCCTCGCCGAACGAGGGAGAGGAAAAGAGAGAGGTAACTTTCCTTAAAGTTGGTGAGTGGTATCTCCCTAACACGCGAGCTGTCTCGTTGGCGCAGGATGGTTCGGTGATTGCCGTGTCGGATGATTCGATTCGCAGGTTCGGTGAGGAGGGCCCGAGAGCATCGGGTGAGCGACGTTAATATATCGGCCCGGGCCGTTTGTAGGAAAAAAGGGGGGATGGTGACTCAGCAGTTTAAGATTCAAACGCTCGTGGGCCTCGTGGTGCTTGTGGCCTCCTTTACCACCCTCATCGATCAGGCGACGAAATGGGCTATTGTGCAGCTGCTGAGTACGGGCGAACAGGTCGAAGTAATTCCGGGTTTTTTCTCTCTGACTCTTCTTTTTAACAAGGGGGCGGCATTCGGTCTTTTTGCCGGGATAGAATCGGATGCCCTGCGCTACACTCTTCTTGGACTATCGACGCTTGTTGCCCTGTCGATCCTCGGATATGTCCTTTTAAAGGACTTTTGTGATGATGTGCCAGGGCAGTGTGTGGTGGGAGCCGTTTTGGGGGGAGCCGTAGGAAATATTATTGATCGGGTGCGACTCGGAGAAGTGATTGATTTTCTCGATTTTTACGTAGGATCTCGCCACTGGCCGGCCTTCAACGTAGCCGATTCAGCAATATGCGTAGGGGTCATTCTGCTTCTTTTAAGAAAACCTCGACGTGCCCCTGATTGTCTTGTTCCCCCTTCCGAGAAAAGCATGTCTTGAGGGAATCCCCCTGTTTTCCGATATTGCGCCCCGAGATTAAAGCGGGTGATCATAAGGCAATCTAACGATTGCTGTGTTGGAGAATTCGACGAAGGAGCGAAACGGAAGCACTTCGGTTGCCGTGCGGACGAAGAGGGGCTATGGTCAGATCAGGATCAACATTCCTTACGCAGAGGTTTCAGAAAAGCGAAATGGTGTGGCGATCTGCTCTCGCCTTATTTTTGATTCTTTTTCTTGCCTCACCTTCAATTCAGCGTTGCCGAGCAGAGGACGTTGCTCGTGGCCCGTTCGTTAGCAAAGAATGGGGCTTTTCGATCGATTATCCACGGGGCATCTTCGAGGAACGTGTCGTCGATGATCGACCGGGACTTGCTCTCGTCTTGTCGGGTTCGGGCGGATTTCCGACATTTACGGTGACTGTAGCGAGAGGCGAGTACGAACCCTCGTCATCGAAATCGCATGCCGAGCGGGTAGTCCGAGAATATCATGAGGCGGGTTTTCGCGATGCGCGAGTTGTCAGGATATCCCGGTACGTTCACCGAGGAGTTCCGCTGCGTGCTCCCCTCGTGACGCTGCTGTTCATGCGTTCACAATCAGGGGAGGGGAGAGGTTGCCAGGACCATACTGGTTTGGGGGGTGTAGAAAATACCCGATGTAACGGCGAGTCCGAGACAGTTCAACAAATTGTTAGGTCAAAGGTCCTCTTTATCTCGACTCCCAATCAGCACTATGTGCTCACTTATCTGGATGATGCCGAAAACTCGGATCCCCATTTGGCGAGGATTCTATTCGATAGTTTCGTAGTGACTCCTCTAAAGGTCGGCACCTCGGAAGATGTCGAAGGTAGCGATGCTGGTCTCCCAGTTGGAGAACCTCGGAATGCTGAGCGGCTTTCGAGGTTCTTTAGCAACCCCCTAGCTCGATTATGGGGAGCTCTGTCGCCGACTTTTTTTAGTATCCTCGATTCCTCTTCCTGGGAGAGGCCAGCCGAACTCGAATCTAGGGAGGAAGCTGAATCAGACGAGCCGTCAGGTAAGCGGCGTGATTCGCGGGCTTGGTATCCTCCCTCGTCCCCAGCCGACTCGTTTTGGCGAGACGACAAGCGGAGGGATGATGGTAGTGAGTCTCACTTTTTTCTCTCCCAGCTGGCGAAACTTGTGCTGCCGACCTCTTCGGGTGGACAGCTAATGAGTATGCTGATGCTCTTTGCCTCTGGGGTTATTGTGAACCGGTGGCGACGGCGGTAGGCTCGTGTTGCTCGACAGAGAGATTTCCCTTAATTAACCACCTCGGCGAGGGGTGTTTTTGGGGGGGGCAGCAGGAATATATTGCGTAGTGAGGGTGAGAGCTACAAATTCGGGGGGAGCGGTTAGTCAACCGCTCTCGGAGAAGGATTAACTTGCGGAGGCGGGCGACTATGGCGCGGCGTGCGGGGGTGTTAAGGAATAAAGGGTTACGGAGGATAATGCTCAGAACTCCTTTGAATCCGGGGGTAGCAGGCCGGGTCGCTACCCTCGGTATTATTGTCGTGATGTCGGCCTCGTGTGCTACCGATCCGGGCCGGATGACGGGAATCGGAGCGGCAACTGGTGGCGCGATTGGCGCTGGCTTGGGAGCGTTGGTCGGGGCCCAAGCGGGAGATCCGACAACTGGTCTTCTTCTTGGGGGAGCGGCGGGCTCAGTAGCGGGTGGGGTAGTTGCGAATCAATTTGAGGCTGAGGATCGGTATCAGGATGAGGCTCAGGCCCTTGCGCGACAACAAGGACTCCAGATATCGCGGCAGAGGCGGGAGATTGCGACCTTGAGGAGTCAAGGGCTGCTTGATGATTCTCCGGCGGCAACAGATATCTATCCGACCTCTCGGGTGACACAAAGGGACTATCGGATTTCAGCCTCTTCACAGCGGGGACTCAAGCCGATGGATCAGGAGGATCTTCGGGCGATTTACGTTGAAAGGAGGAACGGTCTTGCAGCGCGTTCCGATGAAACGGGCTTCGAGGGAAGGACGGAAAGATTTGAGAACAAAAACGTCCCGACCTCCGAGTTAGGTAGTATCTCTCAGGGAGAGCCTTCATCCCGCAGCCCATCGGCTCAGGTTCCCGCGGTGGCAGTGGCGCCGGCGCAGCGTCGTCCATCTCAAGTCGTCGCAGATAATAGTTTGCACAAAGGTAAGGCGGTCGACCCTGAAGCTCGTACCTCGCCAACAGAGAGTAGTCAGCGTTCAGACCGAGGAGGCCCTCTTCCCAGTCCATTAGTCGAGAAAAAGGTTCTCCAACAAAGCGCGACTCAGGAGAAGCTTGAAAAGACTCGAGTTCTCGCCAGTGCACCAAAGGCTCGGCAAGAGAGTACAGGGATATCGGAGGTAAAGACAGTCGGCGGCCCGAAGGGTGACTCTCGGTTACCAGAATCTAAGGTCGTTAAGAAAACAGAACTTGCTCAAAGTGAGATAAAGCCCTGGGATAGTCGTATTCGTGAATCATCGAGGGGTGATAGCTCCAAGGTTTCTGTGCCCGTGCGGAAGGCTCCGGGTCTTGAATCTTCCCGAGAGATGAATAAGGTGGCAGCTCGAGAGGAGGTGATACCGGCCTCTGCGAGGGTCGTACCGGTAGCACGACCGAAGGAGTTGCAATCGACGGATACCTCGAAGCCACTGGTTGAGGATAACGCTGCATTACTGGAGAAGCCGAGTGGCGTGCAACAGGTGGGCGGAAAGGCATCGCCGGGTGAATGTGCGCAGGCTGCACAGGAAATAGAAAAGTCAAATCAGTCATCTGAATCTTCTGAGAAGCTATTTCACTATCGCAGGGCGTTGCGCCTGTGTCCCTCTGATGCGCGATATCACATCAAGCTTGGAGACCACTACCGATCCCTGAAGCGATTGGCTGATGCAAATTTTGAATACAAGGAGGCGCTTGCTCTTGATCCTGCAAACGGAGAGGCCAAGCAACGGATGGAAGACTTAAAAAACGGATAAGTGAGGAAAAAGTTTTATGGCGTTAGTTGTAACTAAAAAAGGCAGAGATTCCCAAAACGGTTGGAGGGGCTTTTTAAATCCATTTGCTGCGGTGGTATTGCTGTCGCTGTGTGTCATGTCGGGGTGTGCTGGAGGATTACGAGCGCCGAATGCTCGCGAAAAAGGCGCTCTCGCGGGAGGAGCACTTGGAGCGGGTCTTGGAGCAATTGTCGGGAATCAGGTCGGTAATCCTGGAGCTGGTGTTGCAATCGGTACGGCCTTCGGAGCGCTCTCAGGAGGGGTCATCGGTCATGAGATACAACGTGGCAACGAGGAGATGGCCGAGCGGGACGATCGGATCTCCCGCAATGAAGAGATGTTGGCGGAGAATCGGCGACTTCTCGAGGGACTTCGAGCAGGTGGCCTCGATGTCCGGGAGACTGAGAGGGGTATTGTTGCGAACCTTCCTGATGTCCTCTTCCAGTTTGGGAGGTCGGATCTGACTATCGGCGCTCGAGATGCCGTAGCGCAGATAGCTCGCGTCGCTGACCGGGCTCCCGGGCGGCGAATCTCGATAGAAGGGCATACCGATTCAGTAGGCTCTCCTGATTTTAACTATAGGCTGTCTCAGCAGCGGGCACGTTCCGTGGCGGATGAGCTTGTCGCCTCAGGTATCGCGGGATCTCGGGTTCGGACTCGAGGTTTTGGGGAGGACCGTCCAATTTCCTCAAACGACTCGGATGATGGTCGTCGGCGGAATCGACGGGTCGAGGTAATTATCGAAAACCGTTAGTTCGTGGGGTGAGTCCCTCCCAATCGGACTCCTTGAGCAACGAGGAACGGCCTGAACATCAATCATCTACTCTTTGAAGGGTGGATGGTTGATGTGTCTTTCCCGGAAAAAAACTAACAAATGTTGCCGGCGGCCAGTGATCAGTAGTTCACGAGAGCCGCCGTTTCACCTCGTTGTGGCCAGCGAACTAGGACTAGGACGCCAATTTTTTGCGTTCATCACCCCCAAGCACAACCATCGGCTGATCTGAGCCGAGAATGACACCAGGGGTAATAACAATTTCTTTGATGTTTGGATTGCTCGGGACATCGAACATTACATCAAGCATCGCCTTTTCAATAATCGCTCGAAGCCCTCGGGCACCCGATTTTCGCTCAAGAGCTTTCGTCGCAACGGCTTCAAGGGCATCGGCCGTAAAGGTTAATTCAACGTTGTCCATCGAGAGGAGGTGCCTGTACTGCTTAACAAGAGCATTGCGTGGCTTTGTGAGAACCTCAACAAGAGCCGCCTGATCGAGTTGGTCAAGAGGGGCAATAACTGGAATACGACCGACAAATTCTGGAATCATTCCGAATTTTACGAGATCCTCGGTTTCGAGATCCCGTAGAAGTGAGGAGTCGTCTTTTGCCACTCGGGCCGTGGTCTGCCCAAATCCGAGGGTTTTCTTGCCAATTCGTTGTTTGACAATCCGATCAAGCCCCTCGAATGCACCCCCGATAATAAAAAGAATATTAGTGGTATCTACCTGGATGAATTCTTGTTGGGGGTGCTTTCGCCCCCCTTTGGGAGGCACATTTGCCCGAGTACCCTCAAGAATCTTAAGCAACGCTTGTTGAACTCCCTCTCCCGAAACATCTCGAGTCACCGAGGGAGTTTCGCTTTTCCTCGCTATTTTATCGATTTCATCGATGTAGACGATTCCACGCTGGGCGCGCTCTAGATCGTAATCACAGGCCTGAAGGAGATTGACGATTATATTCTCAACATCCTCACCTACGTATCCAGCCTCAGTAAGGCTGGTGGCATCGGCGATGGTGAACGGAACGTTAAGCACTCGGGCCAATGTTTGTGCCAGAAGTGTTTTTCCCGAGCCAGTCGGACCGATAAGGAGTACGTTTGATTTCTGAATTTCTACAGGTTGTCTTTTAAGGGAGTTGTTTTGAATGCGTTTGTAATGATTGTGGACGGCGACCGCAAGAACCCTCTTGGCGTAGTCTTGCCCGATTATGTATTCATCGAGCTCGCTCTTGATGTCGAGCGGGGTGGGGACGAAGACCTTATCTCCTGACGGGGTATCTCCCCGAATCTCTTCGGTGAGTATGTCGTTACAAAGGTCTACGCACTCATCGCAGATAAAGACCCCTGGGCCGGCTACAAGCTTTCTTACTTCGTCCTGGTTCTTGCCGCAGAACGAACAGACTAGTTGCGAGCCACCCTTAACGCCATCTTTCGCCATCCAGCGTCCTCCCAGAAGATTTTGCTCTGCTACTTGAGACATACCCCCTCTAAGCCCCTCGGGAGGGACCTCAGCTTGGTATGACCGTGCACCCAACTTCTACCTAATGAGATGCACCCCTTCGGCATTCGGTGTGACATTAGGGAGATAAAATATTAAACGCTGTATAAGGCGCGAGGGGAGGAGCCATAGTAAGATGAATCGTTCCAAGAGCTTGGAGGAAGCTTGTTTTCGGGATGACCTTTTAACGAATCTGCATTACCCTAAGGGGATAAAAAGATGCGCCGTATCAGGTTGGCGCGTCTTAAGATGATTGATTGCGGGGGATCAGGATGGGTAAGACAACGTTTAAGCCGAATGACCGGGTCAAGCGAGTGTTCGGTGGGGGATGTGTCGGTACTGTTCAGGAGGTTAGAGCGGAGGTGTCGGTGTCCTCTGAGCCGAAGCGGGAGGTTGGCTACATCATCGTGGTGCTGTGGGATAATGGCACCCTCTCCTCATTCAGCCCTGACGGCCTCGTCGCCGTTTAGCGTCCGCTTTGATTATCGGGGCGTTTCGACCGGTGGTTTTGGTGAGCCGCCGAGGGAAAAAGTCGGCTCCTTGCCCGAGAGGATACGTTCGATGTTAGGTCGGTGCCTCCAGATCACAAGAGCGCCGATCGTTGCCAGGGGCCACCATAGTTCGAACGGAATACCGACCACAACTCCCACCAGCGGTACTCCGACGGCAGCTGCGAGAGAGGCTACTGAGACCGTCTGCGAAATTTTAAATGTCGCCAAGAAGATAGCTATAGCAGTAGCACTCAGAAGGGGAGATACGACGGCGATTACCCCGAGACTTGTTGCCACACCCTTCCCTCCGGTAAGAATCCCAGGAATGCTGAAGCAGTGACCGGACACGGTTGCCAGACCAGCAATCGCGGCTCCGGAGGAAGAGTCGAGGTACCAATAGCCTATCAACGCACCAGATATCCCCTTCGCGATATCTCCGGCGAGGGTAATGATTCCGGCAGCCTTCCCGGCGGTCCTCGCCACATTCGTAGCACCCACATTGCCGCTTCCCGCGCGCGTAATTTCGATGCCCCGAGCTTTGGCGACCATTCGCCCCGTGGGCACGGTTCCGAGGAGATAGGCGACAAAAATAATCAGTAAATTCATGGCTAATTAAGAACGAACGGAATTCAGGAAATTCTTCTCGGGAACCTCTTGTGGACACGCATTTAACCGTTCCGAGCAATCGATTGGAGTTCACGAAAGCGCGTGGCAACATTCTGTGCGGCGAAAAGAGCGGTCCCAGTAACAAGGAGTGATGCTCCGGCGGTAACGCACTGTGGGATTGTGAGGTCGTTAACTCCGCCATCAACCTCGATAAGGGTTGCAGCGCCTCTTTCATTAATAATATCAGCAATTTCCCGAACTTTTTCCAAGCATTTTGGAATGAATGGTTGCCCCCCCCATCCCGGATTCACCGTCATAACGAGAATGACGTCAGTTATTTCTATAACCTCGCGAAGGAGGGATGCGGGAGTCCCCGGATTAATTGCGACCCCCGCTGAAATCCCCAGTTGCTTGATTCGACCTAGCACCCGGTGAAGATGGGGTGTTGCCTCTTGATGGACAATGATGCGATCAGCACCTGCTTCGGCAAAGGTCTCGAGGTGTCGCTCCGGACTAACGGTCATGAGGTGAGCCTCAACGACCGGCGATCCGAGCGACTTCGCCAAGGTGACCATGTTGCTCCCAAATGTTATGGGGGGCACAAACTGACCGTCCATTATGTCGACATGAATAACCTGGGCACCTGCTGTTAAAACCGTTGCGACGCTGGCACTCAGGTCTCCGAAAGGGGCGGCGAGAAGGGAAGGGGCTATTTCAATCATGGTGTATCAGTCGTTCAGGGAGGAGGTCGATTTCGGTGAGGTCTCTGAGCCTTCTCCCGCCTTAGCGCCCAGAATCATCCCGCTCCGAAGAGAGCGGCCACGGAGGAGGTCTTCAATCGTAACCGGTTGACGTCCCTCTCGCTGAACAACTCGAGGGGCAAGGGTACCAGAGCCAGTTGCGATAAGACAGGGTGGATAACCATCCTGAACGATCACCTCGCCAGGAACGAGGCCTAACGGTGTCTCGTCATCATGCGCCAACCCTTCAAGAATCCGAAAACGCTCCTTATCTAGATGGGTAAAGGCACCCGGCGAGGGAGAAAGCCCAAGCACCTTGCGCTGTATCTCGCGAGCCGAGCAACTCCAGTCGATCTCCCCCTCATCGCGCCCCAGCTTGTGGGCGTACGTTATTCCGACTGAGCTCTGGGGCTCTGGCACCCGCTCTCCGGCGAGAATCAGCGCCAGATCTGAGGCGATGAGGGTACAAGCCTCTTGGCAGAGCCGGTCGTGAAGAGAGCCGGTTGTCTCGGTTGGTCCAATCGGAACTCTCACCGAAGAAAATATCGGGCCAGTATCGAGGCCCTCCTCCATCTGCATGAGACAAATCCCTGTTTCACGATCGCCCGCCATTACGGCTCGATGAATGGGGGCAGCTCCCCGCCATCGGGGAAGAAGCGATGCATGAACATTAATACATCGGTGATGCATTTTTTCTAGGAACGCCGGCGGGAGCAGTCCCCCATACGCAACCACCACTGCCCCGGCTGTCGGTTCGCAGCTATCGATGAACGCATCAACTTCAGCCTTTTCCCTCTTAATTGATAATGGTTGCAGAACGGGGATTCCCCATTTTTCCGCCGTCTGCTTGACCGGCGGCGCCGCGAGCCGTTTTCCACGCCCGGCAGGTCGGTCTGGCTGAGAGATAACGAAGGCCACCTTGAACTGAGGCATCGTCAGAATATGCTGGAGAATACGATCGGCGAACACGGGGGTCCCGAGGAATCCGATGCGGAGAGGGGGGGACGCGCTGAGGGAGTTCTCGAAAGCGTTCATGGTGGATCTTATTCCTGATGACCGTTATTGCCTGAATGGACGAGAGTCACGCAGGCTTGTGCTTTGCCCACCAACGGCGGAATAGGTCCCGCTTCAGTTGACTGAGGTGGTCGATAAAAAGAACGCCGTCAAGATGATCGATCTCGTGTTGAAAGCAAACTGCTTGTAACCCCTCGGCCTCAATCGTTAGGGGATTACCAGAGGGATCAAAGCCAGCTATTTTAACCGAGGCGGATCGACCTACCATCCCGCGGTATCCAGGAATACTGAGACATCCCTCTTCCCACTGGACGGCGCCGGCACGCTCAACGATTATTGGATTGATGATGCACACAGGAGCGTTTCGCTCTGTTGATACATCGGCGACAAAAACCCGCTGCGAGACTCCCACTTGAGGCGCCGCAAGACCGACACCATCCGCGTGATACATCGTCTCCACCATATCTGCAGCGAGCTTTCGCACTTCACTGGAATACTCAGTTACCTCTGCGGCTCTGCGAGTAAGAACGGGGTCAGGATAAATAATGAGGGGAAGAACGCTCATAACAACCCAGGAAGGAACACATGCGAAGGGTGTCAACAAGACTAGCACAGCACCCCTCTAATTCAAGTCAACGCGCCTGATTAGGGAGGGGGCGCGTAATAACAGTTAAAATCGACAGGTGCAGGGGGTGTTTGCGAGGCCAAAGTA
>OMIW01000118.1 GCA_900299205.1 Pseudomonadota bacterium
AGGCTTATCACTATCCTTGTTGCTCCCCTGATGAGCTGTAGTGCGCGGCTACCCGTGTATACTTTGCTTATCTCCGCTTTTTTTCCGGAACATTATATTGGAGGCTTCATCTCATTGCGGGGAGCAGTCCTGTTCGGATTGTACGGGCTCGGCATCGCGGGAGCGGCGCTTGTCGCGTTCGTCGCAAGCCGTCTTATGAAGCGTGGCGAGCCCTCGGTATTCGTAATGGAGATGCCTTCGCTCCGTGTTCCCTCAGTTCGTGCTGCCGCAGTGTACGCACTCGATCGGGTCTTGGTTTTTCTCCGAACGACCGGACCGGTCATCATGGCATCCTCAGTCCTTCTGTGGGCCCTTGCATCCTTCCCCGGTCAATCAATCGACCAGAGTTTTGCCGGCCTCTTTGGCCGTTTTGTGCAGCCGCTCTTTGCACCCCTTGGCTTCTCCTGGGAAGTCTGTGTCGCGATACTCTGCTCGTTCGCCGCGCGCGAGGTTTTCGTGAGTGCGCTGGGGACTATCCTAAACGTCTCCTCCGGCGAAGCAGAGGCGCAAACAATAGCCTCGCTCATCAAGAGTGGACACGTTCTCACCTTCCCTGCGGGTATGGCTGCACTCGTCTTTTTTATCTTTGCGTGTCAATGCATCTCGACCCTCGCGATCGTCCGCCGAGAGACAGCCTCGTGGCGCTGGCCAGCGGTTATGTTTGTCTACATGATGGTTCTCGCGTGGGGAGGTGGATGGGCCGCATATGAGATAGCCTCATGGTGGCAGGGATAGGAAAGTGGGATAAAGAGAAGTAACCGAGAAAAAAGGAGAGTCGGTGGTACACATCATACTCAACGCCCTCACCTCCATCCTAGTTCTCATTGCAGCCACCTATTTCGCCCGCCGACTTGCACGCGCGATTAGAAGAAAAGGTACCGATGAGAGTCGGTGTTGCTCGGGCGGGTGCAGCGAGAAGAGAGGAAAGCGTTAACGTATCGTTCGCGTGACTATTCAGCCCTTCTTTTTAAGAGAGTTATCCGAGAGACATCAAAAGCTGTGGTGGTTTCGGTCGATCGAATCGCTCAACGCTCGTCGGCAGTTTTCTGATAAATAGTTAGTTGTCTCCCCTTGACGAGCGTTCGCCTGCCACCCTACAGGGGTTGTGGGACGTTGGATTTTATTGATTTGAAGAGGTTTAAAAGGCGAAGAGAGCCCAAAAAAGCTATTATCTGAATCCCGCAAACCCTCCAGCGTCTTCCGCGCTCGCCGAGCAGGGGCATTGGGTAATCTTACTCTTCGAATCGGAAATATTTTCCGGAAACAATTCGAGCCTGAACACGAATCCGATGAATCAGCCGCGACACCGAAAAAAAGAAAATCTACCGACGAAAATCTGCGCGACCTGCAAACGGCCATTCACGTGGCGTAAAAAATGGGCCCGATGCTGGGAGATGGTCCGGTACTGTAGCGAGCGGTGTCGGGGGAACCGCTCGAGCGGGGAGCTTGCGAGGCAAGGTTAGGGGGTTAGAGCCCCTGATCCTGCCCGTGGGCTTCTTCACATAATTCGTCATCGCAGCAACAAAGGTACCGTATCTCCTCCCCTTCATAATCCTGAAAAGCGAACCAGAGGCTCATCGCGGTAAAGCACCCTATCATGTAAAAGAGACCCCATGAAGGAGATGCAATCACCATGACCGGAATGCTCGAGAGGAGAATCGGGAGAGTCATAACGACCGAAAAGGTGGTGTGTCCACATTCAAGCTCGTAACCTTCGTCGGGGGTATTGCGATGCACCATCTTGGCGGGCTCCTTTTGGGCTGAGTGTAACGGCAGGTGTCGTCTAAGTGATTTTTTCCGAATACTTCCCTATTATACTCGAATCCTTTAAAAACGTCATCCTGAATGGCCTCATTCGAGGCATCATCGTTATTGGTAAAATCTCCGGGGAATCACGCCATGTCCGAACCACTACCACGAAAGGGAATCATACTTGCGGGTGGTACCGGTACCCGGTTACACCCGGTAACACGGGGGATGAGTAAGCAGCTCTTGCCGGTTTACAATAAGCCGATGGTCTATTTTCCCCTTACTTGCCTCATGCTCGCCGGTATTCGGGATATCCTTATAATTACCACCCCGCACGAGCAGCACGGATTTCAATCTCTCCTCGGTGATGGGGCGAGGTGGGGTATCTGCCTCTCGTACGCAGTACAACCAAGCCCCGATGGTCTCGCGCAGTCGTTTATTATCGGTGAGGATTTTATCGGAAACGGTCCGTGTGCGTTGGCTTTGGGGGATAATCTCTTTTACGGTCACGGTATTCCCGAGCAGTTCCGCTCCGCGAATAGACGACGGGAGGGGGCTGTCGTTTTTGGATACGATGTCCTTGACCCTGAGCGGTACGGGGTGGTTGAGTTCGATGCGGCGGGAGCACCGATCGATATTGTAGAAAAGCCCATTCACCCTCGTTCGCACTGTGCGGTGACCGGCCTCTATTTCTACGACAATCAGGTTGTTGAAGTCGCAAAAAATCTCGTTCCCTCGCCCCGAGGTGAGCTCGAAATCACCGATGTGAATCGCTGGTACCTTGCCCGCAAAGAGCTGCATGTTGAGCGATTGGGGCGCGGAGTCGCGTGGTTCGACACCGGTACCTTCGACTCACTCATTCAGGCATCTGTGTTCGTCCAGTCTATCGAGCAGCGGCAGGGGCTTATGATCGCGTGCCCTGAAGAGATAGCCTATCGGCTCGGATATATCTCAGCTGAAGACTTGGGGCGACTTGGCAGAGAAATGGAAAAGAATAGTTACGGGCAGTATCTGGTCCGATTACAGAGAGAGGTAGCGGGAGGCTAGCCTACAATCAGAGCACACATCTTTAGCGATACGCGCAATTATGAACGAGCGATGAGCGGGCCGTGAGATGCACAGTTGCTTCACGGCCCGTTCTCTTTCAACTACTCAGCAGCAACCACCCACTTCTCTGGCGATCGCCAGAGGGCAGAGAGGATGAGCTCCCGAATGAGGATGAACTCCTTCGGCAGTTTGTCATAGAGCGCAGAGA
>OMIW01000119.1 GCA_900299205.1 Pseudomonadota bacterium
CTCTCAAATTGCTCACGACGGCAGGTTTCGTCTTCACCTGGTGAGTAATGGTCGCCTGGGCTCAGGGGAATGGCTTACCTCCATAGGCATCGCACATCCCTCAGTGGTGCTCGGGAAGGGGCTGAGAACCGATAGGTGGAAAAGGGCCTGGAAGGATTGATGGGTCAGAAGTGATGGAAGGGAGATGATGCGAGACAAGGGAAAGAGCAGGGGGCGAACGGCACGAGTGGTTACCCGTCGGGATCCGGTGAAGGAGGCCCGAGTCGCGACGCTTGTGGCAGATCTCGTGGCTCGCGGCTTGGTGGTGCGTCGCGAGGAGTTGCGGCGCGGTTTGGGGTGGCGTGCCGTCAGCGGAGTGTGTCGGGTTTTCGACCGTGAGACAGTTTTCGTTGATCGACGACTTGGTGTGGATGAGCAAATTTCCTTCCTTGAAGCGAAACTCGCATCAATATCGGATGAAGTGGCGATAGACCCTCCCAATGCTTCTTCTGGGGAGGAGAAAGATTCGCCCTTTAGTGAGGGTTTGCGGGAAGAGTTAATAAGTTGACCTCGAAGACCGAGGGGTGTTTCCGTGTTGCGACTGCCTAGGTGGGGGTGGTACGGTTACGAGGACTTTCCTGACCTGGGGGAAAGAGGGTCGCCGAACGAGAGGAGCTCCATGCTCTCGTCTTGGCCCTCAGAGGGATTACTACAAAAAGGGGGGCTCGTGTTTTCATCCTTTCGACGAATGTTCTCGAGTGACCTCGCGATTGATCTGGGGACCGCTAATACGGTGATTTATGCCTCGGGTCGAGGAGTCGTGTGCTCTGAGCCCTCGGTTGTTGCAGTTGAGTCGGTTGAAGGGGGAAAAAGACGAGTAGTTGCAGTGGGCAACGAAGCTAAGGGCATGCTGGGTCGAACGCCGGAAAAAATAGTGGCGCTGCGACCGCTTCGTGGAGGAGTCATCGCCGATTTTGAACTCACTGGCGAGCTGCTCCGTCATTTAGTGGCAAAAACAGGGCAGCGGGGCAGATTTTTTCGCCCCCGAGTGGTTATCTGTGTGCCTCACGGTGTCTCTGAGGTCGAGCGAAGGGCAGTACGAGAGTCTGCTGAGGCGGCGGGGGCGGGTGAGGTCTTTCTCATCGAGGAATCGATGGGGGCGGCGATTGGTGCGGGCTTACCGGTGAGTGAGCCAAGCGGCAGTCTTCTCCTCGATATCGGTGGAGGTACCTCAGAGGTCGCGATTATCTCGTTAAAGGGCATCGTCTATTCCCACACGATTCGGGTTGGTGGTGATAAGATGGACGAAGCAATCGTCAATCATGTCAGACGTACCCACAACATTCTTATCGGCGAGCGGACGGCAGAGCAGATCAAGATAGCCGTGGGGAGTGCTCTTCCAACCGGTGAGGAACTTGCTATCGAGGTCACGGGGCGCGATGTTGTTCAGGGGGCTCCTCAGACGGCGGTTATTACTGAGGAAGAGATTCGTGAAGTACTTCTAGAACCACTATGGCAGATTGTAGGGATGGTGCGAGGTGCCCTCGAGAGAATCCCACCGGAGTTAGCCTCTGATGTTGTTGAGCGCGGTGTCATGGTTACGGGGGGCGGTGCGCTCCTGCGGCGGGTCGATGAGTTCCTCGCGGTTCACGTTCAGCTTCCAGTCACGGTGGCGGCAGATCCGATTTCGGTTGTTGCTATTGGTGCGGGAACGGTTCTCGATAACTTAGAGAGTCTCCGCGATATGGCGAGTTAATTATTTTTTCGGCGTCGCGCTGTGCTAGTGAAGCGACCGCATTTAGATGGTAGGTAACATCGATGTCATATGCCCCGCGACGAGCCCATCGAGTTACCTACACCTCAGGAGTCCTACTGTTTGGAGCGGCGATACTAACTGCGTATTCGGTGAGGTCACCTGTGGGGGGCTCATGGCTTGCTTCGGCTGTGTTATGGATTTCAGCTCCCGTTCATGAAGCACATGCGACGATTGAGGGTCGGATTCACGGGATGCTTACTCACTATCGAGAGCTCTCGGCGGCGGCTGATGACAATAAACAACTCCGCCACCAACTCGAGGTGCTCCAATCCCAGATTGTGAGGCTGCACGAGTTTGAAAGGGAGAATGAGCGGTTACGGGCGCTTTTAAATATGGCCGACAGCACGGTGGTTGACGGCCCAGTGGCGCGTGTCGTTGGGGTCAGCGCGGCGGGATGGGCAAACGTGGTAACTATCGACAAGGGAAGTAACGACGGCGTTGCGATTGGAAACCCGGTGGTAGCCGCTGATGGGGTTGTCGGGCGGATAATCGCGGTAACCGGGGGCTCATCGCAGGTACTACCGATTATTGATCCAAAGAGCAGCGTTGATGCGCTGGTGCAGTCCTCTCGAGCTCGAGGCGTGTTTGAGGGAATCGGTTTGGCGGGGGGTACGCTCCGTTTTGTCGAGGGAGAGGAATCGGTCTCGGTGGGTGACACGATCGTTACTTCGGGGTTCGATGGGGTATTTCCCGCTGGTCTCGCGCTTGGTCGCGTCGCCTCGATGGAGAATGCCCCCCACAACCTCTTCCATCAGTTGACAGTGGAGCCCTCGGTAAACCTTTCAAGGCTCGAACAGGTAATGGTGGTGGCGCATGCGCCGATCAGTGCGGTGCAGGGGCCCGAGAACGAAACAACCCCTGGTCATGATGCTCCAGAACAGCTGGGGATGATCAAGAAAAAGTAGAATTTGGAGAATGGTTGGGTGACTATCGCTCGGGCCATCCTCTCAAAGTGGCTATCATTACGATGAGGGCTTAATTCCCGGAAGGTAAATGAGGGGTTGAGTTAGCTGATTTTTAGCTCGAATAAAAATCCATGCGGTGGGCATTCCTTATTCTCGTATTAATCATCGCGCAGCGGTTAGTGGCGAGTTATCTGCCACTGGGGTGGGTGCATCCGCAGCTCTTGTTGCCAGTGTGCGTGTATCTTGGAATTGTCCGATTCTCAGTGAGAGGGGCGCTAAGTGCCTTTGGGTGCGGGCTGCTCATGGATGGCATAACCGGTGCGGTGATCGGTCCGTGGGCCGGAGGAAGTATCGTGGCATTCGCAGTCTCTGGTGTTGTTGCTCGAAGTTCTGTGTTCCCCTCAAGGAGTGTTTTTGCCGGAGTGCTGTGCGGTGCTAGTCTGGCAGCGTTTGGAGTATTCCATGGGATGCAGCTCGCGGTTACGCAACTGTTTCCCCCTATTGGGAGCCTTTTGGGGGAGGCATTGATGACAACGGTTGCGGGAGTCGGAGCACTTTCGCTTATTCGTTGGTGGCTTGAGCCAAGGAGGTCGCATAATCGAGGTAGTGGGGGACACGGAGCCCGGCGGTATGTGTGAGCGGATAGGTAAATCGATTGAGAGCGGATGTTGAGGAATGACGCGAGGACAGTCACAAAACGGGATAAAGGGGGTAGATCTGAGGTCGAGAGCCTCCCTCGCCGCTGTCGTGGTGGCTCTAAGCTTCGGTGGTTTGGCGGCGCGCCTGTGGTTTCTGCAGATAGGCCAGGGAGCGGTGTTCCGTGATAGGTCAGAACATAATCGATTAAAAACTGTTTATATCCCCCCCCCTCGTGGCGTGATGACTGATCGTCATGGGGAGGAGCTCGTATCGAATCGGCCCTCTTTTAATATCGAGTTTATCAGGGAGGATGCTCCGAATCCCTCAGTTGTTCTCGAAAAGTTGGGCGACGTTCTTGGGATTGATAAGGCGGTGCTCGCGGAGCGATTAGAGAAAAATCGCGCTCGTCGTCAACGGTTCGAGCCTAAGGTGTTGCTTAAAGATGTATCACGCGATGTCGTTGCTCGGGTGTCGTCGAATCGGTATGCACTCCCGGGAGTTTTTGTTTCGGTGACCCCGGTGCGTCGGTATCCCTATCAAGAGATGGCTGCGCACGTTTTGGGTTATCTCCGAGAGGCAACCAAGGCGCAGCTTGAGGGACCACTTAGTGAAACCTTTCTGCCGGGCGATCTTGCGGGGCAGTACGGGCTCGAGCTGTCTCTCGAGCGAGCATTGCGAGGGCAGCGGGGAAAACAGCAGATTGTTGTCAACGCACTCGGAACTCGGGTGGGTGAGCTTGCTTCCGAGCCTGTTGTTTCTGGGCATTCTCTCGAGTTGACGATAGACCGAGGAGTACAGGAGGCAGCAGAGCATGCGCTCGAGGGAAAGAGAGGATCTGTCGTTGCTCTCGATCCGAAAACAGGAGAAATCCTCGCGATGGTCTCGGCTCCCGCTTTTAATCCAGCCATTTTTTCCGGCGATCTTAGTCCTGGAGACTGGAGCCACCTCTCTGCTGAAAAGCGGATGCTCAATCGAGCGATTCAGGGGACCTATCCACCGGGATCGGTGTTCAAAGTATTTATGGAGGCGGCTATTCTTGCAGAGAAGGTGGCATCACCGGAGGAGCGAGTACACTGTCCCGGTTCATATTGGTTTAAGGGACGGGAGTATCGCTGCCACAAGAAATCCGGTCACGGAGCGGTGAATTTGAGGAGCGCGCTTATTCAATCGTGCGATGTGTATTTTTACACCATGGGTCAGCGGCTCGGGGTTGATACGATTTATCGGTATGCTGCGGCTTTCGGGTTCGATGAACTAACCGGCGTGGAGCTCGATCACGAAGCAAAAGGCTTGATACCTTCGACGGAGTGGAAGAGGCGTGCCTTCAAGCGGGCGGGTGATCAGAAGTGGTATGCAGGTGAGACGATATCGGTCTCTATTGGACAGGGGGCGGTGTCAGTGACGCCTCTTCAGATTGCGCGTGCGCTCGGTTCAGTGGTGAACGGGGGGCGAGTCATGAAGCCTCTTCTTGTGAGAGCTATCAATCCGAGTAATGGAGGCGTGCCGGACCGCAGTGTTGGAGAGCCGGTCGTTCAGCGTCAGGTTCCGGTTAGTGATGCGGCTCTGGCACTTGTGCGTTCGGGAATGGTAGGAGTGGTAAATGAACCGGGTGGTACTGCTCGACGGGCGCAGGTTGATCAGTCATTTGGAGTAATGGTTGGAGGAAAAACTGGCACTGCTCAAGTGGTCGGCTTGAAGCGACGCGAGTTAGCCACTGGAAAAGAGGCACATCAATATGAAGATCACGCATGGTTCGCCGGCTATGCCCCCGCTGAGGATCCGCAGATAGTGGTTGTGGCGCTTGTTGAACATGGTGGACACGGGGGAGCTGCGGCGGCTCCGGTCACGTCAGAGGTGATGAACGCCTTCTTCGGCGGTAGGCGTGCCAGATTGGCGCCTTCCGGGGAGGCCAGCACCGAGCATCCTGCCGATTCGAAGGAGGGAGGAGCGAGATGATAGCAGCTCGGACCCTGAGAAAGATCGATTGGATGGCTCTTGCTCTCATCGTCTGCATTCCCCTATGTGGTCTTGTTGTGCTGTACAGCGCAGGATTCCATCCAGGTGGCCGGCTTCTCGATCTAGCGATATTTGAGATATCCGTCACGAGTGCGCCATTCGCCAAGCAGCTCCTCTTCCTCGGCCTCGGAATAGCAGTGATGAGTGCTGCTGCAATGATTCCCTCAGACATAGTTCGTCGGAGCGCGTACCTTATTTATGGAATAGGGGTCATCCTGTTAGTAGGGGTGGCTTTGTTCGGGATCGTGAGCAATGGCTCCCGACGCTGGCTTCCCCTAGGGGTAGTGACAATTCAGCCAGCGGAATTCGTGAAGCTTGGTGTGATCCTCGCGATGGCGAGAATGCTTTCCGAGCATCCTCCGGGGCGAGGAGGTTTCTCGTTCATGGGGCTAATCCGCCCGGTCCTGATTTTTTTACCCCCCATGATGCTTGTCGCGAGGCAGCCGGATCTTGGGACTGCCCTTGTGATTGGATGGGTGGGTGCAACGATTATTCTCTTTCTCGGGGTGCGTCGGAGGGTTGTCGTCTGTGCACTCTTGTGTGGGGCTCTCCTAGCGGTACCAATATGGCGTGGGTTACACGACTATCAAAGACAGAGAATTATATCCCTTTTTAACCCCGATCTCGACCCCAGGGGAGCCGGATACCATATAAATCAATCGAAGATCGCCGTGGGCTCAGGAGAGCTTTTTGGGAAAGGCTTTATGCAGGGGACGCAGACTCAGCTTGAGTTTCTTCCGGAGCATACGACCGATTTCATCTTTTCGGTGCTTGCGGAGGAGTGGGGATTCGTCGGAGCAGGAGCGGTCCTGTTTCTCTACCTTGTCTTGTTCCAAAGACTCATCATGGTTGCGGCACGATGTCGTGATCTTTTCGCGACTCTGGTTGTGTTTGGCATAACCTCGGTCCTTTTTTTTCACACCGTAGTAAATATAGGAATGGTCATGGGGGTGCTGCCCGTTGTTGGTATTCCCCTACCGCTCTTTAGTTATGGGGGCTCTTCGGTTCTATCGACGATGTTTTCGCTCGGGCTTGTATTTGGATTAAGTGCGCAACAGCGGGGAGGAAGATGAGATTGGCGAGAGAGGGCGACGAGAATTGCAAGCAACTTCGGAAAGGGTGGTGGCGAGGTGCTTTGTCAATACTCGTGGTACAGGGGGTTGTATCGATTCTGGGGGGTCGTGGAGAGGCACAGGTACCAGCGTCAACGCCAACGGAAGTGCCCGCATCAACTCCGGTTGAAGAGCTGAGTATTCCGCTATTTAAAAAGCCTCGGGA
>OMIW01000120.1 GCA_900299205.1 Pseudomonadota bacterium
TACTTACTCTCTGCGCCAGCTACGCATCGTTCCCCTCCCCTGCGACCATTCTCCCCGAACAGGCCCACCACACCATGCTCTCAAATCAACGGGTTGATGGTTCGCTTCTCCGGTCGACGATTTTGCCTGATTTGGAGTTCGCCGGGATTCGAGAGTTCCTTGACCGAGTCTCTTCAAAGAGCTAGAGTCTCCGATCAGAGAGAGAGACGACCAACGGTGACGGTTTTAGGGTGGCACATCCCCTTTTCGAAAAGAGACCCGCCCAATTTCCACTCAAGTAATTTCCGCTGAGAGCCGTCCCCCCCCAAAACGTAGTATATGTCAAGTTGCCGAGGGCGGTAACATTTGTGAGACGATTTTGCTTGCCCCCTGAGTGGGTCCAGATAGAGGTCGTAACTTCATTCTCTGACAGCAAGGGTCGGAATGCCCCGAACTATGGGTATCAATCATCTTCTCACGAGAGCGGTCCTCCCGTTCAAAGGTCGGTCGGTTTTTCCGGTAGCAACAGCTTCGCTTGATGCGGCGAGAGCGCACCTATCCTCCATTCTTCATCTGGTGCTTGTTTGTACCCTCCTCGGCATAGTTAGTGTCCCGGTCCTTAGCAACTCTTCGCCCTTATCTCGTAACGAGGGTTGGCCCCTATCGAGAGGACTTGAGAAAACGGAGCAGTCGGAGAAGAAAGAATCAGGGGAACTCGAATTAGTGGCGGGTGCCTTATACATCCCGGTGGATCTAGGACTTCAAGGCGATCCACCTCAGCCAGTACGGGCTCTTGGCACCCCCGAAATGCCGGTCAAGAGACACGCCCTCGCAGTTCACTCACCTCAAAAAGGTGCCTCGTCGGCTCCGTCTGAATTTGCAGTCTTCATCAATTCAAAACCTCCCCAAGACGAGCTTTTCCGCCGAGAGAGAGATATTGGGGGCGATACCTCTGAGCAAACCGTTTCGTTTGTGGGGGATCCTCGGCCATTCTGGTCCTCCGACATCAGCCCTCCATCCCGATAGCGCCTCCTCCCTCCTTATCCCATTAAGAACCCGAGTTCCTCTGGAGTTACTCCGACTCGGTGCATAGCTATCGCCGCGGGCGCACTACCTTATTGATCGCCCGTCCGTTTTTTCGTGACATTTCCCATGAAACCTTCGCACCTTCTGTTTGGACTTCCCATTCTTTTTCTCTCACTCGGCTGTCAGGGTCATCACGACCATCCAAAGATTAAACCGAAATACCAGGTTACAACGCCACTGCAAGAGACCACCGTTATCACCCGGGACTACGTATCTCAGATTCGCGCTATCCAGCACATTGAGGTTCGTGCGCTCGAAGAGGGTTACCTCGAGCAAATCCTCGTCGATGAGGGGCAGTCCGTCAAAGCGGGGCAACCGCTCTTTCAAATTATGCCAAGGTTGTACCAGGCAGAGCTGGGCAAAGCCGCAGCCGCAGCCGAGTTCGCCGAAATTGAGTATCAGAACACCCTCAAACTCGCTCAGGGCAAAGTCGTTGCACCAAGCGAACTTGCGCTCGCCAAGGCCAAGTTAGACAAAGCAAAAGCGCTCTTTCAGTTGTCTCAAGTTCACCTCGATTTTACTCAGCTCAAAGCGCCCTTTGATGGAATCGTTGGTCGTTTTGTGGCGCGAAAGGGGAGCCTTCTTGACAAGGGAGACCTACTCACAACCCTCTCCGATAACCGAGAAATGTGGGTATATTTCAATGTCCCCGAGGCAGAATATCTCGAATATAAGCGAACTAACAGTGCAGGCAAACAACTTAAAGTTCGCTTAGAGACGGCGGATCACCGTATGTTCGAGCACGAGGGGATCATCACCGCGATCGAGGCCGATTTTGATAATCAGACGGGCAACATCGCTTACCGGGCAACATTCCCCAATCCTTCCGGAATTCTCCGACACGGCCAGACAGGAAAAATTCTCGTCGATTTTCCCGTCAATGATGCCATAGTGATCCCCCAAGCAGCCGTTTTTGAGCTCCTTGATAAGCATTTTGTCTTTGTCGTTGATGACTCGGGAAAGGTTCAATCAAGAGAAGTTGCTATCAGGAATCAGCTTGCGGATGTCTATCTTATCGCTTCCGGTCTTCAGCCGACGGATAAAATTCTTCTTGAGGGACAGCGGAAGGTGAGAGATGGCGATCTCATTGATCCGAAAGTGCTCGAACCGAAAAAGGTACTTTCCTCTCTCTCCGTTTACGCTGAATAGCTGGGCTCCCTCCGATAATGTCAGCTTGTCGGACAACACTTAATCCCACGCATCCTAAATCAAACCAAACCACCTAGGTAGACCATGTTCAGCCGTTTTTTACACCGTCCCGTACTCGCAATCGTTAATTCGGTCCTCATCGTTTTCATGGGCATCCTGGCCATTAATACGATGCCCGTATCTCAGTTTCCAGACGTTGCCCCCCCCCAGGTGGTCGTCCGAGCATCGTTTCCCGGGGCCAGCGCAGAGGTGCTGGTGAATACAGTACTTATTCCTCTCGAGCAGGCGATAAATGGTGTGCAGGGGATGAGATATATGACATCCGATGCCACAAGTGCTGGCGAGGCAAATATTCAGATCTTTTTCGGTCTCGACACCGACCCGAATATCGCAGCCGTAAATGTTCAGAATAGCCTGAGCCAGGTACTCAATCAGCTTCCTCCTCTTGTCCAACGAGAGGGAATTCGGGTTATGCGACTGCAGCCGCAGATGTTGATGTATATAAACCTGTTCAGCTCAGATCCCAAAGCTGACATGAAGTACCTGTTTAACTTTGCCAACGTCTCAATCCTCCCAGAACTTCGGCGAATAAATGGTATTGGACGTGGAGAGATCCTCGGGAGCCGTCAATACGCGATGCGAATATGGCTCAAACCCGATCGAATGCGGGCATATAACCTCGGGACCTCTGAGGTCATGAAAGCGATCAGCGAGCAAAGTGTTATCGGCTCACCAGGGAGATTAGGGCAGGCATCAGGCAAACAATCCCAATCTCTAGAATATGTGCTGGTGTATCCTGGTCGGTACAGTAAACCCGAGGAGTATGAGAATATAATTCTCAGGGCCAACCCTGAAGGAGAAGTTCTCCGACTGAAGGACGTTGCTACTGTTGAATTAGGGAGCGAATACTACGACATTTACTCTTACCTCGACAAAAATCCCTCCGCTGCTATCGTTCTTAATCAATCCTATGGGAGTAATGCCCAAGAGGTGATTGCTCGGGTTAAGGAAAAGATGGACGCGCTCAAGGAGAGTTCGTTCACACCGGGAATGGACTATGAGATCAGTTATGATGTCTCTCAATTCTTGGATGCTTCCATAGAAAAGGTCCTTCACACCTTAGTTGAGGCATTTATTCTCGTCGCTCTCGTTGTCTTCATCTTCCTTGGAGATTGGCGTTCAACGCTCATTCCTACCCTTGCGGTGCCGGTATCATTGGTCGGCTCATTTTTTGTAATTCAACGATTTGGCCTCTCGATAAATCTGATTACCCTCTTTGCCCTTGTTCTGGCGATTGGAATCGTTGTTGATGATGCAATCGTCGTCGTCGAGGCCGTGCATGCCAAGATGGCAGACGAACATCTCAGCCCTTACCGAGCCGTTCAAAAAGTTATCGGCGAGATAAGCGGTGCGGTTATCGCGATTACCCTTCTGATGGTATCTGTCTTCATCCCTGTTTCTTTCATGCCCGGTCCCGTGGGGGTTTTTTACAGGCAATTCGCGATAACGATGGCGACATCAATCGTCATATCGGGCGTCGTTGCTCTTACGCTCACTCCGGTTCTCTGTGCCATGTTGTTGCGAAACAACCACGGCATTATCCGAAAGCGAACACCTATAGGTGTCGTTCTCGATGGTTTCAATCGATTTTTTGAGCGGCTAACTGGGGGCTACGTTTCACTCCTCCGTCGAGTCGTAAACCGTCGGGTACTGACGTTCTTGGTCCTTGGAGGATTTTGCTTCGGAATAGCCACCCTCACGAGCCGAATGCCAGCCGGCTTCATCCCCGCCGAAGATCAGGGCATGTTGTATGCAATTCTTCAAACCCCTCCAGGCACTACTCTTGAACAGACCAATCAGGTCTCTCGGCGATTGCAGGAGGTTGCAGTCGAAATTGAGGGTGTCGCATCGGTGTCCTCTCTTGCTGGCTTCGAGATTCTCACCCAAGGAAGAGGCTCAAATGCGGGGACATGCCTCATCAATCTCAAGCCTTGGTCTGAGCGGAAAAATACGGCAGAAGATGTCATAGAAGAGCTTGAAAAGAAGGCGAAAGATATCGGGGCAATCGTGGAATTTTTCCAACCACCCGCCGTGCCCGGGTATGGAGCTGCGGGGGGATTCGCCCTCCAGCTACTCGATAAAACTAATTCAGGCGATTACCAGGCACTCGGCAAGGTGAATGATGAATTCATGGCGGCACTCAAAAAGAGGAAGGAGCTCCGAGGTCTTTTTACCTTCTTTACCGCCCAATACCCGCAATACGAATTAGTTGTAGACAGCCAGGCGGCGATGCAGAAGGGTGTTTCTGTGGGAGTTGCCATGGAGAATCTGTCGACCCTTATCGGGAGTAATTACGAACTCGGATTCACTCGATTCGAGCGCTTCTTTAAAGTATTTGTTCAGGCAGCGCCGGAGTATCGAAGAATTCCGGAAGATCTCATGGAGCTCTTTGTTAAAAATGATCGGGATGAGATGGTTCCCTATTCATCATTCATGAAGATCCATTACCGCCAGGGACTCAATGAGATAACCCGGTACAATATGTACACCAATGCTTCTATTCGTGGTTCACCTGCGCCTGGCTACAGTAGCGGTGAAGCGATTGCAGCCATCCAACAAGTGGCCAAAGAGGTTCTACCCCGAGGTTACGACATTGACTGGGGAGGACTTTCATTTGATGAGGTTCGTCGTGGAAACGAGGCAATATACATATTTATTGTCGTTTTAGTTTTCGTCTACCTCGTGCTCGCCGCGCAGTATGAAAGCTTCATTGTCCCGTTTGCCGTCATACTATCTCTTCCTGCGGGTATCTTTGGATCGTTCGTACTTCTAAAAATGATGGGTCTATCCAACGATATTTATGCTCAGATCGGTCTTGTTATGCTGGTCGGACTACTCGGGAAGAATGCAGTTCTTATCGTAGAATTTGCGATTCAGAAACAGCAGGAGGGAGTGTCGGTTTTTGAGGCGGCGATTGAGGGAGCCCGGGTTCGTTTTCGACCGATTCTGATGACTTCATTCGCTTTCATCGCGGGTCTCGTCCCGCTCGTGATGGCAACGGGTCCCGGTGCGATCGCAAACCGGACAATTGGTGCCTCTGCGTTCGGTGGCATGCTAGCGGGCACCGTATTCGGGGTCATCATCATACCCGGTCTCTACTTTATTTTTGGAAAGCTTGCTGAAGGGAAACAGCTCATCGGTGATCAACATGAGTGGCCTCTGACTGAACCTGAACACCCGAGCGATACACCACATCTCAATGAAAACGGTCAACGCGCAGATAATGGGGGCGAAGGATGAAAAGGCAAATTCTCCAATCAGTAATGGTTTCGGCCGGAACGGGTCTAGTTCTTGTGGCCTCAGGGTGTACTCCCGCGATCACCCCCAAGGTCTCGAAGCTGGAGCTCCCATCCCAGTTTGCAGGTTCGGCGGGTACCGAGCCCGTGTCGATTATGAAATGGAGGGAATTCTTTACCGATCCGCATCTTCGCGAGCTTATCGAAACGGCGCTTGGCAACAATCAGGAGCTCCAGATCGCAATTCAAGAGATCGAGATTGCGAAGAACGAGGTGACGGCCCGAAGCGGGGCTTATCTGCCTTTTCTCAATCTTGGGACGAAAGCCGGTCTCGATAAGTCAGGACGGTACACCCGAGACGGTGCTGTTGATCGCGGACTCGAAATCAAGCCCGGTAAAGAATTCCCAGACCCACTCTCCGATTTCGGATTAGGAGCCAGGGCCTCATGGGAAGTTGACATCTGGCACCGACTGCGCGACGCAGAGAAGTCGGCGGTCAATAGTTTCTTCGCATCAACGGAGGGAAAGCAATTTCTCGTTACCAATATAATCGGGGAGATTGCGAGCTCCTATTACGAATTACTTGCTCTCGACAGCCAGCTAGTTCTGATAGGGCAAAACGTTGAGATTCAATCGAAGGCACTTAACACGGTCAGGGCTGAAAAGATCGGTGCTCGGGTAACTGAGCTCGCCGTTCAGCGATTTGAGGCTCAGCTTGCTAAGACCAAATCGCTTCAATTTGAGATCCAGCAAAAGATAGTCCAGGCTGAGAACAAGATCCATTTCCTGGTTGGTTGTTTTCCCAAACCAATTATCCGAAGCGCCGATCCGCTTATCGCCATACAACCCCCGGTCATAAGTGCTGCCATTCCTTCGCAGATGGTTCAGCAGAGACCTGACATCAAGGAGGCAGAGTGGCGCCTGAAAGCGGCAGACCTTGATGTTCAAGTGGCTCGGGCGGCTTTTTATCCCTCACTTAATCTATCAGGTGAGATTGGCCTGAGGGCGTATGATTTGGGGACAGTCCTTCAGACACCCGCATCTCTTTTATATGCCCTCACGGCGGATGTAGCCGGCCCCCTTATCAACAGGCGGGCGATTACCGCTGATTATCTGAACGCAAATGCCAAACAGATATCTGCTGTATTCTCCTACGAAAGGGCCGTTTTAAATGGATTTATCGAGGTATCGAACCAGGTTGCTGCCATCACTAATACGGGACAGGCGTTTAACCTCAAAAGCGAACAGGTACGTTCATTAGCTGGAGCAGTTGATGTGGCAGGAACCCTCTTCCTTGCAGCTCGGGCGGACTATGGTGAGGTGCTCCTTACGCAACGAGAGGCCCTCGAAGCTCGCTTTGAACTGATCGAAACAAAACTTCGTCAGATGCAAGCTGTGGTGGGGCTCTACCGATCGCTTGGAGGAGGATGGGCCTAGCAAAGTGGTAAAATGAGATTCCCCGTCGCCCATTTTGATAGTTTGCCGAGGACTTCGTTAAAACCCTCAAAATGGCCTCGACGGGACCTTCTTTCACCCTCCCCCCCGCTAGGTCATCGGTCTCTTCGTCGGATCCTCTGGCCACCGATGCTTCGGATACCGGCTCTGAAGCTGGCGCCGAAGCGTTGGGTAGTGGAGTGCCCAGAACCGGCCCAGATTTTCAGTTACCTGAACGGTACGACCTCGGGGGTCGAGAAGATGGATTCCGAGAGCGATCATTCCTCCCGCGATACCGGGCAGCTCTGTTAGACCAAAAAAATCCTGCATCCGAGAAGCAACATACGGAGCATGCCCCGGTCGATAGATGATTGCTGCGCGGGGTCGGCCGGGGAGCGGTATCGTCTCCGGGCACCACCTCGCAAGCTCGTGTCGCCATTGATATCCGAGTCGCTCCCCAAGAATTGAGTCGAGTCCCGTACCAGCCTCCCCCAAAGATCCAAGCTTTTCCTCACGAATCCATGCAGTTATTTGACGATGCGAGACCTTTCCATGGGGTGATGAGACAATCCACGCGAGCAACTCATCCTCACCGATCGTCCACCCCTCCCACGGCCCTCGTGATATCGTAGCAATCTTGAGTCGCCCAAGGAGCGAGAGCAGCTCATCCTCCCCGAATATCCACCGCAAACCCCGCCGCTGAAGCTCTCCTGAGAGGATCTGCGCTGCCTCTTGGTCACCCTCTTGGGCTGGCCGGCACACCGTCTCTATCGGGGCTTTTCCGAAACAGCTCTCCGAGAACACCTCAACGCGCTGCGACCCGTCGTTCCACTCGTAGCTTGTGCGTGAGGAGAGGAGGTCGGGATACAGATCGAAGAGCCACTCCTCCTCAATCGGAGTCGCGTGAGTTATCGTGATGCCACTGTGACCAGGCCGAACCTCACCTTTCAAACAATCAATCCCAACAATAAGCCGCGCACCACGGACCCGTGAGGTCTTTCCAAGTACCGCTCGCTCCCCCGTTGCGAGAAGATATTCATCAGTTTCAAGCCGACGGACCGCGACCCGCTCGGGGAATGCGACCACAACAGCCCGATAGAGCGAATCATCATCAGAGGGTGAACAGGAGCCATTCATTTGAACGCTGCCCTCCCGAGCCCCCCGCACATTCGATCGAAGCTGCTGTACCAGGCGGGTGATTTCACTTCCTCCCTCCTGGACGAGTCCCTCGCCAAAAGCTCGTTCAATCGCAGCGCTAAGGTCACACCTGTCGACACGCGATGCTATCTCAGGAAACGGCAGCGACCTCCCTCGATCACGCGAGAGGTGAGAACGACTTCGGCCCCTATCATCGCTTGCAAGAACAGCGACTGCCCAGCGAGCCATTTCAGCGGCCCCATGATGAGACGCCCAGTGCAGAAGCACCCCTAGACGAGGTTCGACGGGAAGACCAACTATTTCCCGTCCCATCGCCGTCAGGGAATCATCATCGGACATGACCCCCCACTTTCGCAGCAACCACCGCGCCCGCTCGAGCGCCTCCGGCGAAGGACTATCGAGCAGCGGAGTCGATGTTTCCCTCCCACCAAGCGCGGCCCTCCATACGAGAACACTCGTTGCCTCTTGGGTCATTACCTCGGGAAGCTCAACTGCTGGGCGTAGCGAGAAGTCGAAGGCAGAAAAAAGACGAATCACCGAACCAGGTCCCTCACGTCCAGCCCGGCCCGCACGCTGTACGCATGCAGCTTGACTGATCCGACCGACCGCTAGTCGAGACTCGCCCGCCCCCGTCGCATGGTGCATCCGCGCCAAACCCGAATCGATGACGCACGAAACCCCCTCAACAGTCAGCGAACTCTCAGCAATGTTGGTCGAGAACACGACCCGCTGTCCTTTACTTCGGCGGACTGCGCGTTCCTGCTCATCGACTGGGATACCCCCATGGAGCGCAAAAGACGAGATTCCCCGCGGTTGTATCACCGGAGCCACTGCACGGATTGCATCTTCTATCGCCCGAATGGTCGGCAAAAAACAAAGGATACTGCCCGAGGTAGACGCAAGCGCATCTCGAACTGCGTGTACCACCTGGTCCGTCAATGGACGGGCATCGTGTTGCTCCCCCCATTCCACCACAACAGGGTGCGACTGTCCGGGAGCATCAAGCCATGCCGCTTCTGGAAAATATCGCTCTAACTGCTCTCGTCGCAGGGTTGCCGATAGAATGATAAGCCGAGGACACGCGTCACCCCGAGAGATCCGGTCCCGAAACCACCATGCGCCAAGATCGATCGCTAACGAACGCTCATGAAACTCATCAAGACATACCGCGGCAACCCCACGCAGGCCTCTTGGGTCAACCAATCGGCGAAGAAAAACCCCATCGGTCATGAACCGAATCCGGGTCTTTGTCGAATCAACCGATGCGAATCGAATGTGATAGCCCACCTCATCGCCTACTACCTGCCCAAGGTGACGGGCAACCTGATGGGCCGCCATGACAGCCGCAATTCGGCGGGGCTCAATGATCCAAATCTCTCCATCCGGAAAATGATCCCGGAGAAAAAGGGGGACCATCGTTGTCTTTCCACTCCCCGGTGGAGCCGCGATTACCACAATCGGGTGACCATGAACGGCATGATGGAAATGTTCTGCAAGCTCAACGATAGGGAGTGCGGTAGCTGCAGAGTTGACAGACATACGCAGACTCGAGTCAGATCTCAATCCGCAGTCCAATCTCCATCACCCGAGAAACCGGCAACTTGAAGAACTCGGTTGGTTGCTCCGCATTGTGATTCATAAACGAGAAAAGTCGCTCGCGCCAAATCGCCATTCCTGGCATCGAGTCAGCAACCGGTGTTACCCGATCAACAAAATAGGTGACGTCCTTCGGGTCATCACCGAGGGCTGTGGGAGTGAGATAAGGGCTGAGCACCCTCGAAAGATCAACGCTTTCCATGAACCCCTGATTAACGATGCACCTCACAAAGCTCGCACCGTGATACCACTGGAGGTGCTCGAGAGATACCCGCGTCGTCTCATCTGGCCACCACGGAACGTCGTTGGGCTTAACCGTCAGAAGAAGATTGCGCGCATGAAGAACCCTATTATGGCGCATATTATAAGTTAACGAAGCAGGAGTGAGACCAGGGTCGCGAACAAGAAATATAGCAGTCCCCTCGACAACGGCGGGAGCTATCCGCTCGATCTCATCGGGAAGACTTGAAATCGGAGGAACCCGCTCACGGATGTGGTTCCACAACAGAGCCTTGCCGGTCTTCCACGTCGTCATGAGCAACATCATCAGTCCGGCGATCAGAAGGGGTACGATGCCTCCATCGAGTAATTTTGAGCTGTTCGAGAAAACAAATACGAGGTCAATCAGAAGGTAGAGCCCTAAGCTACAGCTGATTCTCGTCAAACTCCAACGCCACCAACGACGTGCAACAACCGCCACCAGAATCGTCGTCAACGACATCGTCAGCGCAACGGCGATACCGTATGCGGCAGCAAGACCACTGGAGGAGCTAAAAAGACCCACCAATAAACAACAACCGATCAACATGCCATAGTTTACCCACGGGATGTAAATCTGCCCCTGCTCGCGACCCGAGGTGTGGCTGATGGGTAAGCGAGGCAGGTAGCCAAGCTGGATCGCCTGATTTGAGAGGGAAAAACAACCGGAAATAAGTGCCTGAGATGCGATTACCGTCGCCATAGTTGCGAGAACGACCGCGGGGATGAGAAGCGGTGCTGGGACGAGATGAAAAAACGGCTGAGCTACCAACTCAGGTTGTCGAAGAAGAAGCGCACCCTGTCCTAGGTAGTTAAGCGTGAGCGCCGGCAAGACAAGAAAAAACCATCCGTATCTGATGGGGGTTCTGCCAAAATGTCCCATATCCGCATAAAGCGCCTCAGTCCCTGTAACCGCAAGGAAAACCGCACCTAATGCAACGAATGCATCCTTTCCGTGCGAAGAGATGAAAGATAACCCCAAGAGAGGGTTAAACGCGGCGAGAATCTCGGGAGAGGCGATTATCGACGGTACGCCGATGCAGGCCATGAATGTAAACCAAATACAGACAACAGGACCGAAGTATCGTCCCATGCTTCCAGTTCCCTTAAACTGGACCGCGAAGAGCCCAACCAGAATACAGATCGTTACAAGCTGAACTGAAGATTCGAATCGGGAGGTTATCAGGGTAAGTCCCTCAACCGCACTCATGACGGAGATTGCGGGGGTGATCATCCCATCGCCATACAAAAGCGCAGCCCCCAAAAGTCCGCAAAGAACCAACAAATTGCGAGTTCGCTGCGAATGCTTGCGCCCCCTTATGGCGAGTGCCATCAGAGCAAGGATCCCTCCCTCCCCATGGTTGTCAGCACGAATTACAATCCCAAGATACTTGACCGAAACTATCGAGATGAGGGCCCAGAGAATGAGCGAGATAATTCCGAATACTGCCTCAGGGGTTACCGCCATATGGTGGTGGTGATTGAAACACTCGCGTACCGCGTACAGAGGGCTTGTTCCGATGTCACCATACACAACCCCGATTGCGCCAAGTGATAAGCCAGCGATGCGAGACCAAGAGGAACCGACATGATGAAGCTCGTTACTGCCAGCTTCTTGCGAGTGCGATGCAGATGACATAAGAGGAAATACCGATGGGATAAGAGGGGAGTCACCCCGATGTGAGCGACTTTCAGCGACTCTCACTTCGCTGTAAAGTTTCACCGTGAAGATATCACTGTGAGGTCTGTCGCCCCGCTGCGCGGTGACATCCGCGCCCGAGCTCATGACTCCGAGGCGGTCCCAACTTCAACCGCTCGTCTGAGGTGAGAGGATACTACCGTCGCTGGTGGGGCTGCAACGCATTTCAGACAGATTACCACCTGATTGTCTGGTAGAAGCGATGCTTGCGATGATTCTGTTGCACATCTGAGGAGATCTTCTGCGGAACCTCGTTCTGGCCTCTCAACTACCTCGATTCTCTCAACACCTAGTGCATGATAATTTGCATTTTGCTCAGTAAAATGTCATTCTCAACATATTAAATCGAGAGAAAATTTTCTGCCAGAGAAGGATCACTCCAGAGGGCAGAGACGCTCGACATCAATCGGCATAAATCTCCCCTTCAGGCAACAATAAGGACCTTATGGCTGATCACGTATCCGCTCTTATCCCCGATGCTCATCGGGTATTTGCTCAGATTCCCACCGCTCCTGACGATCCCATTTTGGGCCTCACCGAGACGTTTCGAAAAGATCCGCGGCCACAGAAGGTCAACCTCGGTGTCGGAGTTTATCAGGATGGCGCCGGAGTAGTGCCCCTCCTCGGAGCGGTTCGGAAAGCTGAGGAAATTCTGATTTCAAAAGGTCTCTCTCGATCATATCTCCCAATCGAAGGACATGCGACGTTTCGAGAAAAGCTTCAGCGTTTGGTATTCGGGGAAACCTCTTCCGCCCTAGCAGAAGGTCGCATCGTCTCCGCACAGACAATAGCGGGTAGCGGAGCGCTCAGGTTAGGCGCAGACCTCCTCGTGTTTGCAACCCCGGGTGCGACCATCTACATCAGCGATCCTTCGTGGGCGAATCATCAAGCTATTTTCGAAAGGGCGGGCCTCAAGGTCGCCTCCTACCCCTACTTCGATCCGGCCACCAAAGCACTGCACCTATCTGCCATGCTGGAAACCCTCAATCATATCCCCGAGGGCTCCATTGTTCTGCTTCATGCCTGCTGTCACAATCCCTCAGGAGTCGATCCAAGTCGTGAACAGTGGCAACAGATCGCTGATGTTCTCGCCGCGCGAAACGCAATCGCCTTTATCGACATGGCGTATCAGGGATTTGGGGATGGCCCCCATGAAGATGCCTATGCGGTAAGGCTTTTCGCCGAACGAGGGATTCCGCTTTTTGTATCAACGTCGTGCTCGAAAAACTTTGGCCTGTATGCGGAGCGGGTTGGTCTTCTCTCATTCGTCGCCAACAACGCGCACACCGCGCATTGTATGCTAACCCAATGGAAGCGGCTTATCAGAGGCAACTACTCAAGTCCCCCGTTTCACGGAGCGTCTATCGTGGCCGAGATCCTCTCGAACCGAGAGCTTGAGGCGGAGTGGATCAGCCAGCTTGCCGAGATGCGGACCCGGATCAAAGAGCAGCGGGGACTTCTCGCGGCCGCTTTGGGCGGTAAGGGCCTCGACATTGATTTCTCATTTATGGTCGAGCACCGTGGCATGTTCACCTACACCGGGTTCACTGAACAGGTCGTCGATCGCTTGAGAGACGAGCACGCAATCTACATGGTTCGCTCTGGTCGCATGTGTGTCGCAGCACTCAACAACTCCAATATCGACTATGTTGCGGAGTCAATAGCGGCTTCACTCCGGGCAACTATGCGCTAAAAAGGTGGGGGGCGCTAATGAGAAGAGGCGAAGCACCGACAGCTAGCATGAGTATGGTATTCCTCTAAACGCTAGTGCAGGATGCCATACTCCTTCGCCTCAAGTCCTGCCACGTCTGTACCCATTCCTTTCTGATTAGGTGCTTTGACCCAGCTTTATCCTAGTAGGCCACAGGAAAAGGATCGAGACTGCGCCATAGGTACCACGTTGCAACGGTTCGCCATGGGCGCCATCGCTCCCCCACTTCTTCCGCTCTCTTGGCCGTCTCACGTGATATCCCCTTTTGCGGAAGTGTTCTCACCTCTGGCTGAATCGTGGGGTCGGTCACTCGCTCCCCGAGATAGAACCGCTCGATCGCCCTAATGAGGCCAATGTCCTGCAAAGGAAATATATCCGGTCTCTGGAGGTGAAATATGAGGAACATCTCTGCGGTCCATCGACCGATGCCCCGAACGTCGCAGAGCCGAGCGATAAGCTTCTCATCCTCCAGCTGGTGAAACGTACCTGAATCAAGAAGACCAGAACCAAAGTGATCAGCGAGGTCACGGATATACCGCACCTTCTGCCGAGAGAGCCCGCACGCCCGTAGTTCGTCCTCAGTTGCCCCCTGTACTCGCTGAAATGACACCTCACCGAGACCAGCAGCGAGCCTCTCCCAGACCGACTGGGCGGCTTTAACGGAAATCTGCTGTCCCACAATCGCTCGGAGCAACGTTTCAAACGCCGAACCCCGCGAGCAAAACTCGACATCTCGATATCGGCCTATTAAGTATTGCAACACGGGATCCCCCGCAGCAAGCTCGCGACAAGCCACATCCCAATATGAGGGCACTCGATACCCGCCTTCAACTTCGTTCCCGTTTTTTCTCGATTGGCAATCGCTCACGGGACCCCCTCCCCCTTTATTCCTTCGCAGGACCGCTCCTCTGACAGCACCCTGATACAATCGGCCAACGCATCCCACGCAAGCGTGACACACGGCACACGACTCGGATATCTGCGTATCGAATCAAGTAGTACCGTATCGCCAAGCAGCTCAGCATCCACCGCTGCCTCGGCCGTGACGCCTCCCCCCTCCCACGCGTCCCCCTGCATCATTGCCCGAAACGCAGCGAGTCGCTCACGACACTCATCCGGGGAAAGGCCAGACATCAAATCAGCCATGAGAGATGCAGACGCACGGTTCACTGCGCACCCATGGGCGAGCACCTGGAGGGCGAGCTTTCGACCAGGGGCATTCTCCAACTCGCCCTCAACCGATTGAGGCATCTTTTTGAATCCAATCGAGACCTCGACGGCATCGCCACACAACGGTCGGGTGCTGGTTCTGGTCGCCACTGGTTCGCTGATTGGTGCTGTCCCACGGGGATGGGAAACATGATCGGCAAAAAGCTCCGCTTCTTCCTCCTCATCCCGCTTCGCATCTCGCTCGAGGCTATTATTTCCAATCGACATATCTCAATCTCCGCGCGATTATCGCGAGTTTCTAGGTGATAAAGCAGGACCCCCATTATACCATAGCGAGCTCTCCCCCCAAAAAAAACGATTTCTATCGCAGGCCGCCATGAAGCCGGTGCCCCCAATTCAGGGATTGTGATACCCTCAGCAGTGCAATGGCACCAACAAGCTACCGGTGTCACCACGACGTTCTCCCTCGCAAGGCCACCATGACTCCCCCGCTCCCTTTGCAGCGCTCATCGTCGCAGCGCCGCATCACGTTCATCTCCATCGCGGTCGCTCTCACCCTCGTTGTTATTCTCGGAGGGGTGAAGGCAGTTCAGGTCATGGGCCATATCGCTGAGGGGAAAAAGAAGGGTCCCCCTCCGACGACCGTATCGACCCTCGTTGCAAAACCCGAAAACTGGGAGCCTGCACTCACACTCGTAACCTCTTTAACGGCAGCCGAGGGAGCCCTGTTGAGCACCGAGACAGCGGGAGTAGTCGCCAAGGTCATCGGCGATGAGGATCGGGGTAGTGACCAAGCGCGGCCGATTACCATCGACGCAGGAACCCTTCTCCTCGAACTCGACACGACGGTCGAACGTGCTGAGCTTGCGGCAGCAGAAGCTCGCACCTGGGAAGCAAAAAAAGCGCTCGACCGTGCGGCGTTCCTCGCGCCACGTCAGGCAAGCTCGAGGTCAGAACTCGATCAGGCTGAGGCAACCTTTCGGGCCCGAAGCGCAGAGGCTCACGCGATTGAAGCGAGAATCGCCCGGAAACAGATTCGCGCCCCTTTCCGTGGACAGCTCGGCATCCGACAGGTCAATGTCGGAAGCTACGTATCCCCGGGCACTCCGATCATACCGCTCTATCAACTTGATACGATGCATGCCGATTTCGCGGTACCACAGGACCAGTTCTCGCAGATATCGATCGGACAGCCGGTAAATATCTCCGTGGCAGGAGCGGGACCGTCATTGACCGGATCCTCGTCGACGAAAGCTCAGGGGACGATCACTGCAATCGATCCACAGGTAGATCCAGCCTCGCGCCTTCTCTCTGTTCGCGCGACCGTCGCGAATCCCGACTTTCGCCTTCGTCCGGGAATGTTTGGCACCGCGACGATTCCACTCGGGAAGCCCGTGTCGGTCATTCCAGTGCCAGAGCCTGCGATTGCATTTGCACCGTATGGCAATAGCGTCTTCGTTATCAGAGCGGCTCCAAGTTCCTCAACTTCCGGCCCCCAATCGGCTGAGATTGAACAGCGATTCGTCACCCTTGGCGAGCGTCGCGGCGATCTCATCGCGATCCTCTCCGGACTTCAACCGGGTGAGCGGTTCGTCAGTGCCGGTACATTTCGACTTCGATCAGGTATGACCGTTTTAATTGATGACACCCTTCAGCCGAGTGGCGAAACGAACCCGCAACCGCCAAAAACGTGAGCGAACGGCAACAATTTTGACCCGCAGTGCCACCTTCGGAGGGTTATGTCTTTCACCGATATCTTCGTCAAACGCCCCGTTCTCGCGATCTGCTGCAATCTCATCATCCTGATTGCAGGAGTACGTGCATACGACAACCTCACAACTCGGCAATATCCCCGGAGTGATATTGCAGCTGTCACGGTAACGACGGCATATGTGGGTGCCGATGCCGACCTTGTCCGCGGATTTGTCACAACGCCTCTTGAGCGAGTGATCGCAAGCGCTGATGGAATCGATTATCTCGAATCCTCGAGCGAGGAGGGACGGAGCACGATCACCGTGCGGCTTAAACTCAACTACGACACCAACGCGGCACTTACTCAGATACAATCAAAGGTTGCCCAGGTCCGCAACGACCTGCCCCCTGAGGCTGAGTCCCCCGTCATTAACGTGGAGCTCGCGGACAATCGGTTCGCGTCGATGTACATCAGCTTTTTCTCAGAGCAGCTCGAGCAGAATCAGATCACCGATTACCTGACTCGGGTGGTACAGCCAAAACTGAGTGCTGTCGAGGGGGTACAAAAAGCGGAGATATTGGGAGCTCGGACCTTTGCGATGCGAGTTTGGCTAAAGGCGGACCGACTCGCCGCGCATGGTATCACCGCACAGGAAGTTGCTCAGGCACTGCGAGCTAATAACTATCTCACAGCGGTTGGTTCGACCAAGGGCTCCGAGGTGACCGTCTCGCTTGCCGCGAACACCGACCTTCGGAGCGTCGAGGAATTTCGTAACCTTGTGGTCGCTCGCAAAGGTGGATCCCTGATTCGGCTCAATGAGCTCGCAGATGTTGTGCTTGGAGCAGAGAACTATGATCAGGAGGTTCGCTTTGATGGTAAAACAGCCACATTTATGGGGGTTTGGGCGCTGCCGACCGCCAACTCTCTCGATGTGGTGGCTGGGATCCGCGCGGTCTTACCGGAGGTAGAACGGGCTCTTCCCGCCGGAATGCGACTTGCTATTCCCTACGATTCGACGATCTACATCAGGGACGCCATCAACGACGTTATTCGAACCCTGATCGAGACCATAATCATTGTCGTTATCGTTATCTTCCTCTTTATCGGATCGATTCGGTCGGTGATCGTGCCGGTGGTTGCCATTCCGCTCTCCTTGGTTGGCGCGATCGGTTTAATGTATGTGTTTGGCTTTTCAATCAATCTCCTCACCCTGCTTGCGATTGTACTGTCAGTTGGTTTGGTGGTCGATGATGCGATCGTCATGCTCGAGAACGTTGAGCGCCACATCCGCTCCGGGATGGCTCCCGTATCGGCAGCTATTACCGGCGCGCGGGAATTAGTCGGCCCGACGATAGCGATGACCCTCACCCTCGCGACCGTCTACGCTCCGATCGGTTTACAGGGTGGGTTAACCGGCACCCTTTTTCGTGAATTTGCGTTCACCCTCGCGGGTGCCGTGGTCGTGTCAGGGGTAGTTGCGCTGACCCTTTCGCCAATGATGTCATCCCGTCTTATCCGAGGCTCCGATCACGAATCGCCTCTTGCAGCCGCTATCAATAGAGGGTTTACCACTTTGCAGCGCGGCTACCTGTGGCTCCTTGATGGTATTCTTCCCGCACGGAGGGCTTTGGTCGGCATCGGAGTCGGGGTCATTTTGCTGATCCCTCTTTTCTTTGCGATGTCAGGCAAAGAGCTAGCTCCTCTCGAGGATCAGGGAGTTGTCTTCGGGATTGTGCAGGCGGCCCCCAACGCAACGATCGAACAAACGAGCCCGGCGGTCCGCCGCGTTTTTGAGGCATATCGAAAGTTTCCCGAATACAATGTCAGCTTTCAGCTGACGAGCCCGACGGGGGGATTCTCCGGAATGCGGCTCAAGCCGTGGAGCGAACGAAGTCGGACCGCGCAACAACTCCAGGAGCAGCTTTTTCCTCAGTTCGGTATGATACCCGGAATTCGCGTCATCGCGACCACTCCACCGGCCCTTCCGGGTGGCGGGCAGTTCCCCGTTGAATTCGTGATCTCCTCAACGGATGAGCCCCGTCTCATTTTCGATTACGCAAATCAGATCATTGCGGGAGCCATGGCCTCCAAGAGCTTTATGTTCCTCGATTCCGACCTCAAGTACGATAAGCCGAGATCTGATCTGGTGATTGACCGCGATAAGGTTGGGCTGATGGGTCTCAACCTCCAGCAGGTGGGCAGGGACCTCTCCATAATGCTCGGTGGGAATTACACAAACCGTTTCGCGGTTCTTGGAAGAAGCTATAAGGTGATTCCTCAGCTCGAACGGACAAGTCGCCTCACCCCCGATCAACTTCTTGCTCTCTACGTGCCAGGACCAGCAAATCAACCGATTCCATTGGCAAGCATCGCAAGCGTCAAGAACTCCGTACAGCCACGCCAGCTCAATCGATTCCAGCAGCTCAATTCTGCGAAGATCCAGGGAGCATTCATTCCTCGACCCGATCTTACCCTCGATAAGGCACTCGCGATTCTTGAGTCGGAAGCAGAAAAGGTGCTCCCCCGATCATATGTCGTTGATTATGCCGGGGAGGCACGACAACTTCGTCGGGAAGGGAATACCTTGATAACTACTCTCATTCTGTCAGTCATTCTCATCTACCTTGTCCTCGCTGCCCAATTTGAGAGCTTCCGCGACCCACTCATCATTCTGCTCGGTTCAGTTCCCCTGGCCCTCTCAGGAGCGTTGGCGTTTCCGTTTCTCGAGTTTACGACGATAAACATCTACTCTCAGGTAGGCCTCGTCACCCTCGTGGGCCTTGTAGCTAAAAATGGTATTCTGATTGTGGAATTTGCAAATAACCGTAAGAGCGAGGGGATGGATAAGATTCGTGCCGTACGGGAGGCTGCAGCGACGAGACTTCGACCAATATTGATGACCTCAGTAGCGACCATCGTGGGGCATTTCCCGCTTATCCTCGCATCGGGAGCAGGAGCCTCCGCGCGAAATAGTATCGGGATTGTTCTCGTCACCGGAATGCTCGTCGGTACCTTTTTTACGCTGTTTCTTGTGCCGTGCCTGTATGCAATAGTTTCTTCGGAAGCAGA
>OMIW01000121.1 GCA_900299205.1 Pseudomonadota bacterium
ACTTATCGTGATGACGCCCAGCGCGTCTACAATATCGGCTACGACATTCGTATTCTCGAGCGAAGGCTTGAATGCGTACCACCCGCTCTGTGCCAGAGTATTCAGAGGGTGACGGCAGCATATCGAAATATTCTCGTCTGTCATCCCTCTGCGATTGATGATGGGTTGATACACGGAGATCTGTATCCCTCAAATATATTTCGGACGCAGAGCGGCTGTCAGCTCATCGATAATAATCAAGCGGCTTATTATCTAGGGAGAATCTCTCCGACTGGCGATCCGGCGAAGGATGTCGGGAAGTCAGTCGGATACTTTCTCGTTGAATGGGCACGCAGGCAAAAAATCGAACCCTCCGAAGATTCCTCGATTGACGGCAAGGGGCTCGATGATCTCATGGAACAAATCGATAGCCTCGTTGGAAGTTATCTTGATTCGCGTCGAAAATCAGGATTCCCGATACAACATGATGAGCAATTCAAGGTAGGTATAGCGTTTCATGCGATTAGTTTCGCTGCAAAGAACTGGACTGACCTTCGAGGATTGAAGTTTAGCCCGCCCGAGGGCGGACCGCCGACCGATATTATGCGATCATCCCTTTTTGAAGCACTTAAATCATATCTTCAACGGATAGCCATCCCCCCGATTTCATATGAGTCGACTGCCCTTCAACAATTTTGGAGTCGGCCCGGATATGTGGCTTAAAATAGGGAAAAAGGCGTCAGATTCACCTACCCCGCTGTAAATCCTCGCCTCATCATCACCGGATATCGATTTGAATGTCCCTTTGGTCATCGCTCTCGGCACTTCCAGCCAACGTCGCTCCCAAAAACTTTCCGATAACGAAGGCGAAGATAAGCCCCCCTAGGATTGCCACTAACATAAGATACGTTCCCTTGGTAAAAGGCACTCGCAGTCTTCCCTGATTATCCATCGTTTCCCCTTTTGCGTTTACCCTCAACTCCGATAGCGATCACCCCGTGGTGAATCCAATAACCGGTCTTCCGAAAAGCTCTTCGAGCTGATCGCAGAGTTCCTCAGACGGTGCTACCATAATCTGAGCTCCCCCCTCTCCTCGAGGCGTTATGACACAGGTCCCCTCCCGCAGCTGAATCCGCACCTGAAGCGGGCAGGAGCCCGGGAATCCGCGGACTATCTCTGCGAATCGTTTCGCCCGGACTCCCAAGTCATCATCACTCCGAAAAATAACGATGCCCGCCTTTGCACCCCGAGAGCGAATATCCACAAGCGACTCCATCTGATCAACTATCAAAGTGCACCGTTCATCGGAGATATCAGCTTTTCCCATGACGAGCACCGGATCCTGCCGCGACAGCACCGGCTCAATTCGCTGGTAAGTATCCGGCCAAGCGAGGGCCTCAATCGTACCGAGGTGATCCTCAAGAATGAACGAGGCATACCTGTCCCCCTTCTTGGTATTCTTGAGCTTGAGTGCCGTTACAACTCCCCCCATCCGCACATCGACCGATTTTCTCGCTGCCTTGACATCATCCGTCGTAACCGCTCCTCCCGACTTTAATTCATACCGAAACTTCTCAAGGGGATGACCCGAGATAAAGAATCCAAGCGCCTCCCGCTCGTAGGATAGTCGCTGCGTTACCGGCCACTCTGGTATACCCCGTGGCCCTCGACGGGGTCTGGGAGCTTCATCGAACATCGAGAAGAGAGAGAGCTGGTTCGATTTTTTTTCCTTGTGTTCAATCTGAGCAATCTTGAGCGATTCTTCGAGGGTCTCCATCAGCTCGCGGCGACTTACTCCCAGAGAGTCACAGGCTCCGCTTTTTATGAGCGTTTCGAGAACACGTCGGTTCAATGCGTGCGGATCAACCCGACAAAGGAAATCATCGAGGCTCGTGAATTTGTTTTTACCCGACTGCCCTTCTCCGGACCGCCCCTCGATTATGGAAGAAACCGCCTTTTCGCCAACACCTTTAATCGCTGCCAGGCCGTATCGTATCGCATTATTCTGAACTGAAAATCGGGCGTTACTTTCGTTGATATCGGGGGGAAGAAACTGGACCTTCTGCTTTTTGCATTCATTGATATTTTTGAGAACTTTATCAGTGTCATCAAGCTCATGTGACATCAACCCTGCCATAAACTCGACTGGATAGTGAGCCTTGAGATAGGCCGTCTGAAAAGATATCAGGGCATATGCAACTGAATGACTCCTATTGAAGCCGTATCTGGCGAAAGTCTCCATCTGGTCAAATATCTGGCGCGCAATCGGTTCAGCGATACCCCGCTCCTGACACCCCGAAACAAACCGTACTCCCTGCTTTGCCATCTCCTCCGGGTTTTTCTTACCCATGGCCCGACGCAAAAGATCAGCATCCCCCAGAGAATACCCCGCCAACTCGCGGGACAGCTGCATGATCTGCTCCTGATATATCATAATTCCGTACGTATCTCGGAGCACCTGTTCCATGAGCGGGTGAAGATAGGTCACCGGCTCACGTCCATGTTGCCGATTGATATAATGATCGACCATTCCCGCATCGAGAGGACCGGGTCGGTAGAGGGCAAGGATAGCCACGAGATCATCAAAGCAGCTTGGCTTCAGTCGAATCGTCATCTCAGTGATACCACCCGATTCGAGCTGAAATACCCCCGTCGTATTACCCGCTGCAAGCATCGCGTACGTTTGAGGGTCATCGAGAGAAACTGCATACAGATCGATCTCTTTGCCCTGACTCTCGCGGACAAGCTGAATCGCCGAATGGATGACGGTTAATGTTTTAAGACCGAGGAAATCGAACTTAACCAGACCCGCCTTCTCGACATAACTCATCGAGAACTGAGTGACAATGTTCCCATCTTTATCGAGCATCATGGGCACTAGGTCCATCAGGGGACGATCCCCGATGACAACGCCAGCCGCATGAGTCGACGCATGTCTGGTCAACCCCTCTACCTTCATCGCCAACGAAATTAGCTCTCGTCCCTCCCCTTCTGCGTAGTCCGCCAGCTTTTTCTCCATCTTTAGCGCTTCTGCCAGGGGATAATCAAACCCTTGACGCGGAGCAGGAACGAGTGATGCAATTCTATCAGTTTCCGTATATGGCAGACCAAGCGCGCGTCCGACATCCTTTATCGCCGCTTTCGCCTTCAGCGTTCCGAATGTCGCTATTTGAGCAACGCGATCATTTCCGTATTTGTTCACTACATATTCGATTACCTTTTGTCTCCCCTCGATACAGAAGTCCACATCAATATCAGGGAGCGAGACCCGCTCAGGATTTAAAAATCTCTCGAAAAGAAGCTTATTCTTAATCGGATCGACCTCGGTTATCCGCAATGCGTACGCCACAAGTGATCCAGCACCACTTCCTCGACCGGGCCCCACTGGGATGTCGTGCTCTTTGGCCCACACTATGAAATCAGAAACGACGAGAAAATAACTGGCAAATCCCATCTTACCGATAAGCTGAACTTCCTCGTCGAGTCTCTCCCGATATCCAGTTTTTGCGGCCTGATCGAAATTCGGATCGTGTTTTGCCATCGTCTCGAGCCGTCGCTCAAGTCCCTCACGCGCCATATTGCCCATCAACACCAGGTGATCATCCTCGGTGCGCTCACTGTAACGGGGCATATAGTGGGTCGAAAAATCGAAGGAAAGATTGCATGCATGAGCGATATCGAGCGACGTGCGAACCGCCTCATCCGCCCCGGGCATGTCACCAAAACCTTCCAACATTTCGGCACTTTGCTTGAGATACAGCTCAACCCCCTCATGGCGGATACGACCCGGGTCGGTGACCTGCTTACTCGTTGAGATACACATGAGGACCTCTTGCGCGTAGTGATCCCCCTTTTCCAGATAGTGACAATCGGTGGAGGCTACGAGCGGTAGTCCGAACTCCTGCGCAAGATCGCGACATCGAAGATTGTGCGCGATCTGTTCTGAGATCGCGTGCGGTTGAATCTCGAGATAATAGCGGTCGGGAAATGTCTTTGCGTAGAACGAGACTACCTCCTTCATAGCCGCTCGATCATCATCCGATCCAGCCCGAGCCAACTCACCCGCCAGACAACCGCTCAACACGATGAGCCCGTCGTTGAATCGAGCGAGCAACTCACGATCCACCCGTGGCTTCCCGTAGAACCCCTCCTGATACGCGAGGCTGGAGAGTCGACAAAGATTCCGATATCCCTCCATCGTCGCCGCAAGAACAGTGAGATGGCATGTGCCCGCGCCCCCTTGGGAACGCTGCTTGCGCTCGAACCGGCTTCCTCCCGCTACGTAGAGTTCACAGCCTATGATCGGCTTTATCCCGACTTTTTTCGCTGCAGCATAAAACTCGAGCGCCCCGTGCAGATTCCCGTGATCGGTCATCGCAATTGCTGGCTGTCCCAGGTCGCGGGCTCGCTCGAGTACCTCAGGTATCTTATTCGCACCATCGAGGAGGCTGTACTGGGTATGAAGGTGGAGATGAACGAAGTTATCAGTCACGGTTGCTCCTCTTCCCCAGGAAGTTCCCCCTGAAGATGTGTCATGCATATATATCGCGATGGGAGGAGGATACCAGATTGCACCCCCCAGAACAGCGGGGAGAGGCCCTCTTCAACGAAAACCGCGTTAGATGTCCAATCACGTTATCCTAACCGGAATGCAACCGGGACGATAAGTGCAAGAGTATTTTTCTTTAAATCGCCCGGAAAGGCTGGGAATGGCGCCGCTCGCTCAACCATCGCACGAAGCTCATCGTCGAGGATCGGAACCTGCGTCGAGCGAACTATCTGAAATGCCGCAAGCGATCCGTCGGCACTGATCTCGAGCCGAATCGTCCCCTCGCCGGTCATTCGCCGCTTTATAGCGCGCTCCGGATACCGTTTCACCCGGGCAAGACGGGTCGCCACCATATCCTGATAGCTAATACGGGCCTGCTCAAGGCTCGCCGTTCCACCGGGGACACCAAATGGTTGGACCGAAGAGGTCGTGGCGGAAGAACTCCCAGCCGAAGTGGGTGCCTCCAAAGAGCGAACGGTCCGGGAAGTTGTCTCAGTTTGACGTTCCTTTGAACGCTCAGGGGATACATCCCGACTCGACCTGCGCTCTTGTTCGGGCTTTTCTTTGCGCTCTCGCTTCGCAAGCGGATCAGCAGAGGTCTCCTCTTCACGCCGCGACGGTAACGGGGGCTCCCCTTTTGGTTGCAATACCGGAGTCGGGGAAGAGGGCGGGACTCGCTCAGCCACGAATGCCTCCGCTCCAGACGACTGCGGAACAATCGGTACCCCCTTAGGTAACACGGTCTCAAGCGCAGAGAGGGGAATCATCGAAACATCGAGCGCCTTGAGCATTGCTTGATCGACGGGAGTCCCAATAATGTCCGGCGAGCGGATATGCGGCACCCCCCGCACCACCGCTACGACCACCCCAAGGTGTAACAACAACGAGAAAAACATTGCTCGGCGCAGTACAGAAGACGAACCACCCCTCTCCACTCTCTCGAGCGCCCCATCGACTGGAATCCCCTCAATCGTTACGACCCCTGCCGTCACCGGCTACCCCCTGCTACTTTCCTTTACCCCTTCTTAAAGCTCTTGCTTGCCTTCTGCCCCGAAATGATGCCCAACCTTACTTGACATGTCAAACTTTCCTCCGGCATACCATGCGTCCGCCCCACTCGGCTAACGGACTCCTGATAAGACGAGAGAAAAGATAGGTACCAATGAACGGCAAAAATCCGATACTTCGATGGACTATGTCCGGATGGTTAGCATCGCTGACCTCCCTCACGATCAATTTCGGGGCCATCCTCCCCTCGCTCGCCCAGTCGGAATCCCCCAATTCGGCGACCTCCAACAGCGCCACCAACGCCGAGGACCGCTCTCCTTCAAAGAAATCAAGAACCAAGACGAAAACAAAGGATGCGGAGATCCTCGAGCGGATCACCGTCGTGGGAACCACTTCCAAACTCCCCGAGGTCCCCGGCTCGACCGCCCTCATCGAGGGCAAAGAGCTCGAAGCCGCCAAAACAGGAGTCGGCGATGTTACCCGCGCCCTCCGCGCCGTAGCCGGGGTCAACATCGTTGAGGAAGAAGGCTTCGGCATTCGACCGAACATAGGAATGAGGGGAACCCCCTCCGAGCGAAGCGCCTCGATCACTCTTATGGAAGATGGGGTCCTTATCGCGCCCGCCCCTTATTCAGCCCCCGCCGCATACTTCTTCCCCTCGTTCGCCCGTATGTCGGGGCTGGAGGTTCTCAAGGGAGCTGGCCAGATTAAATACGGCCCCCGTACCACTGGCGGCTCGCTCAATCTCCTGTCGACCCTTATTCCCGAGCAGCGAACCCTCCACGGCGATATCGCAACTGGCAGCTACGACACAACCCGGGGACATCTGTACTTTGGAGAGTCGTTCGAAAACATCGGCTACCTTCTTGAAACCTTCCAGCTCTCGACCAACGGGTTCAAAGATCTTGATGGGGGTGGCAACACTGGATTCGACATCCGCGACTATATCGGAAAAATTCGTTTCAACACCGATCGCGATGCTGATATGTATCAACAGCTCCAATTTAAATTCGGTTATTACGAGCAGGAGGGGAATGAAACGTACCTTGGACTTTCGCGCGACGATTTCGCGCGCACTCCAAACCGCCGGTACGCCGCATCTCAGCTCGATATGGTCGACATCCGCCAACAGCAGTATCAAGCGCAACACTATATCGAGCTCTCTGACGCTGTAGACCTCACCACAACCGGTTACTACAACGGGACCGAGCGACGATGGAACAAACTCGACTCCGTCGGTGGAAATTCGCTCAGTGCGGTCCTCGATAATCCTACGCTTTATGCGGATCCGTTTGCATGGCTCTCTGGAGCAGCGAACAGTCCCGATAATGCCCTCAAGATGCGTGATGCCAATCGCGATTTTTACGGCTCGGGGATTCAATCGGTGATGGTTGTCAAGGTCGATGGTGCTGAGGTGGACAACCGTTTCGAGCTCGGGATCCGATACCATCAAGACGAGGAGGATAGACAGCAGCAAGATAATTCTTATCGGATGGAGAATGGTCGAATGGTCCAAACATCCGCAGGACTAATCCGGAGTAATGCCAACCGGATATCCTCTGCCGATGCGACCGCTTTGTATCTGCAAGATACAATCTCGACGGGCAAATGGCGGTTCGTTCCAGGGCTTCGGTACGAGAATATCGGGCTTAAAAGGGAGGATTATGGAAGCAACGACCCCGATCGGTTAGGAACTAAGCTCCAGACCAATACCCAATCGCTCGATGTGTGGATCCCGGGATTGGGCGCCGACTACTCTTTTAATGATACCGTGTCGGCGTTCGTCGGGGTGCACAAAGGCTTTTCTCCTCCCGGGCCAAGCAACAAAGAGGGCATTAAAGAGGAGGAAAGCATCGCATATGAGCTCGGCACTAATATTGTGCGGGGATCGCTGGTGTCGCAGATCAGCGGGTTTCTCAACGACTACGACAACTTGCTTGGAGTGGACTCTCTCTCCAGTGGTGGTGCAGGAACCGGCGATCAGTTTAATCTCGGAAAGGCGTTAACGTATGGGGTTGAATCATCGATTCGGTACGATATCGCCGATCTCCTCGAAACTGAGTACCGACTCCCCGTCTACGGCGTGTATACCTTTACGAATGCTGAGTTCCGCTCAACCTTCACGAGCGACAACTACGGTAAGGTCGTCTCAGGAGACAGAATTCCGTACATCGCCGAACACCAGTTTGCAATCGGTGCAGGTGTCGAGCACGACTGTTACGGAAAACTTCTATTTCGATCCTACTTTACTGATGCGATGAGAACGCAGCCATCATCCGCCGGAACTGCACCAAAAACCGACGCTGCCTACGTCGTCGATATGCACGCCGAAAGTCCGGAGATAAGGAAAGGAGTGACACTCTATCTCGATGTTACAAACCTCTTCGACAATCACTATATCGTCGCCGCACGGCCAGCGGGGGCTCGGCCCGGGATGCCGTTGACGGCACTGGCCGGCATGAAGGTTCGATTTTAGCGAATGGGGGCTCGCGCAATCGTTTAAACAGTTACGATGAAGGAGGATGGAAGAGCGCTGAGGGTAATATCTCGATCACTCGCCGATTTCGGAGTCTTGACCACTGGCCCTCATAACAACCCCAACGGGGCGCTTCGGTAGCCCGCGATTTACATTTGATAACCACCATCTGTCCGCCGATCCTCGACATATTGCCTTGCGTCGAAATCAGCAGCAGACTCTTCCCCAAGTCCTCCAGCGTTCTCTACCTTTCCCGGTGATAACAGAACGACAGAGGACGAGGGAAGTTTGCTGAGCTGAGGATTGCTCCAAGCATAAGGCCGACGTAACGGTGGGTATCTGATATTTGACATAACTTGAGGGGTTGAAGGGAACATTATGCGGGGTTTGGAGGTTGCAGGCGGATAACCTAGGAAGAGCATTGGGCAATGTTCAGATTGGTCGGAGGTGGATATGGCAAGTGTAGCGAGTTCGGAAGTTGGAAGGGGGGTGGTTCAAGGTGAAGGAGAACTATCGGCAAAAGCGCCGGAAGGCCTTCGTTACATGGTTCAACAGCGGGTCCGTGAAGAGTCTCAGGATCAAGCGGGCTTACCTGTAGCGTTGGCCATTGGAAGCGCCGTGGCCTTGTGGGGCGCTGTTTTTGCACAAGGCGGTAACGCTCCACAGGAGCCAGTTTGTGCAAGGCCAAGTGACTTCCAAAGAATAAAACAACCGAACGGACCTGTGTTAGTCCTAAATGAACCCGAGCAGGAAAGAGTGGCAGCTGCAGCCAACTTGAGACGGCCTGGGTGTGGAAAACCCTAACAAAAACATCCATTTTGTTTTCAGGGTAATTAGGGTCGGCTCGGATAGAGGAGTCTTATCACCAATCGAGTCTGACTTGAACAGCTGAACCGAAAGTTTATCCCATCGCTCCACCCGCCAAACTCGCGCTCACCAGATGGCGATCACATAGCAATCGCCAACCTGACTGCCCGTGCTCTGTGCCTGCCTTCAGCCCCTGCGGTCAAGGCGGGGCATACTGGGTCAAAGGCGCTGTCGGCTCACTCCCGCCACGCATCACCTGACCCGCTGACGTCGAAAGACCCGCCCTAAGACTGATGCAATTTCCGCTCGCTGACCTCTCCGTCAATGTCTCTACCCCACCGCCGCAAACCCCATCTCGAGGTCCCGAATAATATCAGCCGCACGTTCTAGTCCAACCGCGAGCCGAATCCCGCCTGCATCAAGATTGTGCCCTACTGGGTCCGTCGGCAAATACGCAGAGTGGGTCATCGATGCGGGATGCTCGATGAGGGTTCGCAGTTGGCCTAAACTAACTGCGAGGGTAATGCAGTAGGCATTATTTGCGAGACAATTCATCAACTGCTCACCGCGGGCCCGAGGATCCTTGCCTCCCAGTCGAAAATAAACGACAAAACCTGGAGCGAAATTGCCATCAAAATCCCTCAGCACCTCTCGCGCGAGTGCTGCCTGCGGAAATGACTCCAGCCCCGGATAGCAGACCGATTCAACCGCGGGATGCTGCTCAAGGAATCGCGCTACTTCGAGAGCGTTCCTCTGTTGCTGGGGTACGCGAAGCGAGAGCGTTGAGAGGCCGTACACCAAGATATGCCAAGCAGACGCAGGAGAGAGAATACCACCGAAGTCCTTGCGAACCAGGCAAAGAGCGCCGTACAGCTCCTTGCTTGTGATAACTGCCCCTCCGAGTTCAGTGCCGAACCCACAGATCCCTTTCGTCAGACTGTGAACGACAATATCAATCCCGTGTTGCAGAGGGCGCTGGCCGAACGGAGTCGCAAAAGTATTATCAAAAAGAGAGAGAATCTTTCGATCGGACGATCTTCCGGCATTAACCGAACGAAGAATCCCCGCTATCGCCCGGGGATCAATCATTGTGAGGGTTGGATTCACGGGTGATTCAAGATAGACAACCCGCGTCTTTTCTGAAATCAGAGGCAGCAGGTTATCGGGGTTGCTCAGATCGGCAAATTTAACCATACACCCGAGTCGCGACAACCAGTTCGTAAGAAGGCTGTAGGTACATCCATAAAGGGTGTCGTGTGCGATAATTTCATCCCCCGCTTTAACCACCGCAAGGAGCGCACCGGATATTGCAGCCATCCCTGAAGCAAAAGTTACCGCAATCTCCCCCCCCTCAGCGGTCGCGAGGGCGTCCTGCAACATATTCCCCGTTGGCTCTCCCAATCTGTCGTAGATATAAATGGGCGCCCCTTCACTCGACCGACCAACATCGTAAAATCCCTGGGCTCCCCGCTCAGCCGACCCCAGGCGAAAGCTGCTCGAGGTCGTCAGAGGCGGGATGACATGATGAGAGAAATCCCACTGGGCGGAGTTCGACTTGCCGTAAATGAGCCGAGTTTCAGTCGCGTAAAGCGATTCATCAATAGCGGAAGCGACAGGAGACTTTTGGTTGCTCATACAGAATTACTCCAAGGATGATACCGAAACCAAAATAAATTGTTTTTGGCCCGTTTGGGGAGATGCTTGCAGATGGGAGAGCGTGCGTCCAGTCCTCAAATCAACCTGGAGTATCATCTCTCGATAGTGACGGCAGAAGCTCTGTTAAATCGCGATATTTCAAAAAATCTCGATGCTCGAGCAGGTTACCCCGCGACACCGCCTTATCCCGAAATCAGTGAGGAAGCAACCACATCCTCCC
>OMIW01000122.1 GCA_900299205.1 Pseudomonadota bacterium
ACTTTTGTCGACATAGAGCAGCACACCAAACGAACAGAGCTAGACTCTGAATGGGGAAACATGCTGGCGCATCAATTAGAGGAGTTGCCACCCCTTGAGCAGTTCTGGATTGAGCTTCCCGCCTTCTTTTCTTGGCTGCATGAGGATAGAAGTACGCCGGCTCTTTCTGCGTACCAGCAAGGAACGGGTGAGAGCATCTGGAACCCTGGAAGAATAAGTCGCACAAGCTCTGGTGCGATTCAGAAGATTCAGTTTGCAGCGGCAAACCGCGTATGCATTCGTTTACGATATAGTGGTGAACTTCGACTCGTAGAGCCTTACTCATTCCGAACAAGCAGAGAAGGTGCAAAACTATTCTACGGCTTTCACCGAGAAGACAACGAGATGAAGTGCTTCCGTATAGATCGCTTCGAGAGCGTAGAGATCACTAAGAATGCCTTCACGCCCCGATACCGTGTCGAGATTAGCTCTGCTCAGTCATGTTGCGATGCCACCAGTTAGCGTACGATCCGACGACGACGATTACCCTCGGCGTCAGTCAGCTAGAAAGATCACTACTCCAAGATCGACACGAACGATATCAAGCTGTAGCTCCTCACAAAGGGAAGAACGGATACCAGTGTCCAGGCACGATTGGTGTTCTTGTTCGATGACAGATGGAGTTTATACCGAGTTAGAGAAGCAGCATTTCTTGAAATTTCACTAACCAGATGCATTTCGGATGCACTATCCCATCAAAACCCAATACTATCAATACAGTAGCTCCACTCAGATACTCCACCCCATTCATTCCCAGGTGCCGATATCTCCCTTTCCGGTGATGGGCTTAGCGAGTTATGCCCTGATGGGGAATCTGGCTCGATGCTCCTTCCAGAATTCGGGGTGTGCCCTCTGGGAGAATCGTACGCGGTCTTTAAACTGGTCCCACGTGAGTTGGCCTTGCTTTGGGTTGAAGCGGGGCAACTGTTTGGTTTGCATGAGGGACCGGAGGGCGTGTTCGTCGCGTTTGAGACCCTCTTGAAGGAGTCGGAATGCCGGATCATTCGGGGCGGCTTGGTAACTTCTCAGTCGTGTCTCTCCTTCGGGGGATGTCAGAGAGCGTCGAAGTTCTGTGATGAGGTAGAGCATCTGCTTGTTCGCAGCGCGTTCACCTGGCTCGTTGGCAACGAGGGTTTCATAAATGGCCCGTACCTCTTTGAGCTGCCCCTTGAGGCCCTCTTTCTGCTCAAGGATATCGAGCTGGGATCCGATGCGGGGAAGATGCTCTGAAATGTTAGCATCATTTTCCTTGATTGCTTTACGGAGCATTGTGATGCGTTTCGTAAATGCTCGAATGGGGTCACGGAACTCCTCCGTCTCGAGGTTGTGCGCGTAGATTGACCACGAATTAAGCTCTTTCCAAAATGCCTCGGGGCTATCAGCCCATTTGCGTGCCTCGTCGCTGTAATCGGTTGGTTTCCCTTTGTTTAGCTGCGCCGCAACCAGGTAGCCGGTGATGCGGGCGCGTTGTTCATCAATAAAGGCGTGAGAAAATGCCGCACCGCCGCGGCCTGATAGACGATCGACTTGACTCCGCGATACAAGATGGCGCATCTCATGAGACATGTTGCCGCAAATATACTCGAGGGCCACATCGCGGTCCCGGAATTCGAGAAATCTTCGATTGAAAAAATAGATTCCCTCTGACGGATCGGCTTGACCCCGTATTCCGTTTATCGTCTCGACTCCATTACTTCGGATGATCGTGCTGCCACGAAAGTCAGCTGCTGCGATGATGAGTTTTCGACCAGTGCGTGCGTACTCGTCGCGGAGCTGTCCGAGCACCTCCCGACCCTCTGGAGTGCTTTGGATACCCATAATAGCTTGGCGGGATAGCTCTACCGCCGGATCTCGGTGGAGAGTGCGCTGAATCGTCGCTCCCAACTGCTCAAGCCAGTTCATTCTTTCGGCCTTGTGGCGTTCGAGCCACGGACTCTGTACCTCTCCAAACTGGATCCAAGAATCGAGCTCCCGGAGGGGGATGGTGCTCGGTTGGATCGAAGGGAGGGCTATGCCGGTGTTGAGGAATAATGCTGAGGAGGCGGTGCGTGCCGCGCTCATCACGGGGTGAGAGGAATCTCCTGAGAGCAAATGGGATTGAGCAGAAACGGTGAAAAGGGATAGAAGGGGAGGGGGTGTCAAGCTTTCAAGGGGGCTTTGGTCCGTTCGAACAGATGCCGAGGGCGGTGTCATCTGTGTTAACTTGTCGCGGTGTGGAGGGAGAAATACGTCTTCCGCCCGAGCCTCGACCATTGCTATTCCGGAGGGTGGTCTGTGAGTTGTCATTTTTCCGAGATGAATCTCGGTGCGATGAGCCTCTTCGTCGTTTAATGGCGCGGAAGGGGGGAAACTCAGTGCCGCGAGAGGGCTTGCAGTAACGGTGAGGCTAAGAAGGGAGGCAAGGCTTCCTTGGGCGGGATGTTCCCTGAGCATGTTAAATTGTCCGTTGGAGGATGACAGCGCCATCCGAGAGAGAAGTCTCGGTCTGACGCAGTGCCACTGGGCTAATGACGAAATCTGTCGGCTCTCCATCACAGGAGAGAGGGGCCGTTAATTCGATAAGAGTTGGGGAAACATCCTCGAGAAATGAGCACAAATATCTGCTGCGAAGCGTGGGCCGTCTGGATAATTACCCCTCTCGGGCCGATGTTTGCGCGTATTTCAGGTTAGTAAAACGGACCACATCCCCCATCTTTGTGCAATAACTTTTTTTGCTCTACTTCAAGTGGGCAGACGGAAAGGATGCCGGAAAATTCTTTTTCGGGTACCGGAGCATTTTCGTCTGTTCCTCATTGCAATCGAAGGCTGAGATCACGAAAAACGAGTCAGGGACGTTTCGGGGCTTGGGGCCTCCGTGACAGCGGCGTGGGTGCGCTCTGAATGAAAGGGGGGCACGCGGAGTGATTTAATCCGATGCCCCAAAAAAGGAAAATCCAGAGATAATTCTCGGTTCACCCCTCTGACGCTCGGATGGAGTTCAGAGCGATCTGATGAACGCGTGGGTCGGACAATAGCCACCCATGGCCGAGGTTCAGCACGGAACAGTTGTCAACAGCATGTGGCAAGCAAGAGCTCGTGCTGGGTATGATCATGAGATCCATCGGAGTCCGAATGGTGGTACAAGGTACTCCCCTGAGTTGGTCTTGCGTGCGCTGCATCTCTCGGATGAAGGGGCTATTGGGTCGCATATCACGAGCACCGGGGGCCCCAGAGAGGTAAGCTACTGCTGTTCCGTTGAGTGGACCAGCAATATTTACATAGCTGCGGACTGTGGATGCCTTTCGGTACAACTGAATGTAGGCAGCAGCGATGAGACCACCCATGCTCATTCCAACCAAGTGAACATGATCGTACTGAAGTGAGGCGACCCAAAAAACGAACTGAGCCACCAATTCGGGCAGAGGGACGCTCAAATCGTTGGTGTAGGCCCACTGCTTTACAACGAAGCCCTCCTCTTCACATGCATGCTGCAAGGGAAGTAGGTTTTTTGGTTTGTCGTTGGTGCCCGGGATGAGAATTACTGGTGAGTGTCCACCTGTGACCCTGGACATAAAAACCTTCTGAGTAATGCCGGACAATACCATACCGGCTCAGGTCATCCAACTGAGTGCTCGGGTACTCATAAGGCATTATCGAAGCTCGAGGGCTCAAAGCTCGGTTGTGTTGCCGGGGGCCCCAAGATGTTGTGTGTATCCCTCGTTCGACTTTCGCGGAGTTCGTGATATTTTCCTCTTTTGAAGTTTGGTTTAGTGTGGCCAGATATGAGGCTCGGGGCGGTCGACGTCGACGTATCGTCTGGTCTTTTCAATTGCCAACATTTGAAATGAAGTGTTCAAGAACCCGCAGTTGATGGCTGCGATAGTTCACCTTAGAAGAAAAGGAGTGAGAAGGATGGAAAATAAGGAGGCGAGTTCTACTGGAAAATGCCCCGTCATGCATCGTGGTGTAACGACGGCGAGCATGACGAACGTGGAATGGTGGCCGAAGGCCCTCAATCTGGAGATTCTGCACCAACACGACAGTAAGACCAACCCGCTTGGTGCCGGCTTCAACTACCGTGAAGAGGTGAAAAAGCTCGATGTTGAGAATTTAAAAGAAGACCTCAAAACTCTGATGACCTCCAGTCAAGACTGGTGGCCGGCTGACTGGGGCCACTATGGTGGTCTGATGATACGCATGGCATGGCACTCAGCGGGTACCTACCGAATCGCTGATGGCCGTGGCGGAGCTGGCACTGGCAGTCTGCGCTTTGCTCCTCTGAATTCATGGCCCGACAACGCTAATCTAGACAAAGCCCGTCGCCTGTTGTGGCCGATAAAGAAGAAATATGGCAACCAGCTGAGCTGGGCTGACTTGATGATTCTGGCGGGCAACATGGCTTATGAATCGATGGGTCTGAAGACCTTCGGCTTTGCGTTCGGCCGCGAGGATATCTGGCATCCTGAGAGAGATATTTACTGGGGCTCCGAGAAAGAATGGCTTGCGCCCACCGGCAGCAAGGGAAGCCGCTATTCCGGTGAACGAGACCTTGAGAATCCACTCGCGGCTGTCATGATGGGGCTCATCTACGTCAATCCGGAGGGCGTAGACGGCAAGCCTGATCCCTTAAAGACTGCTCATGATGTGCGGGTTACCTTCCGTCGGATGGCGATGAACGATGAGGAGACAGTAGCGCTAACTGCTGGCGGTCATACTGTCGGCAAAGCCCACGGAAACGGCAGCGCCGCGAATCTTGGACCAGTGCCCGAGGGTGCGGATATCGAAGAGCAGGGGCTTGGCTGGCAGAACCATACCACCCGCGCCGTTGGCAACGATACCGTAACGAGTGGCCTTGAAGGGGCTTGGACCACGCACCCGACGAAGTGGGATAACGGTTACTTTTCTATGTTACTCGGTTACGATTGGGAGCTGAAGAAGAGCCCGGCGGGTGCATGGCAGTGGGAGCCGATTAATATCCGCGAGGAGGATAAGCCGGTGGACGTGGAAAATCCATCCCTTCGCCATAATCCGATCATGACCGATGCTGATATGGCGATGAAGATGGATCCTGAGTACCGAAAGATATCAGAGCGTTTCCATAAGGACCCCGCTTACTTCTCAGAAGTGTTCGCTCGTGCATGGTTCAAGCTGACACACCGTGATATGGGCCCCAAAAGCCGATATATTGGGCCAGATGTGCCTGTTGAGGATCTGATCTGGCAAGATCCGGTCCCCGCTGGTCGTCGGGACTATGACGTGGCTGCGGTGAAGTCGAGGATAGCTGCCAGTGGACTGACGATTCCCGAAATGGTCAGCACAGCGTGGGATAGTGCTCGAACTTTCCGAGGTTCGGACAAGCGCGGTGGGGCTAATGGCGCGCGGATTCGTCTTGCGCCTCAAAGAGATTGGGAGGGTAATGAGCCCGCTCGGCTTGGAAATGTATTGTCTGTTCTCGAGAAGATCGCTGCCGACTCTGGGGTCAGTGTAGCCGATGTCATTGTGCTCGCGGGTAATGTCGGGATTGAGCAGGCCGCAAAAGCTGCAGGAGTCTCGGTGACAGTACCCTTCGCGCCGGGTCGTGGCGATGCGACAGCAGAGATGACTGATGTCGAATCGTTCGAGGTGTTGGAACCGCTGGCCGATGGCTTTCGCAACTGGCTCAAGAGGGATTATGTGGTCAGCGAGGAGGAGTTGTTGCTCGACCGAGCTCAGTTGATGCGTCTGACGGCGTGTGAGATGACAGTCCTTATCGGTGGCATGCGCGTGCTCGGCACCAACTACGGTGGCAGCCAGCATGGGGTTTTCACCGATCGCGTCGGCGCTTTGACCAACGACTTCTTTGTTGCCTTGACCGACATGGCTTACAGTTGGAAGCCATCTGGTCGCAACACCTACGCGATTGTAGACCGCAAAACCGGTGTTACCAAGTGGACTGCTACGCGAGTTGATTTGGTCTTCGGCTCGAACTCTATCCTGCGTGCCTATGCCGAGGTTTACGCGCAGGACGATAATCGCGAGAAGTTTGTTAAGGACTTCGTGGCGGCCTGGACCAAGGTAATGAACGCAGACCGATTTGATGTGCTCTAAATCGTTTTGATAGAACCGAATTACCAAGGCCGAACGATCTGACGATGGTTCGGCCTTTTTGGATCTACGTTCTGTCGCGACCCTTATTTTCCGTAGTGCTCTTGGAATGTATCGCTCAAATCTCGCCCAAGCTCCTTTTTTAGGAGGGATTCGTTAATTTGGATCCCGGATTGGCGTCTTTCCTCATATCCGTGAGGGGACGAGGGGCTTTATATGAAGTATCGTGCGGCAGGCAGCGTGGGAAGGCCATGCGAGGCCAGCGGTGACTGGCCTGTATTTTGGGAATTTGAGGGGCGCCTTGAAGGGAGCAATTTTTTCTCGAAGAGTCCGAATATCGAGGCATGGGATACCTCTATATTTTGAAAAGCTTGGGTCAGCCGTTCCAAATGTATGTCGGTGTCACTGGCGATGTAGATCGCAGAATTGGCGACCACAATAGCGGTAGATGTTCTCATACTGTCAAGTTCATGCCGTGGCAAATCGTTTATACCGAGCCGTTTGATAATGGAGTTGAGGCCTCAAACCGGGAGCAGCAGATAAAGGGATGGACGAGGGCGAAGAAGGAGGCGTTGATTGCGGGAGATGTGGAGGGGTTGAAGGGTCTGGCGAGGAGGAGGGTTTGACGGAGGATGATGTGGGGGGAATCGGATGGTGGGGGAGACCCTGGGAGTCGCCTAGGAACGGCTTGCCAAGGGCGAGGGCCTCTGATCCGAATCGAAGCCGAGAGGGGCCCTTCGACTCGCTTTCGCTCGCTTGGTTCGACTCGCTCACCACTAGCGCCACTAGCATCACTGGGCCTGTAGGCGCTTGGGGGACCCTTCGACTCGCTTTCGCTCGCTCAGGGTCCATTCGCCTCGGGGAGGAATGGCTTGCCATGAGAGAGGGCCTTTGGCCCGAGTCGAATGGAGGTGGATTACGAAGTTTCGAACCACGTCGGAGGAGGCCGGTCAGGCCGACGGGTGTCCAGCGACATCGCTGGCCGTTCATTCGAATCTTGGCGTAGCCAAGTTCGAATAGGGGAAAAACTGGAGGTGAGGGGAATCGAACCCCTGTCCGAGAAACCTTGGTCGAAGCTTTCTACACGTTTAGCCGTTCTTTTAATTTAGCACCCACCGCTCCGAAGGGCAGGATCGGGAGGTGCGAGGCTCTTTGGTTTAACTCAAGGAGGCGAGCCGTCCCCTTTGAGCGATCTTGTGTTAGTGAGGCCCGGGACGACGTACAAGCATCACCGTCACGAACCGAAGCTGACCCTTGTGGGGTAGGCTTCTTGTGCTCTACCTTTCTTTAGCGATTAGGCTACAGCGTAGGCAGGAGCGAAGTCATCAGCGTTTGCAGATGTTTTTACCGCTTTTTTACCAGGCCAGCGGACCCTGGACGTGCTTACAACAACCGCGAAGAATCCCGTCGAAACCGGGACACCCCCATAAGCTTTTAGTATGGGACTGGGTGGTGCATAATTCAAGGAATTTTGGGTTTTAAGACAAAATTGTTCGGATATTTTGGAGGATGACATGACGGGGCGAATAATTGGGTTTGGAGCGTTGGTTGTGGCTTCGATAGTCGGGCTCAGTGGCGATGCGTGGGCGCGAACCCCTGTTCCATACGAAGAGGCGAAGGTACAGGAGGCGATG
>OMIW01000123.1 GCA_900299205.1 Pseudomonadota bacterium
CTCCTCCCGAAGGCCGCGGTTTGGTGGGCTCGCGGATTCGCATCGGGCCCATCTACCACCCCGACGACCTCGCCCCCCGATCCCTGCGCGATGGATTTCCGGGGCAGGCACCGTATCATCGGGGATTTACCGCGAGTGGGTGGGGAGCTGCGGGTTGGGGGGTCGCTACAGCGATCGCGGTTGATACTCCAGCCGAGCTGGCGGAGCGGCTTCGGGAGGAGGTTGAGGGTGGTGCGACCGCGATTCGGCTCCGGTTGGGCCGGGTTCTCTCGCAAAGTGAGGTTGCCTCTGATTCGGAGGAACGTCCACGATGGGGAACTCCACTTCATTCGGCGAGCGACATTACTGAGGCGCTCTCTCATGTGCTCCTCCCGTATGTCACCGTTATCCTCGACGGAGGCTCAGCTACTCCGGCATTTCTTGCAGCATTTCTTGCAGCGTCTGGCGACAGCTCACTGGATGGGAGCACTTCGCTGACGCAGCTCGACCTGCATCCGGTGTGGGACCCGTTGGTAGGGCTAATCTCATCGGAGCACCAACAACCGGGCATCGGGATCGAGGAGCAGTACGCGCTGTTGCGAAATCTGCTCGCAGTACGCTTAACCCCCTGGTCACCCCGCGTTTTCTCGATTGATGCGGCCGCGATCGCTGAGGCCGGAGGTGGCCCCATTCATCAGCTGGTGTGGCTCGGCGGTGCGATGATCGACTATGTGCGCCGACTCTTGATAGGAGATATTACCGCGGAGCGGGTGATTCGGTCCTTATCAGCTCAGCTCGCAGCGGGCTCCGATTTTTTTATCACAATTGCGACCTTTCGCGCCGCGCGAATAGTCGTCGGGACCATCCTTCGAGAATTTGGACTTGATCCTGCCGTTATTCGATTTCCTCTCCACGCGATCGCGCTCTCACGAGGAACTTCACTTCTTGATCCGCACACGAATATCCTGCGGGTAACTGCCGATGTGTATGGTGCCGCTATGGGGGGAGCTACGACCATCACAGCCCTTCCCTTCGATAGTGTCCTTCCGGGAGCAACCTCCCCGCGAGCGCAACGGCTTGCTCGTAATACTCAGTTGATACTCCGCGATGAGGCTCAGCTTGGTGCCACTATTGATCCCGCGGGAGGCTCGTGGTGCATCGAGTCGCTCACCCGAGAGTTCGCGACCGAGGCGTGGGAACACATTCAGGCGATCGAGTCGATGGGGGGGATGCATCATGCAATCTGTGAGGGATATCTCCAGAATCTCGTCCAGGATGCCTCTCAAAAACGGGCTCAATCGGTTATGACCCGTCGGCAGATTATGGTTGGGGTCAATCAGTTTGCCTTGCCCGATGAGCCAATTCGATGGAGGAATACGAGGGAAGAGGGTGTTGACTCGGCGACTACAATCCCCTCATCTGCTCCCTGTGGCCCTACTTCGCAATCGGAACTGTCCCTTTTTGAGCCCATCGAGTGGTGGCGCTCCTTCGATGAGTGGGTCGCGAAAGCGCGGCTGGGTCACACAATCGAGGAGCTCCTTGATGCCTGGCAGCGATCGGTCCTTGATTCCGCCGAATCGGTAAATTTTGGCGCCTCACCCGCACCGAAGCAGTTGCCAACGCCGCGACGCGATGCGGCACCGTTTGAGGCGTTGCGGTATCGAACGGCAAGGATGGCCGATAAGACCGAAATGGGGCCACCGCGAGCGGTAATCGGGACGATCGGTGATGCGGCGCAATTACGGGCGCGGATCGATTTCTGTCGTGACCTCCTCGGGATTGCTGGATGTTCGGTGCTGACGCCTCCGCCGGTTGCTGTCGTCGAACAATTCAGTATTGGTGATGAGTGGGCGAGCGCAGAGGGTAATGAGCCTGATGTTTTCGTCATCTGTGCGGCAGATGACGCATACGAGATGGTCATCTCTCCTGTCATTGTGAAGATCCGCGAGAACTATCCCTGTGCATCCCCTTTAATACTCGTTGCGGGACAGCTAGGTGATCGTGAAGATGCGATGCGTGCAGTGGGTGTTTTTGCCTGTATGCATCGGCACATCAATCCAATATCTTTTCTCACGTCACTCGTTGATGCTATCGCCGCGGCTCGAAGAGAGCGCACCAATCAGTTCGTCTTACGACCGCCCTTCCCGACGGAGAACTCACGATGAACATCTCCCCTCCTTTTCCTGATTTCACCTCAGTGCCTTTGGCTCTCTCGGGTCGAGGTGATGCTCCCTCTCGGCAACAGTGGCACGATGCGTTTCTCGCGGAAGAAGGGGTGCCGGCATCGTCGCGAAACCGAGATGCCTTGGATGGATTTTCGGTGGCACCCCTATTTACCGCGACAGATATCGAGCGATGTGAACACCTTGGGTATTCGGCGGGCATTCCACCTTTTCTGCGCGGACCTTACGCAACGATGTACGTGACTCAGCCCTGGACGGTCCGTCAGTATGCGGGATTCTCAACCGCAGAGGAAAGTAATCTCTTTTATCGAAACAACCTCGCTCAGGGACAAAAGGGTCTTTCCGTTGCGTTCGATCTTGCAACCCATCGAGGCTATGATTCTGACCATCCCCGCGTTGTGGGTGATGTGGGAAAAGCTGGTGTTGCGATCGACACGGTTGAGGACATGAAGCGGTTGTTCGACGGAATCCCGCTTGGTGATGTTTCTGTATCCATGACGATGAACGGTGCAGTTCTCCCGATAATGGCCTTCTATATTATTGCAGCTGAGGAACAGGGGGTATCGACCGAGGCCCTAAATGGCACGATCCAGAACGATATCCTGAAAGAATACATGGTGCGGAACACCTACATCTATCCACCTGCTCCCTCGATGAGGATCATTGGTGATATCTTCCGCTACACCGCTGAGAAGATGCCCCGCTTTAATAGCATTAGTATCTCCGGATATCACCTTCACGAAGCGGGTGCCACCTCATCACTTGAGATGGCATACACCCTCGCGGATGGCCTCGAGTATCTCCGTACTGGAATCGCTGCGGGCTTGAGCGTCGACGCATTTGCGCCCCGTCTCTCGTTCTTCTGGGCGCAAGGGATGAATATCTTCTTTGAGATAGCCAAAATGCGAGCGGCGCGGGTGCTTTGGGCAACGATCGTGCGAAGGTTTAACCCGCACCAACCGAAATCGATGGCGCTCCGCACCCACAGTCAGACATCAGGTTGGAGTCTTAGTGAACAGGATCCGTACAACAATATTGTGCGCACCTGCGTTGAAGCGATGGCCGCTACGATGGGAGGAACACAGTCATTGCACACAAATTCGCTCGATGAGGCGATAGCCCTACCCACCGAGTTTTCTGCTCGTATTGCCCGCAATACCCAACATGTGCTTCGGTATGAAACCGGACTCTGCGATATTGTGGATCCGTGGGGAGGATCATTCTTCGTTGAGTCGCTAACGCACGATCTCATGCACCGCAGCTGGGAATTCATTCAGGAGGTTGAGGGGCTTGGGGGGATGGCCGCGGCTATTGCTTCAGGAATCCCGAAGCTTCGGATTGAGGAGGCCGCAGCCAAACGACAAGCGCTCATTGACTCGGGGTCAGAGGTGATCATTGGGGTGAATCGGTATCGGCCTGAACGGGAGGAGGAGATTCCACTCCGTGAGGTCGATAACGCTGCGGTTCGGCTCGCGCAGATTGAGCGGCTCGCGGAAGTCCGACGGGTTCGTCATCAAGCTCAGGTCGATAGTGCATTGGAGGCTTTAGGTGAAGCTGCGGCGACTGGTCAGGGAAATCTTCTTGCTCTAGCGGTAACAGCCGCGCGGTTTCGGGCGACGCTCGGCGAGATATCCTCCACGCTCGAGAAGGTTTTTGGTAGACACACCGCGGCGATTCGGTCAGTATCAGGTGTGTATCAGGCATCCTATCCCAATAAATCGTGTATTGAAGCGATTCAGCGCCGGACTGCTGCATTTGAGGTGGCACAGGGGCGTCGTCCGCGCATCATGATAGCCAAACTCGGTCAGGACGGTCATGACCGGGGAGCGAAGATCGTCGGTACCGCATATGCGGATCTCGGATTTGATGTTGATATTGGTCCCCTCTTCCAAACCCCCGAAGAGTGTGCGCGTCAGGCTGTTGAGAATGATGTTCACCTCGTTGGGGTGAGCTCGCTCGCCGGAGGGCACAAAACATTAATTCCTGCGTTGATCGCCGAGCTCTGTCGCTTGGGACGCCCCGATATAGGGGTGGTATGTGGCGGAGTGATACCACATACCGATTATCAGTTCCTCGAAGAAGCAGGAGTGTGGGCGATATTTGGTCCCGGTTCGGCGATACCTGCTGCAGCGCAACGGCTCCTTGATATTCTTGAGGTGAGGGGGGGAGCCAGCCAGTCAGGCGGTCCTCGATCCGCCTCTGATAGCTCTGTTCCGATCCAATCAAAGCCACAAAGCTCGTCGAGGTAAAGGCGTATGACGAGTGAACGTGATGCATCGACACACGCGGCACCCCCCTCCCCCGAGCAGCTCGTCGTCGGTATAAAGGCGGGGGACCACGCATTAATAGCGCAAGCGATTACCCTCGTTGAGAGCTCTGCGCCCCACCACCAGCCCCTTGCAGATACCCTGATTCGGGGAATAACCCCACTGGCGGGGCGATCAAGCCGTATCGGTATCACCGGGGTTCCGGGAGCGGGAAAGAGTACCTTTATCGAACGGTTTGGCTTGATGCGTGCCGATGCAGGAGCGCGGGTTGCGGTGCTCGCGATTGATCCCAGCAGCCCTCGCTCAGGAGGAAGCATTCTCGGCGATAAGACCCGAATGGAGCAGCTTTCTCGACACCCCGCCTGTTTCGTCCGTCCCACGCCTTCGCGAGGTTCGCTCGGAGGAATAGGCCGAAGAACGCGAGATGCTATCACGATCTGTGAAGCTGCTGGTTTTGACACGATAATTATTGAAACGGTCGGAGTTGGACAGAGCGAGATTGCTGTACGCTCGGTGAGCGACTTCTTTATCTTACTCTGCCTCACCGGTGCGGGGGATGAATTGCAGGGATTTAAGAAGGGGGTGATCGAGCTTGCTGATCTCATCCTTGTCAATAAGGCTGATGGCGACAATGAACGTTCCGCCCGACATCTCACTGCTGACCTCAATGCCATACTTCGCTACATCCCACCCACCTCCCCTCACTGGCAACCGCGCGCGCTAGCGATCTCAGCACTAACAGGATCGGGGCTCGCTGAGGCGTGGGATCAGATAAAATCTGGATTTTCTCGTCTCACCGCATCGGGCGATATTGATCGGCAACGGGCAAACCAGCTTGCGAGCACGATAGGGGTTCTCCTCCGCGAGGAGGTTGAGCGCGTCGTCTGCTCAACCCCCGGAACCGCCGAATTACAAGAAGCACTGACGCAAAAGGTTCTGCGGGGAGAGATAACCGCTCGTGAGGCGGTCGATGAATTGATGAGGCATGTGGGATTAAAATAGGTGGGAGAGCAGATACCACTTTTCGCTGTTATGAGGCACTAACCAGAGAGGTAGCTATGATTCACGGTATCGATCACATCGGCATCGCCGTCCCAACCCTTGACGAGGCAATTTCCCTCTACCGGGATGTTCTTGGCCTCGTCCCTTCTGCCGTTGAGGAGGTTCCGTCCCAACAGGTCCGCACCGTTTTTTTCGACCTTAACGGAGTTCACCTTGAGCTTCTTGAGCCGACCGCACCGGAGAGTCCGATTGCCCGATTTTTGGCCAAGAATGGTCCGGGAGTCCACCACATCGCGTTCAAAACGGACAGTATCGAGGAACAGCTCAGCCAAGCCGCCCACCACGGGTGTCGCCTGATCAATGAAACACCGACCGCTGGTGCCAATGATAAGCTGGTGGCGTTCCTTCATCCCAAAAGCACGCTCGGGGTATTGATGGAGCTTTGTGAACCGCGAGGTATTAAATAAGAGCAAATCGCTCATCCATCCCCATCCTCGATTTACCGACAGATTAAAAGTTCGATAGTATTTCGCGATGCTGCCTCTTATGGAAATTCGCTGATGATCCCATTGAGAAGGAAAACTAATTGTGGCGGAATACGGCCAATTACTTTTTCCTTAACAGTCGATTCATGAAATCTGATGCAAGAATCAATGAGCTCGGCATCCGTCCACTCCGAGGATTCGTTTTCCCGATCTCTCTTGCATGTATTTTATCAGTCTTTTTCTTCATCGGTATTCAGCCAAAGGCCGCCGTTATTCCGGCGATCATTATCTTACTTTTAAGCAAAACTGCGACCGTTCAGATACGTCTCTCCAGATACTCATTACTTGGCTGTATCCATGTTCTTCCCCTCCTCATTGCAACATTTCCCGCGGTGGTCGCACTCGTACAGATCGCCTTCCTCGAGACCGGCGGTCAGGGCGTCGACTTTGGTATCTTCACTCAGCTGATTAATCAGGTAGCGACAAGAAATAGGTTCTGGTCATCACTCATAGCGACGGAATGGCATAACTTTCTCACTCACCACTTCTCCCCCTATCTTGTTGTTCCCGGACTTATTGGGAAGCTTGGCCTGCCTGCGCCATACATCCTCATCGCCACTCACGTTATCGCTGTGATAGCCCTCATTCTGGGGATCCAGTCACTCTACGATCACTACTCAGACGGGTCATCGCCAAAGTCATTACCCTCCCCAACTATTGCTCATCTTTTCACCCTCTCAACTCTCCTTCTTCCGGCCGCAAGAATCGGGCTCATGTGGGAAACGCACGATGAGGTGCTGGCCCTTCCGTTTCTTATCTGGAGCATCAATGCGCATCTCGCGGGAAAAAACGGCCGAAAGCTCCTCCTCCTTATCCCGTCTATTCTCTTCAAGGAAACCCTCGCCCTCAATGTGATGGCGTTATGTTGTTGGTACGCTATTGATACGAGAGAAAATCGCCCGGCAGCGATCGCTCTCGGATTAGCGTCACTTACATTTTTTGCCCTTTACACCGCAATCTTTCCTGGCTGGCTTTGGGTAGCGACATTCAAAGCCTCAGACCGGATTGGTTCATTCGATTATCTTACTTCTTGGCCCGTTCTTTTCGAAAAGGGATTCTAGATTGCGAAATCATTCCTCCCTGCGGCCCCGTTTCTGCTTCTCCATTCCCGCATTTCCTTGAGGATCACCGCTCGAATTTGCCTTTGTGCAGCCCCGAATATTTTGGCAATCCTTTTGTCAAAAACCCCCAACATGCACCAGGCTCTTAACTATTACTCCATTACCCCCGTTATTATGGTCTTCATCGCGTGCACCGCTCCGATCCTTCGTGCCCGTTCGCTGGCTCTGCCTCTCTCTGTTTCTCTCATCCTCTGCTCGCTTATAGGGGGACGATTCAGGACGACCAATCCCATCAGAGAGATGCTCGCAGCCCCGTCCGCTCTTGATGAACTTCATACCATAGTGCCCCCATCCGCTGCCGTTATCGCGGATGATTATACTATCAGCATCCTCTCTGCTCACCCCCATGCTCTGAGAATCTTCCACGCTAATCGCAGTAACCCTAACTCATCATATATTGTCCAGAAAAAACCTCCGATCGATATCCTTTCAAAGAATCTTCAATCACAGTACAACCCGTGCGGAGAAACTCCACGTTATCTTGTGCGCTGCCGCAGACCTTGAGAAGAAGGAAAGGAGCGACGGGTGCTCGCCGAAATACCTGGGACAGATTTCGAGTAGAGGGGGTTTAGGTTGTTGGGATGAGGTTGGGCGAGAGCCACGCCGTGAGAGCGAGGGTGCCGCCGCCGAGAATAATCTACCGCGCGGAAGTTGACCGAACAATAAGCAGCCAACCAAGCCGAAATCCAGAACAACCTTAGGCATTTGGAGGAATGCAAACTCCCTAATCATACCCCCCCGCGAAAAGTCAACAACACCTAAAAACTCTTGAGGAGTCCTCTGGCGACCAAGGGTATTTGAGTAAAGCTCTATGATTGCGTGTCCCGAGGGTCTGAGGCACGGTCCGATAAAGCTTCTTTGTAGCAAGAATCGTAAATAGTGATGGCTCGATTCAAAAATGTCTCAGAGACGTGGATTGGGGTTTCCGGCGCGGATAATAGTCTAATAACCTCTTTCAAGACGGGGCCATATTTTTTGCAGAGCTTATCTTTTTTTGATCCAGCTTCTAGGTTCTGGATTGAGAGCGCGTTCTCGGAAAAATCGGCCAGTTTGATTTTAAAGGCCTCTTCATCAGCCTCACTTATCTCAAAGAAATGTCTAAAATAGGCCTCATTCTTTATGTCGACAACCTCTCGCGTATCACCAGCTTCCTTTGCCCCCTCCGCATAGACGTCAAAATCCGGATTGGTGAGAAGAGCAACCATTCTGGCGCAGGAGGCACCGAATCGTTCTCCAATTACGCCTAGTGCCGCGCTAGACCAAGAATCCGGTGAAATTGTTGTCGGGTTATCCCCTTCAATTCGTATCAACGTACTAGCTTGGTCTTCAACCGAATCGTGCAGCAGTGCCGCACAAATTCCATCACAGGTGATAACACCAAATTCAGTGATACTTCGCAATGCAACGCGAAGAGGATGATTTATATAAGCCTCTCCATTCGGTCGAGGTTCTTGAGAAGCATGCGCTTTGAACATCAGCAAAAGCGCCGTTTGGATTGGTGTGACCCCATTTTTTCAGACACCGCTCTAAAAAAATGAAACGGTACAGTGGTGGTTCACCGTCTCGCCTCGGCCTCTACGACTTGGCGATAAGAAGCGCTCCGTTGCATCAACTCCTCGTGTCTTCCTTCATCGACGACTCTCCCCTCCTCCATCATCATAATCCGGTCACACCGTTCAAGGGTGCTAAGTCGGTGGGCGATAATAACCGCGGTTGGGATTGCATCGGATGTAAAGATGGTATTCATCAACCATTGCTCGAGGATCGGATCTACTGCCGCAGTGGGCTCATCGAGGACAATTATTTCGGGCTCTCTCATCAGAACGCGCAGCGCGGCGACGCACTGCTGCTCGCCAACTGACAACCCCGTTGCTGCGTCGTTATCAGTCGTGCAGAGGTCGACCACGCTCTCGGGAAGGGAGGTAATCTTTTTCGTAAAACGGTCCGGTTGAGTATCCCACAGGGTGATGTTCTCAAGAGGAGTGCCGATAAACATCTCGGGATGTTGCGGCATAAACGCGATCATTCTGCGGAGCTTTTCTCGGGGTATAGAAGCAATAGGAGCGCCGCCAATCGAGATAGCTCCCCTATCGGGTGACACTAACCCCAGGATGAGCCTCGATATGGTTGACTTTCCCGAACCGGTTGCGCCAACGATGCCTACCCGCTCCCCTCGGCGTATGATAAGCGAGAGATCGATGACTCCTCGTTTGGTTTCAGGGTATTGAAAAGATACCCGGGTAAGCGAAATTGCTGCCTGCGGGTCCCCAGCTTCGGGAGGGGATTGCGGTTGCTCACTCGATTCAACAACCGCTGCATCCTCGGTCGGAATTTCAAGGAGCTCGTAAATCCGATCGACCGATGCAAGCCCCTGAAGAAGAACCGACCACTGATCGATAATGATGATAATGGGCCACATAATCGACCCAATATATGCGATAAGGGTTACCAGCTCCCCTTTGGTCAGGAGTCCGGCAGCAATGTATCGTTCACCGAGGAGTAATGTCGTAGCGACTGCTATCGCCGAGAGGATGGACATAGCGGCGTGAAGCTGGCCAAAAAGGAGCGGTGGTACCTTCTGGACCGCAGCGAGACGAGAACTTTCGCCACAGAACTGGTCGATTCGCTTCGCTGAAAGACCAAG
>OMIW01000124.1 GCA_900299205.1 Pseudomonadota bacterium
CGATATTCCAGGACCACCTATTCTAATGTTTTGATACAAACGGATTCTCAACAATCGCCTCTTCGCCGAGAAGCTGCTCGATCCAGAGGAGTCGGTTGTACTTCGCTATCCGCTCGCTTCGGGACATCGAGCCGGTCTTGATCTGGCCGGCACTGACTGCAACGGCGAGGTCGGCAATCGAGGTATCCTCAGTTTCTCCCGAACGGTGAGAGATGACCGCGCGATACCCGTTCTGATGAGCCATCGCTATTGCATCAAGCGTTTCGCTGACCGAACCGATCTGGTTGAGCTTGATCAGGATAGCGTTTCCTATTCCCTGGTTGATTCCCATCGCGAGCCGTTTAATGTTGGTAACGAACAGGTCATCCCCGACGAGCTGGACGGTTTTACCGAGCTCTTGGGTGAGGAGTTTCCACCCGTCCCAATCATTTTCATCGAGCCCATCCTCGATGCTGACCAGGGGATACTTCTTCGCCCACCCTGCGTAGAGAGCCACGAGATCCTTCGCTGAAAACTCCTCGCGAGAGCTCTTCTTGAACACATATAGTCCCCTCTGTTTGTCGAAGAATTCACTCGCGGCAACATCAAGCGCGAGCGAAACGTCTTTCCCGGGCTGGTAACCTGCATCCGTTATCGCCTCGACGAGGCAGAGAATCGCTTCCTCTGGGGTTTTTAGATCAGGGGCAAATCCGCCCTCATCGCCGAGCCCTGTCGAGAGCCCCTTTTTCTTGAGGTTCTTCTTGAGGGTGTGGAATACCTCAGCGGCTATTCGGAGATTCTCAGAGCATCGAGCCGATGCGTGAGGGACCAGCATGAACTCCTGAAAGTCGAGAACGTTGGTTGCGTGAGCTCCTCCGTTGATGACGTTGACCAAGGGAACCGGTAGCCGCCGCGCTTGAACTCCCCCGAGATATTGAAAAAGGGGCAGGCCGACGTGTCGGGCACCTGCGTGAGCCGTCGCGAGGCTGACCCCCAGGATTGCGTTTGCGCCGAGTGATGATTTGGTCTCGGTGCCATCAAGAGCGATCATGGTTCGATCAATAGCCCGCAGGTTGAGGGCGTCGGCTCCTATCAGAACTGGGGCGATTTTTTCGACGACATTCCGAACGGCTGTCAGCACCCCTTTTCCATGATACCGCTTCGGATCACCATCCCGCAGTTCCAGCGCCTCGTGCTCTCCCGTTGATGCACCCGAGGGCACCATAGCCGAACCGGTTATTCCCGAAAAAAGTTCTACAGAAACAGCAACGGTTGGGAAGCCTCGTGAATCAAGACATTCATAGGCAGAAATCGATTTGATGCCACTGCCCGTCGAGCTGCTGCCGACGGAGGTGTGTGAGTTGGTTGTCGTAGGGGTAAAGCCAACAGGGTGTTGATGGGTTGAGCAGCTCATTGGGGTGTTCTCCTGAATCTTTGCCTCGCCATGGTCCGGAGGTGAGGTACTCGCGGTTGCATGACTCGTGCTGGAACTGTTGCATCGTGCGGCCAGTTGTACACCGATGTGCGACGCAAGTCGAGCGGGAGGGGCAGATCGACGAGTGTTTCAATGCTGGCTTAGAAGAGGGTGCATTTTTTTTTAAAAGGTCGGTATGTGGGAGCTGACACCTCTGGCGTCAGAGCGATTAAGGCGGTATGGTGCCCCCATGAAGCGCTTTGCTCCCCCCGTACTTTTTGCTCTCAGCCTTTCATCGCTGGGCCTGTTTTTTACAGGCGAGGGGGATCTTCATGCGCTCAGAGAGCTTCAAGATCGACTCCACGGAGCGAGGGTTCGCAATGAAAGGCTTGCGGAGTATGTCCAATCGATTCGAGAACACAACGCGGAGCTGAAGGGAGATCCGCGGGTGCTTGAGCGGACGGTACGCAACGAATTAGGATTGGTGCGGGATGGTGAGGTCGTGTTTGTTTTTGATGAGGAAGGGGTGCGGTAAGGAAAGGGTTGGTAAGGAGAAGTGGGGAGGTAGAGATGTTTCTTTGTAAGAAGGTTCATCAGGCAGTCGCTGGATTAGCACACACTTTCAGTGACATCACGTTGCCGGGACATGGCCAACGGGGGGAGGGGGAATGTTCCTCGAGCGAGGCCCCCTTCTTTCGGGAGATACTCGCAGGCTTAGAGTCGGGCCAATGGCTTTTGGTGCCTCACTCCTCGAGGCTCTCAGAGAATGGAGCAAGCTTGCTTCAGGTCGGGCATGAACAGCTACCTGCCGAGCAGGTGCGCTCGACTATGGTTGCTCTCGACTGGCTGCGCTTAAGAGATTCTTTAGAACCCACAGAGCCATCCGCCGTACGGGCCCTTTTTGACCTTGCTCATGAGGATAAACCGGTCGATCTCCGGTTTTTCGACCGTCTCACTGAAGTGGGCCTCGGAAGGATAGAGAGCAGGGTAGCTTGGGATACGCCAAATTCGGGTCAGCTCGGGCTTCCGAAGCTGGACCGCACGTTTGTCCCCGCCGCTCACGTCCTCACGGTAGTGCGAGCAGGGACGAGGATTGAGGACGACGGACAGGTCGTCTTAGTGAATCCCGAGACTGGTCTCGGAGGATTGAGGGAATGGGTGAATTGTAAGATCGCTCCGTTTATCGAGACTTTCGGGGAGAATCATTCGGTTGGAACTATCCGCGGAGTGCCCCCGAGCGAATTTCTCGACATCTATCATCGGGTGGAGCTCCTCATGGGTTGTTTCTATCGAGAGAGCCCTCTGGGGATCAGCACGGTCGAGCATCTGGATATGGCCTTTGTCGATAGGGATGGATCTGAGAGAGACCCCTCAGTGCTTCAAGACTGGGAAAAGCGGCTCGCAGCCGCTTATGGTTTGGGAACGGTTGAGGGTGAGCAGGATGGGGAGCAGTGGACGTTTTCCCCGCGAGAGCACCTCGCCGATGTTTTGGAGATGTCAATTAGTTATGAGGGACAAGGAAGAGAGCCGGTGCTCCTGTCACTCGACTATCTGAGCAAATTAATGTGACTCGCCCGTTTTTGGATGATCTGCGATAACCATCCGGGTAATTCCTTTCATGGAGCTCAGATGGCGGGGTAATCATGCAAGGTGGCCAATTTCCTGCAGTTGCATGTTCTGTTTGGCGAACGCCCGCATGCAGCAGTGAAAGGCCGTTGTTCCCCTCTTTATGAACGCACGTTCTGACCATGACTCCGCCTCCCAGAACCCCCAGC
>OMIW01000125.1 GCA_900299205.1 Pseudomonadota bacterium
CGATTTGTATCGCTTGCTCAGTGTTCGGAATCGTGGACGTGGTGAGGGTGTTGTAGGTCGAGATGGCGGTGTTGAGCAGGTTAGTATTTTCGTTTGCCAACCCTGAGAGTGTGCTGACCGTTGTTTGAGTGATTGGGCTGTTAAGGACCGTCGAAACATTATTAAATAGCCCGCTGGCAAGGTTATTGAACCTGTCCAACTGGGATGAGGATAGCTGTCCGATCGTCGCCTGAATGTCTAAATTCTGGGGTTCGGCCGCCATCATCGCAACGCCGGTCGCCCGCGCAGATAACTGGCCGGAGGTCGCTTTTATGCGAGCCGCACGAGCAGCCAGAAACTCTTTGACAAATTCGGAGGAGTTCAGCTCCTGAACAACCGGCGCAAACTGTGGTCCGAAGTGGATGAGGACCTTTCCAGCCTGGAGATTGGCCTGGTCATCGAGCTGTTTTTTTGTTTCGGCAACGTCATCAACGAGCTCTGCATGGAATTTTGTCACCTCCTTGACCAGCGCCGACTGCTGATTTTTTACGACCCGCTCCATGGCCCTGAAGGATGGAAGGGTTTCAGAAGAATCCGCAGCTTCAGAGGGGAGAGCTCGGAAAATAAGCGAGAACGAGGTTAAAACGAGCACCGCTCGGCCAATGGTGTTTCGTGTGTGAGCCATAATCGCCCTGCCGTCCTTTCCTAAACCCCAATTCATAAAGCGCCTCCTCCTCACGCCGCCGTCCTCTCAACCCCACAAGCCGCCCCCGGCCTGCTTAGCCCACCCGCTCGAAGTCTCCGTAAACTATGTTCCTAGAGTTATGCTCCTTCCACCTTGGTGAGTGCGCTAAGGCGGTTCTCTGTAAATACTATCCACCTGTCGAGAGGTTACCCTGTTTTTCGTTGCTCCGGTCGCGCTGAGAGGGTACCTTTGATCATGGGTTACGTACAGTTTCTGGTTGCCGTGCGCATAACCCGGGGACGGGGCTCCGGCGACGGCTGGGGGGGGGCGGTACAAAGGGGTGAGAGACTGTCGGAGGTGGGGTTGTGAAGAGTAGTGCGTGGGTCAGTATGCCGATACAGGGGAATTCTCAGGGATGGAGCGGGTGATGATGAGAGCGCGAAGGCATCTGGTGGCACTGGGAGTGGGAATGCTCGTTTTGTCCTCATTCGCAGAAACGGTCTCTGCGGAACCCCTCGAGGAACTTCTCGACGAACGACCTTCTCCGGAATCGCTCGATTTTCGCTCGAAGATGGAGCGATCGGTGAATGAGGCAAGGGAGGCGGCGGGGCGGCTTTCTCCCCAGTATCCCGCAACTATTCGCCATTTACGCTTTGAGGGTGGTGTCCCATTTGCCGATGCTCAGGTCTCGAAAGAGATGATGGAAAAGATGAAGAAGGCGGCCATCGAGCGGGGTAAAGAAACGTACAAGGAGCTGATAAAGACGGCGGAAAAGCGGGTGAAGGAGTGGGAGAGCCCACCCGAGTACGAAGAATGCGAATCATCGAACGAGGAGAAGATAGACTTCGCTCTTGAGGACCTCACCGGAGAGGAGCAGGTCGTCGGGGACATTCTTTTTCTGGCGGAGAACCCGCCGCTCAATTTCGAAGAAAAGTTTGGGGAGAACGTACAATTACAGGTACTGAATCAGAAATCATCTCCAGTAGCGCAAGGCTTCGCCGAAAGTTTACAGCTTTCCTGCTTACCGTCACGCATTCGACTGACCAATCGAGCGTTGTACCGGTATCAGGGCGATGCCGCTCTGGAGCGTTTTGAGTCGAAGGGGGCCGGTTCATCGACTCGGATGCCGACCCCGTCCTCGAAGAGGTGATGTTGGATTTTGTCGATGTGGCGGGTCATCAGGGGTGTGGTTGAACATTTGGTTGGCGGCAGGGAGGGCCAGCGTTCACTGCGAGCTGAGTGAGGAGAGGCTGTGTTATCAGGAAAGGGGGCGTGATGAGTGGCAGAGGGCGACCGGTGATTTCTCGGATACAGCCGATGGAGATGTCGCATGGGATGCGGAGACTCGCGGGATTCTTCATGGGATCAGCCACCGTGGTGGGGGGATGTGCTGGGGGTATGGGTCGCTTTGCTCGGTCCCGATTTGGTCTTTTAAGAGGCCTAATGCTGCTGACTGTTTTAATATTTGTTTTTGCGACCCCTGGTCATGGAACCCCACTTAAGGATGAGGAAAAGCGGCTCAAGAACTGGCGTCTTGGCTACGGCAAAGGACAAGTTCTTTCGGGTGCCCCGGCATCGGTCAAAATAAACGACCAGAATTACTCAGGGTATCTCGCTGGTAACTATCTCGGAACGGACGTCGCGAGCGGAATAGTCAATTACGGGATAGTTGATACGGGCAAGGAGTTTGCCAATTTTTTCCAATGCATGGATTTTCGAATAATCCCAGGATGTTGGTGTGGTTTTAGGGTGTTTGGAGTGTGCATCCCCCTTTTTCCCGCATACGAGTATCGAACACCAGTTTCTCGATATGAGGTAACGCGACAACCCTTCCAGAGCGATTACTGGCCCACCCCCATCATGGCCGTTTTTAGGGGGTTAAATCCGAATCCTGGCGTGAGCTTTCTCCTCACGTTTCTCCGAATGTCGGTGGTTAAGCTCGCGTTTGCTGTTCGGGGGGTCAACATAGAGTCACCCGGAAAGGAGGTGGAGAATGTCCTGAAAGCTGCCATTTCGACGGCACTCCAACCGAGTCATGACGCGAGTGACAGGGGACGTGGTGCTGCTATCACGGCAGGGAGAGAGGCGAGCGTCAATTTACAGATGTCTCCCTTGAGGTTGCTGTCCGAGGTTCCAGGATTAAGCCTGATGTTGGTAAAGAGTCACATTACCGATGGGGCTCGGCTCAAGTTCATCCCGAGTTGGTCAGCCGATCCGGTGCACTTTCTCCTTTCCCGGGCGCCTGCGACCTCTCTATTCGTCATGCCGTTTTTCAATCCCATCTACGCTGTGATGGGTATGATTACCCAGGTCCTCAACCTCGGTGGGCAGATTATCGGCAAGATCAATAACCTTGAGAGCACTTTCAGTAGCTCGCTAAAGATTACGACCGGTATGGCGGGTGATATTTTTCCAAAGACCCTTGATGCCGTCGCTCAGAAGGCAGCGGAGACTGCGGTTAAAAAGCTCGGCTTCAAGTTCCCCCAGCTTAAATTAACCCTTCCGAGTTGGTTTCCATTCAACCTTCACCTGAATACTCTCTCGGAGCCGATGGCCGCGGTGGGAGCGGCTCTCCGGGTCGGGAAGAGTGATTGTAACATTCTTGGGTATCCTGACCTGCATGCATTGGGTGACACAGATGGTGTCGGGGATGACCGGATGCAGTATTTACGGGGTGACGAGCTGGGCAGTTTCAATTGTGAATATCCGGAGCTCGGGTTCGAAGAATTTGGGAAGGCGAATGTCCTTGAGCGCCCCGCGAAGGTAATCACCATGTCACACTGGAAGCGGTACTCGGGTTGTCCACCCTGGACCTGTATCGATGGGTCCTGTCCATTCGCAAAGATTGATAAGCAGGATCAGTGCAACCCAAATGTTAAGAGCCGTGACGATGACAAGATCAAGAACGCGAGTGTTCCTGGTTGGCCATGGGAAAAGCCTAAGTGAGGTTGAATCGCTTCCCCAAAAGGTGGCCTGTCCTGAATTTTTTAAGGGTGGGAATGGTAACGAAGGGTGGAGAGGGGCAAGATAAGCTAATGAACGACAGAATCTGTTGGATCTGGGAAAACAACTGAATTGGGTACAGCCGGGGAAGAAGATGAAACCGATCCGAGCATTATCGCCGAAGGGAGGGGCTGTATTGGGGGGCGCCTTGATTGCAGTCGTGTGTTGTCAGGCATTCGCGCAAGATTCGATGAAGTCTCCGGGCGATTTCTTCTCTCCTAATTTCATGAATGAGGAGCGCTCAGAGGAAACGAACAGAGAACCGATGCATACACCCTCAGCATCATCGAAAGAGAACCCCGAAGGGGAGCTTATTGACGGTCAACCTGATTTTTTTGGTACCCCGACCGAGGTGACACCGACCCCAACCCCGACAAAGGGGGCAATCGTTGGCGAATCTGAGCAAAAGGTGATATCGGTCAGTGGCTTTATAGCCGGAAAGTCGATAGGAGAGGCGCTTGTGGCGGTAGCCGAGATCGGACGATTTTTAAAGGATCGGGAGATTCCCGTCCGTCATTTTTCGGTAGTTTGCAACGTTTTCGACTATACGAAAGCGGTGGGTGATTCGTTTAAACGGGTCGGCGAGAAGCCTGAACTTCTCGATGGATTCAACTGGATAGCTCCAAACCTTCGCATGATTCATGAGGTGCCAAAACGGTACAAGGTGACGCACTCTCCAGTGTGGTTGATTGAGACCAAAAAGGGGGAGACGATAATCGAAGGAGGCGCTCCTCCGCTCGAAGAGTTAATCAGCGAGCAGGGGCTTTTTGAGGTTCCCCAAGGAGGAGAGGAGGTGAAAGAGCTTCCCCCGCCTCCGGCGTTCATCGGCAACACCTCCGAAGCCCCCGCGGGCTCGGCCACGCCCATTCCCTCCGTCATTCCCTCCCCCTCACCCTCTCATTAGGTGTATTCAATTCACCCGTTGTGCCTCTCATTCCTTCCCGCTAGCGTGCCCCTAAATTAGTTTTTTGGGGGTAGAGCACATGGATACTGGAGTAGGGGGTGGTAGTCTTTCGGGGCCTGCACCTCGTCATCAGGATAGCTCGTCGGTCGTCGCGGGCGTGGCGGATTTTACCCAGCTTTCCCTGCCTTGGGGGGAGGAGGCGGGTCAGGAGATCGCGGATGCGATAATTCACGATGACTTGGGCGCCGACTTTTTCCGGCCGCGCTCTCGACGAGCAGATCCACAATTCTTGCACCTTGTGGATGCTATGTACGCTGGAGCGCTATACGCACTCGCGCTGCGCGGAGAGCCACCGGAGGAAATAACAGCGCGCCGGGATGATCTTATCTCCTTTTACCGCGCTGCGGCTGATATTCCGATGTTGAAGGTCTATGGATCGGCTCGGGATCCAGTCTGGCATCCAGCACTCGAGCTCTTTACTGATGAGCTCGCTCGATTGTCAGTTGAGAGGGGGATATCCCTCGGCAATGGGGGTGGGGCGACCGGCGCTATGGGTCGAACCATTCATGCCTGGGAGCGTCATCTGGAGGGGAAGAAGGACCCGGTGGCGAAGATCGTTTGTGTTCCGCTCCAGTTTCTTGAGGAAACATTCGAAGCGCGGATCGAGGGAGTTAATGCGATGATGGCACCAGGTACGCCAGCGCTTCCCATCCGCACAAGCCTCCTTCATGTGGTCGGTAATACGCTCGGTAGCCTCTATTATCCAGGGGGGTTCGGAACTATCGAGGAGTTGTTCGTCGACCTCGTGGGTCGACAGCTGTCGAGGCCGATTCACACAGTCCACAGTCATCGCGAGTCACTGGGAGCGATCTGGCTTGTTAGTCCAGAGATAGTTGAGGGGCGAGGGGGGTGGTACGAGGGGTTACGTCAATTTCTGGAGGGTTCCCAAGCCGGAGGTGCGGTGAGCCATCCGGATCTTGCCCGGGTTAAGCTTCTGACACTCGAGGATCCGCAAGCTGATGCGCGGCTTGTCGTGAATGAAGCGTTGGTATGTCGAGATACGACCGGATGCCGCTTTGGATGACCGGGCAGAGCGAGACGCTGTTTTGTGTTATCTGAAAGCTCTTTCAAGGAGGAAAAAGTATGTCTCCTGGTAGCCCCTTCCTACAATCGTGTAGTAACCTTTCCGCGGTCCCCGCATGATAAAGGTGGTCGTCGATGCGCTGGGGGGGCCTTCTAAAGGACACCGCATCCAGAGGGTTTTTCTTCTTGAGAGTATTCTCGTATGACAACTTGTTCGCCCCATATCGCTGCACTCAATAACGTCGGACAGTCTATCTGGTACGATAATCTCTCCCGTGACGTGCTCCGCTCTGGGGAGCTCGCTCAGCTGATTTCTCGGGGGGTGTCGGGGCTGACGAGTAATCCCACCATCTTTCAAAAAGCGATAGGAGAGTCGAGCGATTATGATGATGCCATTCGTGCGCTCCTGCCTCGATATAGCCCTCACATCTCGGACGAGGAGGAAAGGGTTGCTGAGCATGTTTGTGAGGATCTTTTCGTCGAGGATGTAGGGTCTGCTTGTGACCTTCTCAGGTCGGTGTATGAATTCACCGATGGTGGTGATGGCTACGCGAGTCTCGAAGTTTCGCCCACACTAGCCCATGATACTGCGGGAACGGTGGCCGCCGCTGAGCGATTGTGGGGCCGACTAGCGAGGCCAAACGCTATGATTAAGGTGCCCGCGACTGAGGCCGGGATACCCGCTATTCAGCGGCTTCTTGCCCAGGGTATCAACGTTAATGTGACCCTGATCTTTTCAGCCTCTGTGTATGGTCGGGTCATGGAGGCGTATCTTTCTGCCTTGGAGGATCGGGTGGCGCGTGGTGAGCCAATCAAAGGGATCTCATCAGTAGCGAGTTTTTTTGTTTCGCGGGTGGACTCTGCTGTTGAGAAAGAGCTCGCGTCCCGGGGGCGTTCAGATGTACTCGTCGAGGTACTCGGAAAGGTTGGGATCGCAAATTCGCGCCTCGCCTACCATCGATTCCTCGAAACCTTTCACGGTGAACGGTGGGATGCCCTCAAGCGAGCGGGAGCTCGCGTCCAACGTCCTCTGTGGGCGAGCACGGGAACAAAGAATCCTGCATTCTCGAAGGTTCTTTATGTCGAGGCCCTTGCCCGGAATAATACGGTAAACACAGTTCCTCCGCAGACGCTCGAGGCAATTTTTGAAGGGGTACAGCTTACCTCGTCGGGAAGTGAGGGGTTAGACGAAGCATCTCGGGTGATGGGAATGCTCAGTGGAGCCGGGATCGACGTTGAACGAGTGCTGTCCGATCTGCAGGTAGCTGGGGTTGCAGCATTTGCGGACTCATATCAGGAGCTGCTTGCGGCGGTGAAAGAGAAGGTTGCGCGGTTGCGGGGCTCTTTGTAGAAATCTCCAGAGAGGTGGGGGGGCTTCCGCTTTGCCGAAATGAGCGGGCTTTTGTTGAGTGGTCACTGCGCGGTGATCGGAGGATGAACCAAGTAATCAATGGGTGAGAGGGATATGGTAAATCCGTTTGCTGAGGGGGAAAATCGAACCCTGAAACCGCCTGCGACGGCGTTAGTGATCTTCGGCGCATCGGGGGATCTCACCAATCGAAAGCTCGTTCCGGCTCTGGTCAACCTTGCACAGGACGAATATCTGCCTCCCGGATTCATCGTGATCGGGGTAGCGCGTCGGTCCCTTACACACGACCAATTTCGGGAATCCCTCTGGGAAGGGGTTAAGAAGTTTTCCCGTCGGACGATTAGTCGTGAGGTGTGGGACCGTTTTGCCCAGTCGGTATTCTATCAATCTCTTGATGCGGGTCGTGAGGAAGATTTTGTTGCGTTGCGACGGCTCCTTGAGGAGCTCGGTCAGCAACGGGGGGACCACTACAATTATCTCTATTATCTGGCGACAGCTCCCCACTTTTTTGGACCTATTTCGCACAATCTGCGGGTCGCTGGCCTTGTTGCAGAACCGGTTGGAGGGATTCGAGCAACCTCATTGATCGTGGAAAAACCATTTGGCCATGATCAGGATTCTGCGGCCGAGCTTAACTCCCTCCTCAGAGAGAGCTTCGCGGAGGAGCAGATTTATCGTATCGATCATTACTTGGGCAAGGAAACGGTTCAGAATATTCTTGTCTTCCGCTTCGCGAATGGGATATTCGAGCCCCTCTGGAATTCGCGGTATATCGATCATATCGAGATCTCGGTTTGCGAGGATATTGGAGTTCTCAATCGCGCCGAGTATTTCGATCAGAACGGAATTACGCGCGACATAGTTCAGAATCATGTCTTGCAGATGCTCTCTCTTCTCTGCATCGAGCCACCAATATCACTTTCTGATGCTGATAGTATTCGGAACGAAAAGGTAAAAGTATTGCGACTCATTCGGCGGATGACTCCAGATGAGGTCGCTCTCAACACCGTACGCGCGCAGTATACCCGTGGATTTATCCAGGGAACCGCTGTGAGTGGGTACCTCGAGGAATCCGGGGTCGCGCATCACAGTACGACCGAGACCTTTGTGGCGCTTCAGTTCGAGGTTGATAACTGGCGATGGGCGGGAGTCCCTATTTACGTACGGGTTGGGAAACGGCTACCCAAACGGATCACTGAGATATCGGTTTTTTTCAAGGAGGCACCTCTGTCGCTCTTCAAGGGGCGACAGATCGATGAACTCCCCCAGAATGTGCTGACGATTCAGGTACAGCCAACCGAGGGAATCTCGCTTTCAGTGAACTCAAAGCCTCCTGGTCCGCGGATGCGTGTGCGGCGGGTGGAGATGGATTTTAATTACGATCACTCGTTTGGGGTTGCGTCTCCCGAGGCGTATGAGCGATTGCTGCTCGATGCGATGAAGGGAGATGCGACGCTTTTCACCCGGAACGATGAGATTGAGGAGGCGTGGAATCTTCTGGCACCCCTCTTTGAGGCATGGGAATCAGATCGGGCACCGCAGCTTTATAGCTACGAGGCTGGATCGTGGGGTCCTGCGGAAGCGGCTGCCTTACTGAGGAAGCGGGGTCATACCTGGCGGCGGTTGTAGGAGTCTCCCCGGATTAGGGATTGCGGTTTCCATCGCGTCGTTGAGGTAGTGGTGTTATCGCAGAAAATCACCGGGCAGAAGTAATCATTGGGAGAGGCACCTATGGCGATTGTCATTCCATCAGTGTGTGTAGAGATGGGTCAACTGGGCTCGGCACTGTCCCGCGCAGTGCGTTCGATTGAGGAACTAGGTTATCTTCGTGCCGCCCACTCGAATCTTCTCGTTTTTCATCACGACCTCGGGTCTGATGAGTTGGGAAAATGGATAGATTCCCTCACCTTGGTAAATCCGAGTCGAGTTTTTGTAATATCGGTCAAGGATGATGCGGCGGATATATCGCTTGATGTTGGTGGGAGGTGTCATCGGGTCTCTCCCTCAGTTATCCTTTGCTCTGAGGTCGCTCAGATTACCGTTCCTCGTCACCGCATTGCGGAGCTACCCAGCGTTTTGCGAGCCCATATGTTGTCGGGAGCGCGAATTGAGGCTGTTATCTTACAGGAGTCGATTGCCGATTGGGTTGAACATCTCACCGGGGCTTTGGCGCAGACGGTCTACCTCGATAGTCGGGTAACTGCGGGTGCGGCTCAGGCGGTCCCGCGATTCTGGTACCGAAAGGAGCGGGTCATTGATTGTGCATGGATGTGGCTCACCCCCTGGCGTGACAGTATCAAGCAGGCGTTCGATAGGGTCGATTTGCGGGAGCGGCTCTCTGCAGTAAGCCGGATCGTTTTTCGCATGACGCCGGGCGAGGACGTATCGCTTCTCTCTCTTCTGCTCCTTCCCGGGTGGATTCAGGGGAGATTGGGGCTCGAGGTTCGGGAGGTGCGTGGGGATACAGTTGCGTTGGCTACTGAGAATGGCCGCTCCGTCGAGTTTGTCTTCGAGGGGGCCTCCTGCGGAGAGGGGGAGCTCGCCTCGGAGGGGATCGTGGGAGGAATCTCCTTCGTCGGAAGGAGCGGGGAGCCGTTCTTGCAACTGAGGCGATCAGGAAGCCTTCTTGAGGGGCAGTTTGAGGAGCGAGGATGTTGGGCCCCGCTGCGCCGTTACGACGGGCAGGAGAGTCGCGAGTTACTTGAGCGTTACTTTTTGATAGGAGCCTCTATGACTCACTATCCCTCATCGTTTCGGAATGCAGTCCGTTTATTGGAAGGGGGTGTTTTAGCGCTCAGTTAGGTGGTGCTAAAAGGCCCAGCCAAAGGTTTCAGAGTCTCGCTTCCATTTGTAAGATCAATTCTTTACCGAGCTTACGTAAGGGGTCCAGCCGGTCTCGAGGCTCTTTGATCTAGGGAGAGGCAAGCAATGGAGATTGCACGAGGTACTCGGGTGGCCGTGTTTGGGGCAACGTCCGACATCGGCGCCCAGTTTGTAGCTGAGTGTGCTCAAAGGGGAGCCCGTCTTTTCGTGGTTGGTCGCAATCGTGATGCCCTTGAGCGGATCGCCGATGATGCCCGGGTGCGAGGCGGCGGGTCGGCCGAGATGGTAACAACAGAGGAGTTCGATTTTTCCTGTCTTTCCGAGATTGAAGGGCTTGGTGAACGGGCATGGATGGCGCTTGGTGGGATCGACGTTGCAGCGATCTTTTATGGTGTACTATCGCCTTCGCCTGCTGAAAGAGGACTCGCGCCGGTTGAGCTCGAGGAGCAGATCCGGGTAAACTTCACGAGTCCAGCGGCGCTGCTTTCCACCATCGGAGCGAGGATGGCTGAAGCTCACCAACAAGACGGCTCTGTCAGAGGAGTGCTTGTTGCGGTGACATCGGTCGCAGGTGATCGAGGCCGGGGGAGTAATTATCCCTATGGAAGCGCCAAGGCAGGTTTGAGTGCATATTGCTCGGGACTTGGTCAGGCATTGGCTCCGCGGGGAGTTTCGGTGATTGATGTGCGACCAGGATTCGTCGCCACAAAAATGACGAGACACCTGAAGATAACCCCTCTATTTGCGAGTCCCGAATCAATCGCGCGGGGGATGGTTCAAGCCATACATCGAGAGACTCCTGTCGTGTATCTTCCGTGGTTTTGGCGATTAATCATGGGGGTCATTGTCCGCATTCCGAGCCGGATTTTTCGGAAGTTATCGATCTAGCCGAGTCAGGCGGTCGAGAGGTTAGCTGCAGTTATCATCTCAGAGCGAGTGTTGTGTTTTCTCTTCTTCCTCGATTAGTCCCTTTCGTAATCACTTTTGTGTGGATTGTCGGCTGTGCGCTGCCTCCCCGGTCCTTCGAGGGGCCGCTTAAGGGGGGGATCGAGCAAAATGAGGTAAAGGTCGCGACCCTCACTGAGAGAGGTATGGCAGCGTTCCGCGCTGGAAACGGTGAAGAGGCGGTTGAACTTTTCAGGATGGCGTTTAGGCTCGCTCCCGAGTCAATTCCAGTAGCGCGTAACCTAGGTACCTCCCTCCTTCAGATCGGGGCATTCGAGGATGCAGAGCGGATATTTTCCTCACTGATTGAGCGCCGTCCTCAGGATCCCGACCTATTGTTCTCTCGAGCAAATGCCCGTCGAGGTCAACATCTCTTTCGACAGGCACTCGATGATTATCGACAAGCGCTCGCTTTTGCTGAGGAGCTTGTGCCCTCTGACGAGAAGGGGCGAGGTCGGGCAGCAACGATCGCACGCACACTCGCCGATGCGCTGTTCCGGGTTGGATTGTTGGCTGAAAGCCGGTGTACATCCGAGCGGGTTTTGTTGTTCTCTTCCTCGAGAGACGATATTCGTCGCCATGCCCGTCTCCTTCGCGGAATGGGGTTATACATCCTCTCCCGTCAGGTGATTGAGGGGCGACTTACTCAGGCAGAGTTGGCTCAAGAGCCAACGCTGCTATTCGAGCTTGCTCTGGCCGAATTTGCGCTCAACGAATCTGATCGGTTTGAGAAACGGAAGGCAGAAGCGCTCTCCGCCGCAGCGGGGGACCCACTTCTCAGCGAGCAGTTTAAGTCCGTTTTTCAGCTTGCAGACGAAACCGCAGAACCTGATCTCTCAAAAGGTGCGGCATTTCTCGTTTCGGAGCGGCTTTTTCTCCCCGATATCATGGCGGAGCGGTTAGTCACCTTAACCGAAGTACCCTCAAACCAACCTGAATCAGTACCATGACGGAGCACATCTTCACCTTCGAACCAGGAAGCGACGAGGTCGCCCCTCTATTTGTTTTTGTTCATGGAAGAGCAGGAACGGTGGGGGTGATGAACGGATTTTCGCGCTCTATTCCCGTGGGTATGGCTCGGCTGTTTATCCAGGCGCCGATTCCCGATCCAATTGGAGGTTTTCCGTGGTGGCTGGTAGATGATGCAAGTGCGGATCCTTGGAGGGCTTCGTATCTTCTCGATGATATCCTATCATCGGTGCTCACCAAACTCGGGATAAAACCTCGATGCATGATCGCGCTTGGCTTTTCTCAAGGGGGGGCGGTCCTTGCAATGGCTCTTCAGCGAAATCCCACGCTCTTTTCCGGGTTAGCGATGCTTGCCAGCTTTGTTATTCGCTCTCCCATTCCTGTGCCTTTGGGCGGTACCCCAGATATCTTCATTGCACACGGCGAGCACGATGAGGTCGTGTCCCTCGCGGCTGCGGAGGAGGGTGCCCAGTATCTGAGCGGGCTCGGGTGGCCCACCACCATGGTCGTTGATTCGGTCGGTCATAAAGTGGGGGTACAGGGGATTCGAGGGCTTCGTGAGTGGGCAACGCGGGTTGCGTGGGATGGGATTATTCGGGAACAAAATTAAGGGACCCTGTTTATGCGAAGATTAAATTTTCTGATGGCGCTCTGTTTCGCTGCATTTTGTACCGCGTGTGGCGGCGGCGGAGGTGATAGCGAGCAGAGTTCAAATGCATGTGGTGCCATCGGGTTACCGACAAAGATAATTAACGGAGACTCGTGCACAGATATCGGGCGCTCCCCGATTGTTCGTGTCGGTGCCCTGGTGCAGAGAGGGCAGGGAGTCGAGTTATCTTTATTCTGCACCGGCACGATGATAGCACCTGATGCGGTGCTTACGGCGGCGCACTGTTTTTTGGGGAACGATTCGAGAGTTAGTACAGGTATCATCTTTGGAGAACAGGGAAGCGCTGAATACGTGCGGGCGACGCAGGTTTCGCTTGCTCCCGGTTTTACCCTAAATGGAGAAGTTGACCGCCTTTTCAATGATGCGGCGGTGATGAAGCTTGAACGTGCGCCCGGTCTTCCGACCCTTCCTCTCCTCGCATCCCGCTCCCCAGCAGTTGGAGAGCTCGGCTTTGTGTATGGGTACGGTTTGCGGAATGTCAACGATGAGAAGGGTGAAACCGGCGATTTTATTTCGCTGGAGGCGGGGACTATGACGGTAGATACGGTCACCCCGGACCATCTGTTCGTTCTCTTCGGAGGGGGTGGCGTGAACGTCTGTAATGGTGATTCGGGAGGTCCACTCCTTGTGCCAGTGAATGGACGACTCGCTATCGCCGGTGTTGTTTCTCAGGGGAACGTTGAGGGATGCGCGGCAGGGGATTTTACGACCTACACAAATCTTCAGTCGCCTGCGGTAAGAACATGGCTGGATGGTGTCGCGCCGACCCGGGATCAAGCGTAGTGCCGGTGCATCGAGGTATCGAGAATGGCTAGCGTATCGAGAGGTGGCTAGCTTAGGGGATCTGACAGGGGAAGGCTGGTCTCCCAAGAAGATCCCAAGAAGATCCCAAGAAGATCCCAAGAAGATATGGTGGCCCCGGCAGGACTTGAACCCGCGACCTACCGGTTATGAGCCGGCTGCTCTAACCAACTGAGCTACAGGGCCACACTCCCCCTACTGTGCCACCAAAGGCCGGAGGAATCTAGGGGGTTGGTTCCATATTATTTCGTTTAGTTTGAGGCCCCCCCCTGCCGAGTCGAGAGGCCTTTGGGTTGAAAGGACTAGGGAAAAATGGGCTGGTGCAAAGGACACCAGCCCTGGAGCTATCCGTCGACCCGAGGGGGACCCGGAAGCATGTGGAACCCGAGGCGAATCATCTCGTCAGCTTGTCGTTCAAGCCGCCGCTGTTCAAGTAGCTGTCTGAGGGATTTAAACCACCCAGTGGGGAGTGTATCTCGGTGCCTCAGAAGTTCCTCTGCTGAATCGAAGCACCTGAGCCCTGACCTTTTGAGAGTTTCGCCTTCCATAACCTAGGCACAAACGCTGTTCCCCTAGAATATCCTTTCGCCCCCCCGTTCGTCAACGACGATGAGCGCGCAGGAAAAAAAACAGCTGGTGAGTTTTGTCACCAGCTGGGGTAGGGGAACCGCTGCCGTTTTTACATCGGCGAAATTGGAATGAACACGGGTGCTGGGGGGGGAGATGACTCACACCGACTCGGCATCATCAATGCCAAGTATCCTAGCTCCTCTGTCTGATCGGCCTGCAGTCGAAGGAGCCAAGCCCGAATCACGCCGAAGGGCCGCTTTTGCGCAAGGGAGGCCCTTTCGCGAAGCCGCGTCGCCTCGGCGAAGAAGGGCTCGGCGATTGCGATCAGCTCGTCTTCCATGAAACCTTTGGTGAATCTTCATTGTGGATACCTCGAGAGAGGCTTCTGTGTCAAGGATATGAGTTCCGCAAGTACGATCCTTTCGCCGCTTGAGAAGGGGATCTGTGATTGTTGATGAAGGTGTAGGTCTCTTTTTGTGGGACAGCATGGGTGGAGATGGGTTTCGACCGGTATTATCTTCCGTACACAATAACCGTACGCGAACTGTACAATCCTCCCAGTACCGATATTCGTTTTTGGTCGCACCCAAAAACCTCCTTGATACCAAATCGCTGAGCGATATCACCGATTCCGCGGGCATCCCACTCCGCGGTTACATCTATTCTGCCGGTGGGAATACTTACCCGCCTGGTGGCAGCGCTCGCCTGAAGGGGGCCTAATGGAGTACTCCGGAGGTTAGTGCAGTAGGGTGTCTTGATGTTGGTGTAAATGAAGCCGGGATTGCACCCCGTTGCGATGAAAACGAGCGAGGCAAGGAGACGAGTTGCTGCACCCCGTCCAACACGAGAGGAATCTATTCGAACACGGCGGGCGGATATCCTCTGCCGTAATCGATGGGACGAAATTCCGCACCCCGCAATAAATCCCCCGAAGTGGCTAATCCCCATAGACAATCGTATCCCGCCGGGTATAAGCCCCTGCCAGATATGAGGTTATCCCTAAGTCCATGTGGTGAACGATGGAGATATTACCTGCATCAGCGGCATCTTTTGTTCCAGCACTTCCCCAAGCGAACAACCAAAGAACGGAATGAGTCGAGGCGATGCCGGTCTTACTGCCTAGCTTCGTCCCCCACACGTCATCATCCAGCGGGACGCGAATTTTGGTGTACACGCAGCCAGTAAGTGGCAGCATCAGAATGGTGTACAGCATGAGCAGGGCTCTCCGAGGTGCCGGTCGCCGGGCCATGGGAGTGTCGTCTTTCGTCTGGCGAAACAGTATCATGGGCGTAATCTGCGGATGATCGGGGAACCGCTCTTGGCACAGCAAAGGCTCTGCGCAGTACCACCTTAAGGGTGACGCAACATTTTTGAACTAACTCTCGGTTACCCTAGCACACTCTCCTAGGAGTCGATACTAAAAAAAGCCCCCTCACCAAGTGTGGACCGTTCTCCAAAGAGGTGGGAGACGTTGTGAGACGGGCTTCGCCTGATTCTAGACCCCGATTCCGCGGAGATGTTTCGCCAACACTCCGACCGCCGCCACCGAGGGGGTCCTGCTTCCATTAATTTCCTCGACGATATTCGTGAGCATCTCATAATTCGGGCTGCGACGAATCCGCTCTGAAACATCCCCTGGAGAAAGTATTCCCATCCCAACAAGCCTTTCCGTAAGGTATGAAAGTTGGCGACGAATATCATCGTAGGTACTGAGCAGCAGCTGATGTTCCCACTTATCCTTTGTTTCAGGGAGTCGAGTGACAATCGCATACGGTGCAAGCGATAGCTCTGCGATGATCTGGGCATCGACAGCCGATATGAGTCCGACCGATGTGCCAGTGCGTTGCGAGATTCGAATCATCTCAAGCAGATTTACGATTACCGGGATGATCGCAATCCGACGCGCCACGCCAGCGTCAAGTCGCCTTTCAAGTAACCCTCGATACCGGTTGTCGCAGAGCGCACGATTTTCTCCTACCAAGATATCGTCACTTTGGTCAACGCAACCAAGAAACGCGGCTCGATATTGAGACACCATACCCTCGAGCGAAAGCTCGTGCCCATGACGGGCGATCAGCCAGGCGGTTACATCTCGGAGGCTACCACTCACCTCACGTCTGGAAGTGAGAAAAAAAGTGTTGTCATCGGAATTGTCAAACGTGGAGAGTGCTGCCCGAATTTCGCTCAGCCCCAAAATTTCATCTGCCGCGAGGGCACACTTGATCACCGTTAATGGAGGGACAGAGTGATTGGTGCACATGCGGTGCACAAAGGTTATTCCGACCGCATCAACGAGCTTGCTCGTCACCTCTGTTGCAATAATATGGTTCCACAACGGATGCCTGAGAATCTCCTTGGAGAATCGGTGACGGATCGTCGTGGGGAAATATTCGGCAAGGTACCGCCGGAATATCGGATCTTTTACTAAATTTGAGCTTCCTAGGATATCCTTTATCCACATCTTGACGCTGGCCAGGCAAACAGAAAGCTCGGGGCGTGAAAGTCCTAGGTGGCGTCTGTCACGCTCCTCAAGGGTTGCGTCATCGGGGAGGACAAGATGACGTCTGCTGACGTACCCGAGTCGCGAGAGGTGACGGAGAAGGGAGGTGACGTATGACAGACTCTTCTTTGATCGATTGACCGAAAGTGAGAGCATAACCGCATGACTGCGGTTGTGATCGAGTACCTGCTGAGTAACCTCATCAGCGATCTCCAGCATTAACGAATCGCGCTGTTCAAGGGTTATTGTTCCCTCCTGAATCAGACCAGCAAATAGGATTTTGAGGTTAACCTCATGGTCCGAGAGATCTACGCCAGCTGAGTTGTCAATCGCATCAGTATTGAGAGCAACCCCCGCCATACCCGCTTCCACTCGGGCACGTTGGGTAAGACCGAGATTGCCCCCTTCACCGATAACACGCGCGCGGAGTTCATTTGCGTTAATCCGTACCCGATCATTGTGACGGTCGCTTACATCGCTGTGCGACTCTATCGAGGCCTTCACATAGGTGCCAATTCCACCGTTCCAGAGAAGATCGCAAGGTGCCTGAAGGATGAGATTGATAAGCTCTTCGCCGTTCAAAGTCGTTGGAGTTTCCTCCGGTATCGCGAGAGCAGCCCGAATCTCCGGAGTAAGGGTTATTTCTTTATCAAAGCGTCCAAAAACCCCACCACCTGCACTAATTAGTTTCTTGTCGTAATCAGTCCAGTTTGATCGAGGTAATTCGAATAGCCGTATTCGCTCTTTGAATGATGCTTCAGGGTTTGGGCTTGGATCGATGAATATATGGATGTGGTTGAATGCAGCGATCAGCTTGGCTTTGTCGCTCATCAGGAGTCCATTCCCGAAAACATCGCCACTCATATCACCGATGCCGACTACCGTGAACGGGTCTCTCTCGTAGTGAATGCCGAGGTCATGAAAATGCCGTCGGACACACTCCCACGCTCCTCGCGCCGTGATGCCATAAAGCTTGTGGTCGTAGCCTTTGGAGCCCCCAGATGCAAAGGCATCGCCAAGCCAGAACTGGTATTCATTGACCGCTATTTCATTCGCGATATCGCTGAAGGTCGCGGTACCCTTGTCAGCGGCAACAACGAAGTACGGGTCTGGATCATCGTAGATGACAAGTCCCTCTGGATGGACAATCGTGTCGCCCACCCGATTGTCGGTGACCGACAAGCACGCCCTGATATATTCGCGGTAACATTGCTCGACTGTTCGATATACCTCCTTTTGATCTTTGGGAAGATATCGAATAGCGAATCCCCCCTTCGCCCCGTTCGGAACAATGACGACATTCTTGATTCGCTGGGTGTTCATCAAACCGAGGACCTCAGTTCGATAGTCATCGTTCCGTTCGCTCCAGCGGATTCCACCACGAGCGACAGAATCGGCGCGGAGGTGTGTTCCCTCGAACATTGCGGACCGGATGAACAGTTCAAATTTTGGTCGTGGCTGGGGGATGATATCAATCTTTTCTGAGTGGAGCTTTAGGGTAAGGGCACGCCCCTGTCGATGGAAGAAATTGGTACGCACGGTGTGCTTAATCAACGAGAGGAGTGATCGCAAGATACGGTCTCTGTTGATCTCGCGAACGGAGGCAAGATGTTCAATGCATCGCTGTTCCAGTGATTGAAGAGCGGGGATACGATCCTCCAGAGCGCCAAGCGTCGGGTCAAATCGGGTGACAAAAAGGCGCCAAAGTAAAACCGCCACCTGTGGCTCGGCGACGAGAGCTTCGAAGATAGCTCCTCGGGTCGCAAATTTAATTAGCTGCCAGAGAAGGCAAGAATAGGCCCGAAGAAGACCAATTGCTTCGATGTTGAAACTATCGGAGATGGGGGCCGAGCGAATGAGAAGAGCGTTAAGAAGATCATTCTCCGCCCGTCCTGCAATAATGTCGCAGAGACCGTTCGACACCGACGAAGGTAGTGCGAGTGATGAGGACTCAGGTGATGAAAACGAAGAAGATTCGGGTTCTGTATCAAACTTAGGTCGCACGAGCATACGGTGGATCGCTACCCGATTAAGTTGGTCGGGTACAATCTCAACCGTCGAGACGGTGAGCACCTCAAATCCGATATTCTCGAGAATGGGGAGCGATTTACTAAGAGGAATATCTGCTCCTTGATTGTAGAGGACGACCGTTGCAGTCGCTGTCTCCTCATTAGAACTGCCGGTTGCCGGAGAACGAGGTTGCCGTCGCGGATCAATGCGGGCGGTCAGGGGTGACTCCTTAGTCAAGGTGCTCATAATCTCGAGGTCAGCGACACACTGCTCCACTGAGAAGGTTGCCTGATACTCGGGCGGAAATGCGGATATATACCGTTCGACAAGGACATCGCTGCTCGGAAGCTGAGGGTGAGCAACGATGGCGGATCGGAGGTCTCGTCGCCAGGTCTCAGAGAGCTGTTCGAGCGAGGTGCGTACGGCGGACCTTTTTGAGTTCGATTCTGTGGCCATGACTAATGGATATCCCTCGAGTTTTAGGGGAAATAAATCTGTGGGAATACGCCCCGCCTGATGAAAAATAATGTCAAGTATCAGAGGGCGTTAAGGCTGTCTGGAAGATAAGGGGTACAATACCGAGAATAGATAAGATTCAGCGGAGATGGATTCCGCAGCGGATCGCTACGAACGAAAAATATTGGCGCGAGCATACACGGTTTTTATCACATGAACCACTGGATGGATTGGTAAAAAATAATATTCGGATTTGGGTATCCCGGGGCGGGATGGTGTTTGATGGCTTCCTAGTTGAAGGATCTCGTTTGAAGGATGGCGCTTGCCGTCAGGTGCCTTTCCGGATTGGGCGAAAAGAAGATGCGGCTCGCGCTATGGACGGAGTTGAGAACGGAGAAGGTGCTGGCGGTGTGAGCGGTGGGGAACTGAGCGAGAATGCCTTGTGGCAAAAATGGCCTGAGGCCCGTCAAAAACCACGCCTTCGGCCCTCCGCAAATTTTGCAGACAGTGTCGGCAGTTTGGACATGGTGCTTGAGTCTTTTTTTAAAGTAACAGGAAAAAAGTTTTTCCGAAATACCTCTTTTGCTCTTTGTCTCGTGTAACACCCCGAAATAATTAGATCGAAAATCTGCCGTTTTTTTGGTGCCAAGGGGTTGACAGCCGTGGATCAACTGGCACGGGTGTTGCCTTGTTGACGGTCGTCGGGATTTTCGATTTGGTTCTTGTTTGGGAGGCACAATGGGTCTGGCAGAGTTCGAGAGCGGAAAGGGAGTGGCTGATCGGTCAGGCATTCGAAGCGGAAAAACTCAGGTGTCGTTCATGGGAATGGCGAGCCAGTGTGAAGATATGCACCGCATCTTTTCCATCATTCAACGCGTTGCAAGCACGAGCTCAACGGTCCTGATATTGGGCGAAAGTGGCACCGGAAAAGAATTAGTCGCCCGAGCAATCCACAAAGCAAGTGGTCGATCTGGCAAGTTAGTGCCGGTAAATTGTGGAGCGATTCCGGAGGATATCCTCGAAAGCGAGCTTTTTGGTCACGAACGGGGCGCATTCACGGGTGCGGTCACCTCAAAGGTAGGGCGTTTTCAGCTTGCCGATGGAGGAACCATCTTTCTCGATGAGATCGGAGAGATGAGCCCAAAGCTGCAAGTGAAGCTGCTTCGAGTTTTGCAGGAGCGAAAGATTGACCCGGTTGGGTCAACCCGTTCAGTCGACGTGAACGTAAGGGTGGTCGCTGCGACTCATAGAGACCTGCGCGAAGAGGTCCGTCAGGGTCGTTTCCGAGAGGATCTCTTCTATCGGCTGCACGTAGTACCAATTTCTCTCCCCCCCCTTCGGATGCGAGGAAACGATGCTGTATTGCTTGCCCAGTCGTTTATTGATGGAGCCTGCCGTCAGAGTGGCAGAGAGCTCAAGGTGTTCTCTGATTGCGCTACAGAGTCTCTTTTGCGCTACGAATGGCCCGGCAACGTACGAGAGCTCCAAAATCTGATCGAGCGGATTTCGGTGATGCACGAGGGGCGGATAATTTCGTCGGCGGACCTCCCTGATTATATGGTTGACATGGATTCACCGATAGCCACAGCTACCTCGACTGAATCCGCTGAAAGAGGGGAACATCCGGCCGGTTTTGTGCTTCCGGAGGGTGGAGTCGATTTCAATGAAATGATCGATCATCTTGAGACGTCTCTCATCGTGTCGGCGCTCGAACGTACCGACGGCAATAAAAAAGCTGCTGCAGACCTCTTGCGCCTGAATCGGACAACTCTGGTAGAGAAGATCCGGAAGAAAGGGCTTGATTCGTCAGTTCCGCGACGGTTGTCAGAGAGGTTGGTCTCAGTATCATCCATCGCTCAGATTGATGGCGACATCGCATAAGGATTAGGTGGCATGAAGGGCTCCTTTCTCCGAGATATTGCGTGCTGGTTTGTCGGGACCGCCCGGGCGATCATGCCTGTTATATCGATCCTTGTCGTCGCGGGGTTAAATAGGGAAGACGCGTGTGCGCAACACGCGATAGAGGTACAGCGATTGCATGCCGATGGAAAATATCTGGAGAGCTTACAGGAGTATGATAGAATTCCGAAACGACGGGTGACGGTTGATGCAGTCGTGGCTGCTGGAAAAAGTGCGTGGGCTCTGGGTTTACCAACAAGAGCGCTGCAAGAATTTGATTCAGCTTTGCGAGGACGGGGGCTCGATTCATTGCAGCGTGCTGAGGTGCTTCTTTCGGAGGGCATCATCCATTTCCAGGAAGGTGAGTTAGAAGTGGCGCTCCACTATGCAGAGAGGGCCGCCGAAGTTGTTCCGCGCCCTCACCTGCTCCGCGCACGGGCTCTGTTGCTCGGAGCTGAATCGCTGACTAGGCTTGGTCGGAACGCAGAGGCTGAATCACGATATGGTCAGTCTCTCGAGGAATCCACGGCAGAAGATCGCCATAATGCGCTGTTTGGACTTGGGACGGTTAGATTACTACTCGGCAAGACCAAGGAGGCACGAGAGGCGTTCGAAGCAATCCCGACAGAGAGTGAGCATGCCGCCCATGCGGTACGTCATCTCGCTGAGCTTGAGTTACGTGAGCGGAATGTGAAGAGGGCTTACCAGTGGTTGATGAAGGGTCAGAGGGAGCATGCCACCTTTTTCCTTGATAGCTGGGTTCAATATGCGCTAGTCCGATGTGCAGTCGCTCAGAACGATCTCAATTTAGTGCAGGATCTGAGACGGGTGGCCAATGAGCGCTTTCCTCCCTCCGATGGGTGGGTCACCCTTCTTAATGCAGAGGCAGAGAGCTTTATCTGGAGTCAGACCAGTGAAAAAAACCGAGGCGGAGGCTGAAAGTGGCGCGAAAAAGTGTGCTTTTGCTCGATGCCGTCGTGTGAAATGAAGGTATAGAATTAACCAAACTCTCTCGGTTGAGAGGTTATGAGGGGTGATACGGAATGCCGCTTATCCTTGTGATTCAAGATGACCCGCAGATGCAGAAGGTGGTGACCCTTGTTCTGCAACGGGCAGGATTTCAGGTTGCCGCATATCCTGATGTCGAATCAGCGGTCGATCGCCTTAGTGATGAGGAAGTTCATGTGGTGATAGGGGACGCAGCGACCCCGACGGCTGCCCATCACCTACTAGGAGCGCTCAATGGCCGGTCTAGCAGGGTTCCCGTGATTTTGGCGCTGGCTGGCGCAACGGTTGCTTCAGCGGTCGAGTTGATGCGCGGGGGAGTCACGGACATTCTTACGAAGCCTTTTTCGGGGGACGATTTGGTGCGCGCCGTCTCACGAGTGGTGGAGGGGAGAGTCACCCCTGGGATGGTATCAAGTCGGCAATCCTCGCCCAAGCGGGCGATTATTACCCGCGATCCGCTTATGATTCGCACTCTTGAGATCGCCGGGGCGGTCGCAAGGAGCGATGCAACGGTCTTAATCCAGGGTGAATCGGGAACGGGGAAAGAGTTAATGGCGCGGCTTATCCACGATTCGAGTCCTCGCCAGCATGAGCCGTTCGTTGCCGTAAATTGTGCGGCTTTGCCGAGTTCATTATTGGAAAGTGAGCTGTTTGGTCACGAGAAGGGCGCATTTACTGGAGCTCATGCTCGAAAAATTGGGAAATTTGAGTTGGCTCATCGGGGGACCATTCTTCTTGACGAGGTTTCCGAGATGGAGGTGCTTCTTCAGGCGAAATTGCTCCGGGTGCTTCAGGAGCGAGAGGTTGACAGAGTTGGGGGCCGTGAACCGGTGGGGGTTGACGTGCGCGTCGTCGCGACAACGAACAGAAACCTCGCCGAAATGGTGCGCTCGGGGGGGTTTCGCGCCGACCTTTACTATCGATTAAATGTGATTCCCCTTACGCTGCCATCCTTGCGTAAACGTCCCGGAGATATTGCGCTTCTTGCGGAATATTTCATGCGCCAGATCCTTGGAAAACAAGCACCGCCATTAACCCCGGATGTAATCGCAATGTTACAACAAGCACCGTGGCCCGGGAATATTCGTGAATTGCGAAATGCGGTTGAGCGAGCTGCAATTCTTTCCCAAGGAAACGTACCTCGCCAAGAGGATTTCTTGATGGAAATTAGTGATATTGAGAGTAATGAGTTAATCAGACTTACCCAGATTTCGGGAGAATTGTCGGTCGGTGATTCAGAAGGGGATGCGATTGTCGACCCTCTTCACCTGTCGGCTCCGCGCCCTTCAGAGCAGCCTTTATTCGGCTCCCGGCAGAACAGTTCCCCCCTGATGAGTGGACAATCTATCAATCGAGAGGATGAATCCCTCATGATTCGCTCCGGCATGACCGTGCACGAGGTCGAAAAAACCCTCATTCTGGAAACTCTCCGGTCAACCCGAAACAACCGAACCCAAGCTGCAACTCTTCTTGGCATCAGTGTTCGCACCCTGAGAAATAAACTTGCCGAATATCGACTCCCTGACGAAGAGGAGCACGGGGAGGTCCTCGATGTGGTTCATGCTGAAGCGTCCTCAGGGTGAGAGGAGGGATGGAATATTTGAGGGTAGTTTGCTCATTCTCCTCCCGCTGAGGGTCATGGACCTTCGTCAAGGTGGATAAAAAATTTTATTGAGAGGGGGCAATGTGCCCCCGAATTTTTTATTTGGCACCCGAACTCGCTCGGCATATTCGGCATTGGGTATTCAGGCTTCCTACTTTATCGACAAGATCACGAAGCCGATTCTCGGTTCGTGGAGCACCTCCGGGACGGGAGGATTCGGAGGCGCACCGTACGACGTCGCGGGCCAGCTTACCTGCGTCAGTTGCAAATGCCGATATCAGCTGTTTAACAGAGTCGACCTCCCGATTGAAATTTCGCACAATGCAGGAATCGGCACACACTCGCACCGGTTTGAGGAGGTGACGGTTTATTGCATTTCGAACTCTTGCAACATGGCGAGCGCTCTGCGCTTCGAGCGGTTGATCGGCGACTGCTCGGCATCCCCGATTGACTCGTGCTCTCTTTGAATCAGCGGACCATGACGCTGCAACACCTGCTGATGCCCCTTTTAACTGAGCTGCAATTCGCTTCATCTTATCGGTCGGTTTGACCATTACACACGGTAATGAGGTCGGGGTCGGGCAGACGCTCATAGAGATTTGAAGGTCCCCTGAGGAGTGGTCAATTGTTGACATCTGCACACATCCCTCGGGGGAAATCGCAGTTGGCTCGGGGCTTGGCGTCGGAGTAGCTGTTGCTGTTGGCGTTGGAGAAGGTGTGGGGGTTGGTGTGGGTGTGGCAGTGGGAGTCGGTGTCGGTGTCGGAGTAACGCACCACGATGCGAGGGTAAGGAGCTCTCGTTTGAATGAGAATCCGATAAGTTGCGCGGTGGGGGGGAAGTTCGTTGGATCAAACCCGTCCGCAATAAGCTGCTCAGGGGTCAAGGGAGTAATCGGACCAGCATAGGTGCCCGAAGCTATGACGTTAAGGCTGACAGAGGGGCCAAAGTAATTCTTGTCGATTGAGGTGTTCGAGCAGACTGGCCCGTAATGCACGGCCCCCCCCCGCGCAACAACGAGATCCTCGTACATCTGAAAGCTCGTGGGACCACTGTTCGCTGCTGCAACACTCTTCGCGCATACATCACGGTACACTCCGACTGAAGACACACCCGCGTCATTCGCTGGCGCAAATCGGACGGCGAAGAGGGTCCCACTCCCGCTTGCCTCGGGGAGAGATTGACCAGAGAAATTGAGAAAGAGGTCGCCCCAGGCAACGGTACCACTTGCGACGTTGGCGGGGTTACCGGCAAGCGGAATGCCCCCTGCCACGACGATGGTAATATCAGAGGCTCCCTCCTTGAGGGCAAGTCCGTAAGACTCATAGTTCGCGCCGAGTCCCATCCCCGATAGGCCGTCCGGCCCTCCATCGGGCGCATACCGCCATCCATCTGCTGCTACTCCATCATCGCACCTTCCATCGAAGGCGGTTGAATCATTGATACACTCAGCAGAGAGAGATAGCACTGATGTCGATATGCTCTCTGGACAGAGCGGAAAACCGCAAAGCCCTCCGAGAATCGAAACGAAAATAGAGGCAAGGAGGAGCGGAAACGTACGGGCGTTACGAACAAGGCGCATCGGGATGACCATCGGAGAACAGATTAGGATCGGCCCGATGGGGAGCTGCCCACGTTAAAAGGACCGATGGGGGATCTTTAATCCAAAATGCCCCCGAGATAAATACCTAAAATGTTCACCTTTCGGCCTTTCCTTTCAGAAGTCCTTCTTTTATCCCGATGGTGGGGAGGGCTCTTATTTTTTCTCGCCCATCGATTGTCGGAGCAACTCGAGGGCCCGTTCCTCATCGGATCGCCCATCCGAGGGAGCCCCCTGACCTTGACCCACCTCTGGGACTCCGGGTTTTAACAGTTCGGGGGGCAGGGTTACCGAGTCTTTGGACTGGCTCTTTGGAGCCTGACGAATGGGAGTTATCGATCCATCCTCGCCGAAAGCCAAGTCCTGACCAGCTACCCAGACCCGAATTCCTTGTGGTGTGAGCACCCGATACCAACCCCCTGTTTCTCGCTCCACGGTAACCCGAGCCCCTCGAGGGAGTCGTTCGATAACGGGGGAACCGCCGTTGGGCTCCTCCCGACCGAGCGCTGGTCCTGCCACGACCGAGGCGATTGGTACATCCCGATCCGCTTGGAGGGAGCCTGCCGGAGCACGACGGGCGGGCATCGGAACAACCGCAGAGGAGGCCGGATATGCAGACGGCGACGAGCGCTCCGAGGTCGGGTACTCCATCTGCTCATTTCTTCGCTGCTCCATACGTCGTGGCACATATCGGGACGGACTGTATGAAGAGTTTGAAGACGGCATACCACGGGGCTGTGTTTGAGATCGACTCCCTTCGCCGTAACCGCTATTGAGATAGTTGTTGCCCTGCTCGCCGAGGAACTCATTTAATCGCTCTACCTCCGTTTCAGCGGTCACCAGCTGACGGCGCAGCTCCTCGAGCTCGAGTTCAACCTCTCTGTTTCGGGAGGTAAGTATCGAAACCTGCTCTCTCAGGAGGAGAAGCTCAGCATCGTTGGGTTTCGGAGTGGGAAGGGGGGTATTCGTCTTTCGGGCAGGTACCGGGGTATGAGTTGGCGTGCGTGATTTCGGTACAATCGCCGAAGAGGCGGCAGTTGGCTTCGATGTCACGACCACCTGTGGAGGGGGCACCCTCGTGGGGGACACCGGGACCTGTATCGAAGCCCCGGCAGTTGGACTTACCTGGGGAGAAACCGACTTCTGAGGAGAGGCGGAGGGTATGGAGGTAGTAGTTGGTCGTGGTTGTGGTTTGGTCGATTGTGGGTTTACTGGAGGTGGGGTAATGGGTTGTGTCTGTTGGACCTTCTTGACCGGCGCTGGTCCCGATTGTGGGGTCTTCCCCGGAGACGGCACCGCTCGAACAGAAGCCTGCTGGGGCTGCGCCTTTGGCGCCACTTTTTTCAGAAGCTCCTCCTCCTGCCGACGCATCTCCTGCTCTTCTCGCTGCAGAGCCGAAAGCGACAGCTGCTCTGGAGAAGAAGGATTCTTTTTCGCTTGAGAAGTAACTCCCCCCTTGGCCGGCTGTGCGATAACGGATGGGATAGGCGTGGCCTTATCAGCCGCTCCTGCTAACTGGGGGAAACCAAGAAACACGGCCACAGCCACCCATTTTTCCATTCGGTTGCCCATTGTCACCCCTTTGAAAAATGGAGGTCTGATTGACTCTCGATATTCTCTCATCCGTACCTCTGCCTCATTGGACCTCTTTTGCGATATCTTTTCAAAAACGCTCTTAATCGCTCGAAGACGTTGCCTTATGGGAGCTCTTCACCCCGATCTTTTCTCGACACACTCTGTCTTTTATCCCGTTCGAGCTGAACGACTTGCCGAAAATGGTAGGGCGCGGCGATCCCACTCATAATGATTTCGGTATCACTACTCGCCGCTGTGCTTATCTCGACCTTCCCGATGTCGAGAAGCCGGTCCAAAACCGACTGCCGCACCTCGATGGCCCGGATATCCTCATATCGAATTCGTACTGCAACCTGGGACATGCTCAATACGCCGTGCCGAGCCTCGAGTCCGCGGGGATCGAGGGCATATTTGACATTGTAAATCCGATACATTCCTTGCGACAGCGCCCCGAGGGGGAGAAAGATCGCCAGGGGAAGACTGAGGTTGATCCGAACCCCAAAAAGGTCAAAAAGAGGCCCTGTAATGATGGTTGAGGGAAAGGTCAGCGTCAGAAGGTAAGCGACGGGACAGAGCAAAGTGAAGGCGATAGCACTGAGTGCCTCAGAGCGCCACGATTTTGGAATGGTTACGACTCCCCCGGCCATCTGTTCCGTTCCTTCCGACCATGTCACCCCTCATCGGCACAGCGGCCGCTCAACGATATGGCGGACGCTCAACGATACGGAGGTGAAAATATGTAAGCAAACAAAGGACTCACGGATTATCGTCTGAGGAGGTTCCTCACTGCAAGCCAAGTTCTCGCTCGATATCATCAAAACCACCCTTGGCCTCGTCCTCGAAGGCATCTACCTGTTCGTCTTCTCTCGAAGGGGCAACAACGCCATCGAACGGGCTCACTTCGTCCTCTAATAGCCTTGTTCGCCCGGACGGCTTCGCCACCGCTACCGGAGCTCGAGATGTCGGTATTTCTTCATCATCTTCGTCCCAACTTAACACTGGTTTTTCGGATGAGGTCGACGCTTTCGCCTCTACGGACCGGATGGGGGTCACCGAGAGGTTCATACCTCCCCCTACCACGCGAAATACTGCAAACATCCCAATAGCGAGTGTCATCGATACGATGTGGGTCCTACTACGAAATGGAGCCTGAAGATCCTGAATTTCAATCATCGCCATATAAGCACGTTCTCCACGGTGATCGTACCGAGCCTAACCCTTGAAAATTATATCAATAAAGGGATGAGGAGGGGAGGTACAAGCTCACAATTCCTCCCTCTTAGAGCTAAAAGCCCAACAAAACTCCTCCGAAAGGGATATGGAGGCCCTCGACGATTCCGTGGCCTAATCGGATGTTTTCGACGAAGCGCTAAATCGGCCGAGGGCCTCGAACAGTCCGGCAAACGGTGGCGCAGGAAGAAGGATAATGTGTGATGGGTCAAACCGGAAGAGGCGGTCATCCGGGTGGTGCGGAAGCGCATCTCCCAACTCGAACAGATATTCAAGTGCGGCGTGCGCTCGGTTGCCCTGACGGAGCTCACCATCGACAGAATAGGCGCTGGAGTCGCATTGGTAATAACGAATGAGGAGGTTGGTAAAATCGCTCACGCTCAGGTGAGTGCGTCGCGCCATCGCCCCTATCTGAGCGCTGGCGCGACGCACTCACCTGAGCGTGAGCGATTTTACCAACCTCCTCATTCGTTATTACCAATGCGACTCCAGCG
>OMIW01000126.1 GCA_900299205.1 Pseudomonadota bacterium
AGAATGAAGTTGTAGGGGCGGTGATAAGACCTTGGCGGGGAGGTGCGGAAAGTCTGAGTGCTCCCCGGGTTAAAAACACTACCTCGCACGATGAGCGTTAACGCGTGTCCCAAAAACAATCACCGTTCCGATGATAAAACCCGCGGCGCCTGACGAGAGGGCCGAGATGGTGCCCCCTGCAATGCCGTCGCTGGGACTGAATAACGAGATGGTGTGCTCGAGGGTTTGATGGAGGAGGGGGATTCCGTGAACGATGATTCCCCCGCCGACGGTGAACATTGCGAGGGTCCCGAGGATTGACAACGCTTTCATAAAAGTCGGAGTAGCCCGAATTATTGCCCTTCCTACGGCTCGAGATGTTTGAGCCCCTAATCGCGCACCGGAGCGTTGGATCAGAAAGAGCCCCAGGTCGTCTGCTTTCACAATTGCCGCGACCAGCCCATAAACGACGATGGTCATACCAACTCCAATTACGGTCAAAGCCCCAGCTTGAACAATCAAAGGAGCGGAGGCAGCAGAACCGAGCGCGATGGCGATGATTTCTGCGGATAGAATGAAATCCGTCCGAATGGCTGCCTGGATTTTTTGCTGTTCTTCCACGGCCAAGTTTTCGTTCGGGGAGGCTGGATCGCCCGTATGCTTGCCTTGAGTGTTACTCTGAGAGTGAGCTCGGTGATGAAGAACCTTTTCCGCACCCTCAAAGCAGAGATAAGCCCCTCCCACCATGAGTAATACCGGTATCAAAAAAGGTGCGAACAGGCTCATCAAAAGGGCTGCCGGAATCAGAATGAGCTTATTCTTTAGCGAGCCACGGGCAACGGCAAAAACGACTGAGAGCTCCCGGCGGGCCTCAATATGAACGAGCTGCTTTGCATTAAGCGCAAGGTCGTCACCCACAATCGCCGAGGTCTTACCGGCGGCGACCTTCGTCATGCTTGCGATGTCGTCAAGGAGAGCGGTTATATCGTCAAGAATCGCGAAAAAACCGGTGAAGGCCATCTCATTTATCCCCGAATTGTAAATCGACCGAAGAGGGATTGAGCGAACTCAATGACCCGTCTCTCAGCGAAGGTTGGTGAGGAGCCGAGTGATGAGAGAAATCCCGTGTGGCCCCCTTGTTCACTTAATTCAAGATCAACCCAGCGATGATGTCGGCACTCGGTAATCGGAAACGAACCGGCCGAGAAAAAGGGATCATCACGGGCTGATATTATTCGGCAGGGAACACGGATCTCTGGAATAAATTGCGCGCTGCTGTTGGCCTTCCAATATTCATTCGCTGAGGAGTATCCAAAAAGAGGAGCGGTGTAACGCCCGTCATAGTCTGAAAAAGTTGAGATATTCCCAAAATCGGCAAAGGAAGAGGGGGCGATTCCGCGCGCAACCTTTGCCCGGTGTTTTCGGCGAAAAGAAGAGATAAAATACTTTTCGTAAAAGGGTATGGCTGCAATCCCCTCGGCCGTCGCAGCGAGGTCTGTGGGCGCTGAAATCACAACAGCTCCTCGGACACGACCCTCTATCTGCGACCCCTCTTCACCTAGATATTTTAGAATAATATTTCCTCCGATGCTAAAACCAACCAATAGGGTGGGCTGCACCGAGAGGGATAGATAGGTTCGCAAATCGTCCGTAAACCCGGCGTGATACGAGCGGAGGAGGCGATTTAACGAGGGGCCACAACCCCGGAGAAAAATAAGATCGACCTCATATCGGCCGACAGAGGTCAGTCTCTTGATGAGGCGACGCAGGTATCCACTTTTTATTGACCCCTCAAGCCCATGGAGAAGAACGATTCGCCCCGATGCCCCCTCGGGGCATCCCCACGAAGCAACCTCAAAAAAATCCCCGTCAGTCCCCTCGATAGTGCGAATAGTTGGGGTAGGAATCAAAAGGTAACGACCGCCTAGGCCCCCCAGGCAGGTTTGTATGTGACGATTAGCGAGGAGGCGAGGAGGCGAGAAGGGAGATGCGAGGATCATCGGAAAAATCACCACAGAGGCATACCCTTCCATTTTTATAATAAAAGGAGCTGAAACACAAAAGATGATTGCTCTTTGGGGTGAAAAACGATTTCGAATCGAGAATCGTGGATATCGCATCCCATGAGGAGCATCAGAGCGGCCAAGTAAGGGCGATTTGCTCAAGTTTCCTCCGTTGAGTCGTCATGTCAGACTTTTTCGAACCAAATCTCAAAGCCCTCGCGCGACGATTTCCTGAGATTGCCCGACGGCTCGCATTTCGGGACGAGGTGTCCTCAGATGTTCAGTCAAAAGTATCAAGTGAGGGGATGATAGTTGTTGTTCGAGAACAGCCTCTTGATCACCCTTCTCATCCTCGTCAAGCAGCTCAGCAATGGGCTATCAGGGCGTGTGGCTCGCTTCAATCTCGTGGTGATCCTGTTATCGTTTTTGGTCTCGGGGGAGGTTATCACCTCGAGGCATTGGTCGGTGAGGGAGTAACTGATCTCGCTGTTTACGAACCAAGTTGGGATGTGCTTCGCGTTGCGATGGAATCGCGGGATCTGAGCCAGCTATTCGATAAATTGAGGGCAATTTGGATCGATGAAATACCGACTGACCTGTCTGGCGATAGACAGCTGATGACCCGCTCTTTATCCCAAACGGTATTTCCTGAAGCATGGGACGAGTTGCGACGAGGACTCTTTGCGGCGCGAGGTTCCGAAAAGTTGAAGCCGTCGGTCTCTATTCTAGGACCACTGCAGGGCGGAACCCTCCCTATTCTGTCGTATGTTCAATCTGCTCTTGTACGATTGGGCATCCGCGCTCGGCCTCTCAATATGAGTCCGTGGGCGGCGGGTTATCATCAGGTAGGTAGCCTCATAGGGGATAAGTTTCGACAACAGGTGGCCGAGCGGAATTACGTCGATTTCCTCTCGAGTGTTGCGGTCGAGAGTGTCACTCACCGACCGGTGGATATTTTCATTTGTCTCGCGCAGGCACCGATAACGATTAAGGCGCTCCAGCAGCTCCGCTCCATGGGAATTATTACCGTGTTGTGGTTTGTTGAGGATTTCCGTCGATTCTCCTATTGGCAGCAGTTTGCCCCGTACTTTGATTTCGTATTCACGATTCAGAAGGAGCCATGTATCTCCGCAATGAGGCAAGCGGGTGCTCCGCAGGTCCACTATCTCCCTGTTGCATGCGATCCGCTTGTTCACGCCCCGATGTCGTTGACACCAGAGGAGCACCGGCGGTGGGGAAGTCCAGTGTCATTCGTAGGGGCAGGGTATCACAATAGGCAACAGGTATTCGCCTCACTCTCGCACCTGCCTTTCAAGATATGGGGAACTGAGTGGCCCGTCAGCAGGCCATTTAATACCTTGGTGCAGGAAGAGGGTCGTCGCTTGGCACCAGAGGAGTACACTAAGATTTTTAATGCGACCGACATTAACATTAATCTTCATTCATCCTCCGAGCGGGATGGTGTGGATCCCTTCGGAGACTTCGTCAATCCGCGAACATTCGAATTGGCCGCGGCAGGAGCCTTTCAGCTTGTCGATCAACGTACACTCCTTCCCGAACTCTTTGTGCCAGGAGAAGAGCTCGTTACGTTTAATTCAGTTCCAGAGCTTAAAGATCAGGTCGCAATGTATCTGAGCGAGCCAGAGAAAAGACTTCAATCAGTCAGAAAAGGGCGGGAGCGAGCGCTCAACGACCATACCTATGATACCCGGATGAAACAGATGTTGTCGGTGATTTACAGTACTAAGTATGATCATCTTGCGGAGAGGCAGAAAAATCATCCATGGACTAAACTCCTCACGGCAAGCAAACCGTTCCCAGAGCTCATGAAGCGACTGGAAAGAGGATACGGCCGTGGTGACGATCCGTCGCTTGACTCCCTTATCGCCGAAATAAGCGTTGGAAAGGGCAAGCTCGATGATCTCGATCAGGAACTTCTTTTTCTTCACCATGTGAAGCAGAACATGGTCCTAAAAAAGCCAGGCGAGGGGTGACAGATGAAGCGTCGCTATCCCGAAAAACATAATGTGCTCCTCGTCAATATCACCAGATTGGGCGATATGCTTCAGGCAACGCCGACCATATCGGGAATAAAGCGAGAAAACCCCCATTGCAGGATCTCAGTCGTCGTTGAAAAACAGTTTGCCGAGGTCTGTCAATGGATACCGGATATTGATGAAGTAATCTCTCTTGATCTGACCTATGTAGTAAAGTGCCTCCATCGAGACGGCGAGGGGGTTCTCGAGGCGTATCGCTATTTTCACGATTTTATCGAGGATCTGAGAGCCAGAAAATTCGATTTTTCGCTTAATATGGCGTCATCCTCGTATACGGCTTTGATACTATCGTTGGTGGGTACTCCCCGGATGGGGGGGTGGACGGCCGATGAGGAGGGATGTCGACGAATTGAGTCCGATTGGGCGCGGCTGTTCGCAAGCTCGGTCTTCCATCAAAATAGACATTTTACCTCCCTTAACCTTGTGGATGTCTTTCGGCTTAGTGCCGATGTCATCGATCACCCCCTCAACCTCATGCTCCAGGTGTCCGAGGAGGCAAAACGCAGAGCACAAGAGTTAATTGAAGAGTGTGGCTTCACTAGTAAAGGACCACTCATCGCGATTCAGGCGGGAGCGAGTCAGGCCAAAAGGCAGTGGCGAACGGAGCATTTTGTCTCACTGATAAAAAAACTGGTGGCAGATACCGGCGCCCGAGTTATCCTTACCGGGACCAAGAGTGAGCTTTCGATAATCGACCCCATCGTGTCAGCACTCGACGGCTGCTTCGGGGATGGGAGAGTCGAGGTTGGAGTGGTGGCGGGAAAGACATCTATTCCTGAGCTTGCAGGAGTGCTCCAGGCGAGTGATATCTTGATAACGGGTGATACCGGCCCGATGCACATCGCCGTGGCAGTTGGAACGCCGGTGGTCGCGATGTTCGTCGCGTCAGCTCTGGGGTATGAAACGGGGCCATACGGTGAGGGAAGTGTTGTGGTCCAAGCTACGATAGGATGTGGTCCGTGTCACCCCGGCAAGCCGTGTAGTACGATTGAGTGTCACGATCTCATCTCTCCCAACCTCATCGCGGAGTTGGCTCAGCTTCGGTTGCGTGGTCCGCTCTCCGAAATTCCTCGAGAGTTGAGTAATCCGACGGCATATCGGGTATTCGGTACGGGATTTGACAGGCACGGAGTTTGGAAGTTGGAACCCCTTGATCCTTTTGACCGAGATCCTGCATCTCCTTATCGAGAGGCATATCGTCGTCTCTGGCTGGAGGATCTCGGAGGGTTTGTGGCTGGGTGCACCGCAAAGAAGGGCGGTATGCTCCAGAAACGGTTTGGGGAGAGAGGTGATCCGGTCGCCGGTCTGGCGGAGCTTGAAGAGCTCGGAGTAAGGGGAATCGACCTTCTTGATCGGCTCCTCGAGGCAGAGGGGGATCTGCAAGTTTCACCCGAAAAGCTGAGAGAGATTGCAGATTCGATGGACAGGACGGATCGGGAGATTGAGCAGCTGGGGTATCACTATGCGTACCTCGGCTTACTCGTGAGAATGTTTGTTTTTGCGAAGGAAAATCTTCAAGGTTATGACGTCAAGGATCTATCGAGTCAGATGAGGGGGGTGTACGAGGACCTCAGGAGGCGCAGCGGGCTTTTGGGGCGGTATATTCACGAAGAGTTAAAGGGATAAGACGATGGTATCAGTTCGGATTGACGGTGAGCAGAGCACTATCTCAGGGGAGCATCTTCCCCGGCTTATCGACCTCATCGAGGTGATCAAGGACCATATCGTTCCTGGTCACATGATCACAGCTTTGCATATCGATGGCCGAACCATTTCAGACGAGGATTGGGAAATTTCTCCGCGTTACCTCGCTGGCACTACCCTCGAGGTGACCACGGGCACACCCGCTCAATACCTAAAAGAAAAGGTTTCGGCTGCTCCTGAAGTTATCGACCACTGTTATTTCATGTTCCGTTCGACCCGGAAAGCTTTTATTGATGGGGATAGTCAGTCAGCAAACCACCTGTTGCAAGAAGCCGTCGACAATTTACAAGCCTTCGTTAGCTGGTATCGGACGATGCTTGAACTGATGCCAGAAGATCAGCGGCTCAGATTTGGGATCGACCCCGAAATAACCGAAATGGGGGAAACTCTCGAGCGCATATGCATGCAGCAGCTTACACAGTCGTGGAAGTTAACGGGGGATACTATCAGTAAAGCACTCGAGCCTCAGCTCGACAACTTGCACTCACGCATGAGGGTCATCATAGCTAACGAGCCAGGTTACAAGAAAGTTTAGTGGAAGGCGTCGAGCCTTGCGCGACCTCAAGAGAACCATTAGCTGAACCTCTCGATTGCTGTCCTCCGTCTCGCGGGGGCGTTCACCCCATGGGGGAGTTGTGCACTGAGGAGTCTTCGGCGAAAATTGAGTAAAATAGAAAGAGGGGATTACCCACTGGTCGAGATTCTCCAGATGGATTGAGCGCAGGTAGGCTCTTTCCTTTAAAGGGGGCGGAGACCGGAATTATCACCAAAGAGGAGATGCCTATGCGTTGCGAAATAAAGCTGGACAAAAACCTAGCATCGGACTCCGTGCGAGAGTACTTTGCAAGGCAATTAGGGGAGCTTTCGCCTCGTTTTGACTCTATAGTTCGACGTTTGATTGTTACGGGACGTGATATTAACGGTCCGCGGGGTGGAAATGATAAGGAGTGTGCGATTTTTGCATACCTCGCGAATGGTAAGCCAATTCGCATCGCCGCACGGGCTTCGGATTTATACCAAGCGGTCGATATCGTTGTTGAAAAAGCAAAAGTTCGGATTGCGAGCCACAAGGTTCATGCGATAGCACGGCGAAGAGGAGTCGGTAGTTCCAGGGGATTCTCTCAGTCGCCGGTCCTTTCAGAGTAAGAAATGAATTCGCCAGGAGAGGATTGCTAAAGGCGAAGTGCTGACAGTTCCTTTTGAGGTGTCAGAACCCTAAGGTCGGTGCGGTGACGATACGAGCCGCACCGACCTTTTTTATTGAGATCGAACTACATAATACATGATACGTAGTATTGCAGTTTCAGAGCAGGTTGGCGAAGGCCTGATGTCCGATAACGGTTAATTATCGGACATATGTGAAACGGCCGGGAGAGAGCCGACAAGATTACAGGTAACGCATATTCATTACTCGAACACCACCTTTTCGGGGTGCGAACTACCCGATTACACCGCTGATTTTCTGACAGCACTTGTCATTTTTTTAAAATCCGTGCATCATCGGGGTCTTCTGCCGGTCCACTGTTCAGCACATTAGTTTTTCAGTCGCGTTTTGAGGCAATACTTATGGCAAAGGCAAATAAAGAAACGGTCTTTATGATCTCCGAAGAAGGTTCGGGCTATTTCTACTCGTTCCGTCGGAATAAGAAAAAGGGCCGCAAAGAAGGGAAAATCTCCCTCAAAAAGTATGATCCCGTTGCGCGTAAGCACGTGACCTTTGGTGAAAAGAAGCTCTCTCGCCTTAAGAAGCGGTATGTCCGACGAGATGCGGAGGCTCCTGCGGCCTAGGCGGTATCAGGTTGCTGTTCCCCTGGGGGCTGGTAGACTTGCATGTCTGTTGTCGTCCGTCGTCCCCCATTGCGAGCATTACATTGGAAGCAGTAAATTGCGAGCAGTGAATCGGTTGAGTGGTCGAAGCTTTCCATCCGATACGAGGAGTCGGCAAGCCTCACAACGAGAAGGTGGCAACAAGGCCCCCAGGTAACGAAGGCCCTCTGATAGCATGCCAGTGGGCTGATTGAGGG
>OMIW01000127.1 GCA_900299205.1 Pseudomonadota bacterium
CTCCGTGAAATGGACAACTATCCTTCGTCAACCAACTCGGTAAACCCTGGGCAGCAACTATCGGCTGGCTCAGAGCATCGAGCATGGCTCGCCCGCCCTCTTCGAGTCCCTTACCCAAGTTGCGGTCTTTATCTTTAAAAATCTCCTGTTGGGCCAGTTTGTATATCACATCACGTTGAACTCCTTCGGGTAGTCGCAATGCAAAAGCCTCTTTACTGGCTCTTCCATAATCAAGGTCACCGTTGGACGTATGTTTTGCCATCAAGGTCTTGGCTATTAATGTCGCCTGATTTTGTGTCATACCCACGCCTCAGAAAAACTACTCACAATAACACCGTTCAGAGAAAGGTTATTGGGAACTAGTCTGTCAGTGTGCTCTAGACCGAAATGCGCCCGAGTTGTCTCAATTTAAAAGTGATTAATCGGTCGATTAAATAAAACGATAATATCATCTTGATCTTTCAAGCATTTCCGACAGGACTTCCTCAAGCGCTTTGAATTCTGGTGATATTTCGCGGGGTGCAATCGGTTGATCGGCGATAGCGGCGAGTTGAGGGGGTATCGGGGGTTCAAAGCCGATGGCGGTGGTGACCACCTGTGAAAACTTTGCGGGGTGGGCGGTGTGGAGGAAAATCCCGTGCTCATCGGGCCGTAGTTCGGTGGTGAGAGCGTGATACGCGACGGCGCCGTGAGGGTCGAGGATATAGCCGGTTGTCTCATATACGTCCCGCATGGTGGCGATGGTAGTATCATCTGAGACCGATACACCCGAAAGAGATGCTCGGACGAGCTGCGGTTCGTTTCCGTGGAGCGACATCACACGGGGCATATTGTTGGGGTCGCCTATGTCCATCGCGTTCGAGATCGTGGCGATGCTCGGTTGCGGGCGGTACGGGGCACCCGCCAGAAAACGGGGAACGGCATCGTTGGCATTCGTTGCGGCGATAAATCGGCTGATCGGAACCCCCAGTCGCTGTGCATAGAGTCCCGCGGTGAGATTTCCAAAATTGCCACACGGGACCGCACATACCCACGGAACAGGTGATGAAGCGCTGCTCCATGAGCGCCGCTCCGTCAGTCGTAACCATTCCTGATGCGCCAGAAAATAGTAGAAGACCTGAGGAAGGAGACGCGCGATATTTATCGAGTTCGCGGATGTAAGCCCGAGAGATTCTCGATACTGGCTGTGCGAGAGAGCTTTTTTGACTAGCGATTGACACGCATCGAAGGGGCCACTAACCCGCAGAGCGAGAACATTTTCTCCGAGTCCCGCGAATTGTTTCTCCTGGATCGGACTCACCATGCCGGCGGGGTAGAGAACCACCACGTTAACCCCTGGGCGCCGCCAAAAGCTGTGGGCGACGGCGCCGCCGGTGTCTCCCGAGGTAGCCACCAGAATCGTTATTCTGCGCCCCTGAGTCGCGGCGATACGGGTCGTCACCGCGGCAAGAAATCGAGCACCAAAATCTTTGAACGCAGCGGTTGGCCCGTGGAACAGTTCGAGCGCGGCGATTGAGTCGCTCATCGGGATAACAGGAGCTCCAAAGGTGATAGCCTCGGCTACCATCTCGGCGGTTGACATCCCCTCAATCGTCCGACCAAACAGATGCTCGGCAACGGTTATGCAGAGCTCGGTTCGGTCCATGGTGATGATTGCGTCCCAAAAGGATGAGGGGAGTGGGGTTATCGTTGGCGGAATGAAAAGCCCCCCATCGGGCGCAAGCCCCAGGGTCACTGCCTGGGAGAAGGGAACGATGGTCGTTGAATCGCTGGTGGTGATAAGGTCCATGGCACCTCTGTGATTACGAATCGGTCGATTTGGGAGAAATAATCGAAATACGGGGCGGATGTCGGGTTATCTGACCGGTGTGCGCCGTCGCGTTAATGTCGTGGGTGGCAAACGCGCCCTTCATTGCCTGACCGACCCGCTCTGCAACCTCAAGCGATGGACACAAAGAAAAGAGTGACGGACCCGAACCCGAAATGGTGCAGTTGTACCCTCCTGCGTCAATCGCCGCGCGTTTTACGGTTTCACTCCCCGGAATCAAGGGGAGCCGGACTGGTTCGGCAAGATAATCGACAAGGGATGAGGTGATAAGTTCGTGATCGTCTTGATAGAGCCCGCAGAGCAATCTTGCGAGCGCGGCACTCTGTTTAATCGTGGTGGCAAGAGGGACCTCGCGCGGTAAAACAGACCGAGACACCGCGGTCTCAAGAGCGAAATCAGGATTAATGACGGCATAGAAGAGGGATGATGGACATGGCAGCTCGACAAAAGTAAGCGGTTCGTATGAGGCGACAAGGACGAAACCGCCCAGTATGGCAGGAGCGACGTTGTCAGCGTGGGCAGCACCACATGCCCGCTCCTCCCCGATCATGGCGAAGCGAACAAGCTCGCGAGGCGGAAAGGGAGAGCCGATAAGGGTGTTGACGGCGAGTGCTGCAGCGGCACTGCTCGCCGCGCTCGATCCCATGCCACTTCCAAGCGGAAGTCCTTTTGTAAGCGTCAATCTTACTCCTCTGGTGATTCCTCGCGCTGCGAGAAGCGCGGCAGCAACGACTCCGACGCAGTTGCGCTCGGCATCGACCGGTAGCTTTCCCCCATCTCCGGATATATGCGCAATTGTCACTCCGGGAGCATCGGTCCATGAGGCGCATACCTCATCTCCGGGCCCCGACAGAGAGAATCCCATGATATCGAACCCGGGGCCTACATTGGCGACCGTCGCGGGGGCAAAAGCGATGATGGTTTCGGTAATCATGTTGTCGGTCGCTGAGATAGTCGGTTCGAGCAGTTGTCGGTGGTCAGATGGTGGTAGGGGGTGGATTGTGAGCTGCACTCTGTGACGCAAGAGTCTCCCCTCTCAACTCAACTTGCCAACGCGACCCGCACAATGTCGGCAAAAACTCCCGCCGCCGTTACCGCCGCTCCTGCCCCTGGCCCCTGAATAACCAAGGGGCTTGTGTGATACCGCTCTGTCGTGAAGGCGAGGATGTTGTCGCTCCCTGATAACGAGAAAAACGGGTGGTCGAATCCCACCGATTGGAGCGAGACCGAGGCACGGGTGCCATCGAATTGCGCGATATATCGGAGGCGGCGTCCGTGTTCGTGCGCATCCGTCACCAGTTGCTCAAAGGTCTTATCGTAATCGACGAGACGATCAAGAAACTCCTCCGCAGTCGCGAGCGAGCGGAGAGGTTCCGGAACAAGATTTTCAATCACGATATCATCGAGCTCGAGCTCAAACCCCGCCTCTCGGGCGAGAATAAGGAGTTTTCGGGCCACATCAAGACCGCTGAGATCGTCGCGAGGATCGGGCTCGGTAAAACCTTGCTCGCGGGCATCCCGAATGAGCTTGCTCATCGGTCGACCGGGCACGAGGGTGTTGAAGAGATAGCTGAGCGTACCACTCAGGACCGCGTCGATCGTTCGTATCGAATCACCGCTGCGACGAAGATCGTTGAGGGTTCCGATGACGGGGAGCCCTGCGCCGACACTAGTTTCAAAGAGAAACCGCGAGCCTGGGAGCTTCGATGCCTCTTTAATGAGCCGATACGAGACCAAAGCCCCCGACTGTCCTTTTTTGTTTGGGGTCACCACAGCGATATGACGCGAAAGGATGGAGTGATACCAATGGGGAACCTCTTCGCTCGCAGTGCAGTCGACGAACACGGAATGAGGAAGGTTAAGGTCGATCATTCGTTGAATGAAGGTGGAGAGTTCGGCTGATTCACCGATCGATTGGAGGAGGCCCTCGGGATCGTCGAGCGGAATACCATCTTCATCGATCACCATTCGGCTTGAAGTGCTCAGCCCAACGACCGAGAGCTCAACGTGATGGTCCGTTTTAAGGCTATCTCGATATTCAAGTATCTGCTCGATCAGTGTTCTGCCGATGAGCCCATGGCCGACAACGAACACATTCAGGGTGCGGAGGTGAGAGAGGAAAAATCTATCGTGAATCGCGTTTAAAGCCTTTCGTTGATCGAGGCGCCGGATGACCACCGAGATGTTTCTTTCTGATGATCCTTGAGCGATTGCGGCGATATTGACTCCATTTTCTGCGAGCGAGTGGCAGAGGGTTGCGGCGACTCCGGGAGTATTGCGCATCCCATCTCCCACGACCGAGACAATTGCATACTCGTCATCGATGATGGGGGGATCGATGAGTGATGAACGGAGTTCGTACGAAAACTCCTGACGAATGGCCGCCTCGGCGACCGCCGATTGAGCAGGTCGGATGGCAACACAGATTGTGTGTTCCGATGATGCTTGGGTTATGAGGATGACATTAACCTCGGCAGCTGCGAGTGCACGAAAGAGCCGCATCGCCATCCCTGAAACCCCTACCATCCCGCTTCCCTGAACTCGAACGAGCGCGAGCTGATCGATTGAGGATATTCCCCGTATCGCCTCGGTCGCATCGCCGGGGCTTGCCCCGATAACGGTGCCAGCCGCCACCGGATCAAAGGTATTTTTTATGACGAGAGGGATGCCTCGGGCCATTGCCGGGCGCATGGTTGGAGGATAGATAACCTTTGCCCCGAAATGCGAAAGCTCCATCGCCTCCTCGTACGAGAGGTAGGGGACGGGGAATGCCCGCCGAACCTTCCGGGGGTCGCACGTCAGCACTCCGCTGACATCGGTCCAGATCTCGATCTGCGAAGCACCCACCGCAGCTCCCGCAAGTGACGCTGTGTAATCGGAGCCCCCTCGCCCAAGAGTCGTTGTTTCGCCGTTTTGGGTCGCCCCGAGGAAACCTGTCAAGACAACGACATCGGGGTGGGTGGAGGCAAACCCCCTGATTCGGGCAAATGTCTCATCGTCGTTAACGAGCGCATTCCCGAATGTTGCGTCAGTTACCACCAAACCCCGAGCATCGGCAAAGGTCGCGGCTATCCCCTGATCAGAGAGGGCAGCAGCGACAATCTGAGCGGAGAGTCGCTCTCCCACAGACATGACGGCATCGAGGGTCCGGGAGGACAGCTCTCGGAGAAGGTGGACCCCGGTAAGACGCGCTTCAAGCTCATCGAAGATCTGGTCTATCGATGCTTTCAAGTGACATCCGCCCACCGGTAAGGGGAGATGGTCTTCTTGCGTTGGAGGAGAGGAAAGTGACAAGACCGCTCCCCTCGCAGTTTCATGATGTCTCAATCTCAGCGCGGTCAGCGCATCTCGGTAAGATGGATCGCCCGCAACAGCTGTGTGAGCGCTTTTTATCAGATCGTCCGTTACCCCCTGCAGCGCAGAGACGACAACCAAGGGACGCGCCCCTCCGAGTTGTGCCAAACGGATGATCTCCACCACTGCGAGAATTCGCTCGGCAGACGCTACTGAGCTTCCGCCGAATTTGAGAACTTTTATGGTCATGGGTAAATACGATGAGGATGAAATGTTACCCCAAACAGCTCGGTGCAAAGACGAAAGGGCCCAAACCGCTCCATCAGAGACGGCAATCCAATTAATTCCGTGATCTTATATCATTTCACCCGAATTTTGAATGGTCCGATGCCGATTTGCAGGGGATGAGCGGGTCAGTTGAGCCCGAGCATGTCATTGAGCGCCTGACAGATGGCTTTGAAGTGGTAGAGGTATTCGATATCGGAGGAAGAGAACTGCTCTCCGGACATCTCTAGATGGATTACCCCTATACGACGAGAAAATCCGAGTATCCAGCTGATCGAGGCGACCTCTCGTTGAGGGGTGCCAGCCACTCGAGTCCTCCAGATGAGGGGACGTTTTGCAAGATAAGCGCGGGTTGCAATGAGGGATTTATCTTGGAGCGGGGCGGGGGAAATCGAAATAGTCTGGGGATTGCCGACCCATAGAACGGGAATGAGTTCGCGGGAATCGGGGTTGAGGGTAAGAATGACGACAGCCGAGAATCCGGCGATTGGAATCGTGTTCTTTATGAGCGGGGATAGGAGCTCTGGTGCCGGGCCCCCGAGTGGCATCCGATGATACAAATCGGTAAGGTTGTCACGACACCCTCCTTGGCATCGGGATATGAACGGGTTTTGACGAAGGACCGGGTCTCGTTCCGAAGCGCTCCTTAAAAGCATAGGATCGGAGCTTACCCCAGGAGAATTGAGGGAGGGAATCACCCGTTGATACTCTCGAAGGAAAACCTTGAGGTCGTCCGGGGAGGGGGTTTCTGAAAGGAGCTGCGCTGCGGAGGGCCAGCTTTCCCGGAATGATGACCATGCATCACTGGCTCCTGGATAAAGAAGCTCGCGACGAGTCTTTGCCAAAAGCTCAGAGGCTGCGCAGATCTCCCTCAATCCTGTGACTGATTGATCCAGGCTCTCCTTTGAGTCCACCGGATCTTTTCGAGGGGCTGGGTCGCCCAGAAGCGGGAGGGTCGCGAGAAATCCCCAACGCAGGAGAAGTTTGGAGGTTAATCTTAGTGGGGTGAATCCCAATACTTCGCGACAAGCCAGCTCAAAGCCATCAAATGATTTGAGATCAGCCATCATCGCGCAATACTCATCGGGGAACGAGAACGCAATGAGGAGGTTCCCCATTTGTCGAGCTATGCTGATTCCAAACAGGGTGGAAGCAGAGCCTGTTCGATTCACGGCCGAATGGGCGGTAATACTCGCCTCAAGAGTTTCAAGCACCCGATCGCCAAGAAGAGATGATGCTTTGAGATCCGGAATTGTCTCGACGGCTCTTGAAATGATTGAGGCAATCGAGCGACTCGGCACGCAACCAAGTATTTCCTCTGGATTTTTGATGGTAGATACCCCGATGCCAAGGGAGCGACCTCGAATAGCCAGCTCTTTAATAACGAAGAGGTAGAGAGCGATATCCAGCCGGAGAGTTTCGACTAGTCTTTCTGGAGTCTCATCAAAGTGACCGGCAGTGAGGTCTTGAATTAGTTCATGCCCAAACTGGTGATTGACCGGTATCCATTGAGATTCTATCCGGTTAACAACACGCTCAAACTCAATGGCGCTCCACTGGGAATTCAAGATACACCCCCTTTATGGATGTCGAGCTGATTAATTCTCTGGGCTCCGCCCCGATGATGGAGATACCCCAATTTTCCTTTAATACGATGACGTACTCCCCGATTCCGAACCTGACAGGAAGCCTGACCGGAAAAAAACGTGGTCATCACCATCTCCACTGACGAGACGGGGGAGTTGGGAGATTTCCCCTCTATGGTACTTCTAGATTAGGTCCTGTTGGAGAACTTTCTTTACTCTCATGGAGGTTGCGTCACATAAGGAGAAGCCCTCGCGAATTGAATCCGTTCCCCGCGCGGCAACCTTTTGACGGTCATCAGGAGGGCCGGCACTTCAGGGGGGGGCTCGGAGCCTTTCTCGGCCAGTAGAATCTGGCACCCTTCTTGCTCGAATGGTGAGGTCTTGTTTTATTGCGTCAGTAGTCTGGCGCGGAGTGGTCTCATGTCATCGGTTACCAGGAATTTCGCTGCCACTTGGAGGGTTAGGTTGGGTAGTGTTCACCACCCTGCTCAAAAGGGGGCAGGTTTGGTTTTTTTCGAGAGTTTATCCGAAGACGAGACTTCGCGGAGCAATCGTGGCTGACTATTCATCCCCAGAAGAGCGTACCGAACTGCCCATGGGGCGCCGCCTGCAAGAGATGCAGCGGGAGGGGCGGGTTTACTTCTCGAATGAGGTGGCACAGATCGCAACACTGGCTGTTGCATTTCTTGTTGCAACACGAATTGCACCAAAGCTATTTGCGGGTTTGAGGGAGATTCTTCGAACTACACTCGCATCCCTCCATCAAACCACGGAGCTTTCAACGAACAATATCGGGCATTGGTTTGTTGAGTCGCTATGGCATGTTGGGCCTTTCCTCCTTTCGCTCCTTTTTATCAATAGTATCGTCGCAAGTCTCGCGGTGATGATTCAAACTAAATGGAACATCAAGGCGTCGATTATTCGCTTTCGATTTTCAGCTCTTAATCCGATTGCGGGGATTAGACGGATCTTTTCTCCAGCTGGTTTTTTCACGACGCTGAAGGCAATTGGAAAGCTCGCTCTGGTGCTCCCTATCGCTTATTTCGCGATTCGATCCTCAACTCAAGAGGCGGTCATGTTGCCATTTCGCGGTATTGAGGGGCTTCTCCTCTTTGCCGGAAATGGAATGACTATTGTGTTCTGGCGGCTGATATCAGTTTTTGCGGCGATAGCGGCGATTGATTATGTCTACGGGAAGTATCGGTGGCACCGCCAGAACAATATGACGAAGCAAGAGGTAAAGGATGAGCATAAAAATATGGAGGGTGATGAGGCAACCAAGCGCAAGATGGTAAGTAAAGGCAGAGCTCGCCTTGTTCAAAAGCTTGCCTCAGCGGTACCAAAAGCGGACGTGGTGATTACTAACCCGACCCATTATGCAGTTGCCCTTCGATATGATCGCTCAAAAATGGGAGCACCGGAAGTTGTTGCAAAAGGAACAGGATACCTTGCGTTGCGGATCCGCGAGATAGCTAAGGAAGCCGGGGTGCCGATCGTCGAGCGCAAGTTACTCGCCCGAGCGCTGTATGCCTCGGTAAAGGTCGGTCAGCAGATTCCCCACGACCTTTACCGAGCCGTCGCTGAGGTTCTTGGCTATGTGTATCGAATAAAGGGAGCAGGTGCTCCGAGATAGTTTTTGATGGTGCAATCGTCTATTTACGAGGAATAATCATGGCAGAATCTCGGATGAGGATCGCGCAGTCACTTGCGATTCCGGCATCATTAATAGGGGTTCTTCTGATCCTCGTTCTGCCACTGCCGACGGCTCTCCTTGATGTCTGCATCGCGCTGAATATAACCATTTCGCTCGTAATACTCTTCGTGTCGCTCTATATTGAGCGGCCCCTCTCATTCTCATCCTTTCCGGCGCTCCTCCTCGTTACGACCCTTTTTCGCCTCTCGATGAACGTGGCGGCAACACGACTCATCCTTCTGAATGGGGATAGAGGGCATGAGGCAGCCGGAAGTGTCATCAAGGCTTTCGGAGAGTTCGTGGTAGGCGGTAACTACATTATCGGTTTTGTGATGTTTGTCGTTATTAGCATCGTTAATCTCAAGGTCATCACGAAAGGTTCGGGCAGAATCGCGGAGGTCGCTGCCAGATTTACCCTCGATGGGATGCCAGGGAAGCAGATGGCGATCGATTCTGATCTCAATACCGGCATTATCAAGGAGACAGAGGCCCGTCAGCGAAGGAAGGAGGTTCAGCAAGAGGCGGAATTTTACGGATCGATGGACGGAGCTGCTAAGTTTGTGAGTGGAGACGCTGTCGCTGGGGTCTTTATCACGGGAATAAACATCGTTGGAGGCCTCATAATTGGGGTTGCTCAGAAGGGGATGGATTGGCTTACTGCTGCCCAAACTTACAGCCTCCTCACTATCGGAGACGGTCTGGTCAGCCAGATTCCCGCGATCATCATCTCCACGGCGGCGGGGCTCATCGTTACCCGAGCTGGGTCGGGAGAGGATCTGAATGCCGATGTATTTCGCCAGCTATCCGGCTCGGTACGCCCGCTCTTTTTGACCTCGGCGGTATGTGGTGGTTTTGCCCTTGTTCCGGGGCTTCCATTCTTTCCTTTCATGCTGCTCAGTGTGGGGGTTGCAGCAGTTGGCGTTGTCCGACGGCGAGTCATTGCTGAGGCGCTCGTGAAACCGACGAAGGTCGAGGCGACCCCAGATCAAAATGTTCCCAAGCCAGGGAGTACCGAGGAGGTTCTGGGTCTGCTGGGGCTTGATACTCTGGAGCTTGAGCTGGGTTTTGAATTGGTGCACCTGGTCGATGGTGGTGATCTTGTCGAGCGTATCAGGAATCTGCGTCGGCAATTTGCCACAGAGTATGGATTTATCGTTCCACCGATCCACATTAAAGATAATGTTCGGATCCCCTCCGCCGAATATCGGCTGGTTTTGCGAGGAGCTATCATTGCACGTGGTGAGCTTAAACCCCGATATCTCCTCGCGATGGATCCGGGCACCGTGGCATCTCCCTTGCAAGGTATCCCAACGAGGGAGCCAGCTTTTGGGCTCGATGCCTTGTGGATACCTGAGCATGATAAGGAGCGTGCGCAGTTTACGGGATATACTGTTGTGGATTTAACGACCGTTGTGGCGACGCACATGACCGAGATTATTCGCGGTCATATGCACGAGTTGCTTGGGAGGCAGGAAGTTCAGCAGCTTCTTGACAATGTTGCCAAGGATTCACCGAAGGTGCTTGAAGAGCTTGTGCCAACGCACCTTTCAGTTGGGCAGGTCCAACAGGTCCTCCAGACACTGCTTCGCGAACAGGTGAGTATCCGTGACCTCAAAGGGATTCTTGAAACACTTGGCGATTGGGCGCCCACCGTAAAGCACCCTGAGCGGCTCGCCGAGTTTGTTCGTCGACGCATGTCGCGGGTGATCACTGCGCGCTATACCAGTCAGGCAGGAGTTTTACCGCTTGCCTCGATAGCAGCCCCGGTTGAGCGTCAGCTCGCTGATGCGGTGCAGCAGACTGATGAGGGAAGCTTCCTTGCGCTTGATCCTCCATTCGCTCAGTTGATGATTGGAAAGCTTACAAAGTTGTCGGAGAAGTTTTTGGAGCAGGGCTATACTCCTTTGTTACTTGTGCCTGCTCATCTGCGGGCGGCGTTGGCCCGGTTTTGCGAGAGATTTACCCCTGGCTTCGCCGTCATTAGTCACAGCGAGGTTGCGCCGAATGTGCGGGTTCAGTCCCTCGGGGTACTTTCGATGGAGGGGTAGGAGTGACATGAGGGGGGGGGATATTCTGTAGTTGTTAGTGGCGATCTTTTGTGTATCGAGCGTAGGTAAATTTTATGAGCCAAACCTGGGTTGGGGAAGATGCAATGATGGACGGAGATGTCGTATACGGGGGAGGGAAGACGGGCATCCCCCGGGTGATGAGCATCACCAGCGGGAAGGGGGGAGTTGGCAAGACTAACACGGCGGTAAACCTCGCCATAGCGTTCGCCGAGCGAGGTCGTCGTGTATTGCTGATGGATTGCGATTTTGGATTGGCGAATGTTGACGTCATGTTTGGTATTCGCCCTCCCCAGACTCTGGAGCAGGTCGTTCTCTCCAATCTTCCCTTAAAAGAGGCTATCGTAGAAACGCCCCACGGTGTCTCTCTGATCGCAGCTGCATCGGGCATAGAGTCGCTTGCGGTACTTTCGGTCGAACAGCGGATACGGATGTGTGCCGAGCTTGAATCTGTGGCGAGGGGTTACGATTATCTCCTTATTGATACCCAGGCAGGTATTGGTCCGGATGTTATGTATTTTAACGCCGTTTCCTCTGAAGTCCTCGTTGTGATTACCCCAGAGCCAACCTCAATCGCGGATGCGTATGCGCTGATAAAGGTCCTCGTCGGTCATTACGGAGAAACGAAGGTATCGCTCGTTGTTAACAATGTGAGTGGATTTGATGAGGACCCAGAGCGGGTCGCTCGCAGGGCGGCAACGCGATTAATGAATTCTTGCGAGCGTTTTCTGCGAATTCGAGTTTCATACCTTGGATTTATTCCACACGACGCCGCCGTCTCAGCGGCGATATTGAGAAATAGACCGCTGTTAGAGATATTTCCGACCTCTCAATCAGGATTGTCCTTAAGGAGATTGGCAAAACGTGTCGATGAGGTCTCGGAGGGGCCACAGGTACGAGGTGGACTTCAGTTATTCTTCCAAGACATTCTCGCTAGACAGGTTGCTCTGTGAGAGAGGTCAAGACTCGGGAGAACGATTTCCGGTATGTGCGATTCGCGTTTGCGCTTTTCGCCCTAATCAGTCTCATCGTTGTTGGCGTTGAGGGGTGGCGACACGATATTGGGCTAGGAACGCTCGCGGTGAGAGCCGCTATCGTCATTGTTGGCATCCGAATTATTTGCGCGATAGTTGTCGGGGTTTTGAGGAGCTATGAAGAAATTCAAGGCAACTAAGGCGAAGACGACGGCGATTGAGGCCTATCGTTCGGTCAGTGAGTACGAGCGGGAGGACGTGATCCGAAGTTATCTGCCCCTTGTAAAACGGGTTGTTCATCGCCTCTCGGGTCGCCTGCCCAAGGAGGTTGATGTCAAAGAGATGCTTAATTCGGGCATTATCGGACTTGTCGATGCGCTCGAGAAGTTTGATCCAACTCACGACACTAACTTCGCAACTTACGCCCAGTTCCGGATCCGCGGGGCGATTATCGATAGTTTTCGGGCTCAGGACTGGCTTCCTCGCACCCTGAGGTACAAGGCCCATAAAGTTGAATCAGCGTATCACCGGATCGAGCAACGGATGGGGCGGCCCGCAACCGATGAGGAAGTAGCTGGAGAGCTCGGCATTGAGCTAGACGAGCTTCAGCGGCTCCTGAGTGAGGTCGGCAGCATCGTTATGTTGAGTTTTGAGGAGCTCGGATTTGGGCACGGAGAGGACCGCTTTCAGGCAGACGAGGTGGTTCCGAGCCGTATGCGCGATCCCCTGAGCAGAATACTCGGGGGAGAAAAGGTCGAACTCGTGGCTCGCGCCCTTGATAGGCTACCCGAGAAAGAACGGCTCGTTATATCCCTCTATTTTTACGAGGAGCTCAATCTGAAAGAGATTGGCGAGATCCTTGGGGTTACGGAATCGAGGGCATCTCAGATTCGGTCCCGGGCGCTCATTCGATTAAAAAATATCCTTCGCACCGCTCGATAGGGTAGCTTTCTACCGATTGATTTCAGTTCATTCGTACCCAACGTGGGTCCGGCTCACCACTTTGTATCACCGAGCGGCTTAAACCAATCGGGAAGAGGTTGAGGCTCCAGAGAGGGTTTGGACCGTCCACTGCCCGCAGGTGTTGGATCGGTTCCTGGGTTGGTATTCTCTTGAGACTCCTCCCTCTGGGGATCCTCGCCTGGATCGATTGAAGACGAGCTGTCCCTGGCCCCCTCTGGCGAATCTTCAAAGGCGATCCCATCCCCGACCATCTCGAGAAATTCTTCCTCCTCGTGCTCACCACTCCTCTTCTTTGAGTCTCTTGAACCGTGAGCGACCGACTGCTGTTGGTGAGGTCCCAGGGAAAGCTCCGTATCGAGTCGTGGAATCACACCCACAGATGTCCTCGATTTTGTCCGTTGGAGGTATTTTTGCTTTTGGGCGCTCGCCTTTGATGATGTCCGAAGGAATTCCCCAATCTGCCCTCTCTGGCCAGCTATCTCCTGGGTTTGCGCCTCTTGTTGCTTTTGCTGCTCCTGCATCTGACGCTGCTTGTCCTGCGCTGCCCGAGCATTTTGCTCCACTATCTGATTTGTGCGCTGAATTTGTGCCTGCTCGTTCGTTTCCCGGTCAGCGATGATTCCCTCGAGCATCTGTTGATCAGCTTCCTGCTTATGCTGTCGCTGCTCTTCCTGTTGTTTCTCGTGGTCAGTAGAAAGCGCGCCATCTTGACCCATAGCCCCGTATGCCGATTCCGCCTTTTCGGGTGGAGGAGGGCCCGTTTCTTCAACTCCTGCTGCCTTTACGTTTGTTGCGTTATCCTCGAGAAGCGAACGACTCTGAGGGAGTTGTGATTGGTGTTCCGGCGATGTGGCAAGCGCAGTGCTCCCCCCCAGAGCCTGCTTCGCCTCCTTGACCATGTTGTGGGCGAGGACGTTGTTGACCATTTTAAGCTGTCGAACCAGCTCTCCTTGGGAGATCGCGCCATTTGCGTACTGGCTCATCAGGTCCTGAACCTTAGACTGAAGGCTCGCATTCTGACCTTTCGGCGACGAGGTTTGCTCCCCTTTACTCGGAGAGAGAGCCCCTCTGGAATCGCGGGTCTCGCCAGGACCGAGATCGCTGCGGCCGGTTCTACTGTCGGCAGACACAGACCCCGTCGATGAGGGGGATTCCTTTGGGCGAGAGCGGTTCGGCGAGGTGTTCTGAAGGTCTGAACGGGTACCGACCTCAGCGGGGGCTCCGATTGAGGCTGCTGAGCTTTGTTGCCCTGCGGAAGACTCCGCGGCCCCTTGTGATTGGGTATCTCGATTCAGTGAGGTCAGAGGATCTAAATTGGCCATAGAAAGGCGATAATGCTTCCGAAGAGGTGGATCCCATCGGGGGGACGCGTGTGTCTCGTCCTCCCCACCCGGTTGCCATCGGGAGGTGTGCTCGTCCGTGTGCTGAGAGATTATGCAGTAGTATACCATCCTCTGCAGATTCTCGCTAAACGCTCCCCAAAGGTTATGGAACCATCGAGAATCTCAGTAGCGTAAACTAGCGAATCCCCACATATTCTAACGGGGCTCCATCCCGTTGGCCTCGGCGTTAAGGCATCGGAATCACTTACAATCACATACCGACTGCTATGAGGAACTTTCAGACACCTCCGGCTCTTCTCCTCGTCGCACTAATAGTTGTAGCGATCATGCTCCGTATTTGGATTGCGGCGTCGTCGGTGGGATCAAGTGATGTTGGGGCGTGGTATCAATTCGCTGTTGGTGTGGATGAGGATGGATTGTGGCGGCTGTATGCCCGTGATTCGCTCTGCAACGTCCCCCCCTTGGGTGTGCTTTTGGTATGGGCTACATACAAGATTCATCTCGCTACGGGGGTCGCATTTCCTCTGATTCTTCGGATTCCAGGTATTCTGGGTGATCTACTGACCCTTATTCTCATAGGAGTCGGGTGTCGATTGCCATCGAGGATCTTTGGTATTTGTCTCTTTGGATTCGCCCCCGTGCCACTCCTGATCGCGGGATATCACGGCAACCTCGATTCGCTCGTCAATGCGATGGCGTTTGCATCTGCGATGGTACTTCACTCGGGAGGGAGTGCGTTTCGAGCAGGATTGCTTCTTGGGATTGCAGCCTCGATGAAGCTGCCTCCACTCGTGCTGGTGCCGACCGCCCTTTTCGTGGTGGGGTGGAGTCGTTGGTGGGTATTTCTAATGGGGGTCGGAATACCCCTCATTTCGGTGCTAGGGGGAGTCATATGGGGTGGAAGGCCTTTCATTCAAGATGTTCTTCAATATCAGCCACCTCTTGATATGTGGGGTGTTACCGTTTTCCTCACGACGATTCTTGGTCCCTGGCGGTCTGAGATCCCAGGATTCCCGCATGTCATCGCAACATCGTATGCGCTTCCTGCGAAGCTGTTGATTATGACTCTGCCCGCTGTCGTTATGAATGCCCTTCGAAGCACCGATATTCTTTTTGGCTTTCTCCTCGCGTTCGGTGGATTCCTCATATTCGCGCCCGGATTTGGTCCTCAGTATCTCGTGTATCCGCTCCCCGCGCTTGTGTTGCTCGCCCCGCGGTGGGCTGCTAGATATCTCGCGGCAGGGAGCTGCGCGCTGATCGCCCTTTACAGCTGGTTTTTCGTGGGCTACCCCTTTGCTTCCATCCACAATTCGACATCGCCTCTTCATGTGAGTTTTCTCTATTATCTGACGTGGTGTGCTATTGCGGGCGGGGTAGGAGCGACTATCGTTGAGCGCTGGACCCAAAAAGGTGGGAAAGGTTCCTGAATGGCGGGGAATGTTTGCCCAAGGGTAATCGGGAAGAGAGCCCCTCACGAGGGCTCCTTTACAACGGGGCTGTCTCTTGTTGCAGCCATGATGCGACCTCGCAAGGGAGGAGCGGCTCTAACGACTCGCGAACGGATCGGTGATAGGCATTAATCTGATTCCGTTCCTCTTCGGATAGGAGCGAAGTAACTACGAGTCGTCGGCAGTACGGTACAAGGGTCAGAGGGGAAAACGAGAGAAATTCGCCGAGCTCATGAGAGGCAAGGTCGGGGCGCTCGGTCACGAGCAGGAGGTTCTCAATTCGAATCCCGTAAGCCCCCGGCTTGTAGTAGCCCGGCTCATTGCTGACGATCATGCCGGGAAGAAGTGGTGCTGACCGCCGACCAAGCGCAATCCGCTGAGGCCCCTCGTGGACCGGAAGGTAGCAACCGACTCCGTGGCCAGTGCCATGTCCGTAGTTGAGGCCGTGGCTCCACAACGGCGCGCGAGCCAGCGCATCGAGGTCGCATCCATCGGTTCCCGCAGGAAAAACCGCGCGCGAAAGGGCAAGGTGTCCCTTGAGGACGAGGGTGTATCGTTCTGCCTCCTCGGGGATGGGGTCGCCGAGGTGAATCGTGCGCGTGGCGTCGGTGGTGCCGTGAAGATAGTGCCCACCGGAATCGATGAGGAGAAGTGCTGCTGTTGTCACCGAGGATGCACAGGAGGGGGTCGCCGAGTAATGCACAATCGCCCCATGGGGACCAAATCCAGCGATAGTGGGAAAGCTCGGGCCTCGGTATGCGGGATTCTGAGAGCGAAACTCTTCGAGTTTTTCGGCGAGGCTTAGTTCCGTTATCTCCGTATCTGAGACTCTCGAATTAAGCCAGTGAAGAAGCGAGGTAAAGGCAGCTCCATCGAGGAGATGTGCCATTCGCATTCCCTCGATCTCCACCGGGTTTTTGACCGATTTCAGGAGGGTTATGGGAGAGGGAGCTTTGATAATCGGGCCAGTGTCGCTTTTTTCGACC
>OMIW01000128.1 GCA_900299205.1 Pseudomonadota bacterium
CGACATGCTCGAAGGGCTCATCCGCGGCGAGCAAGATCGGTTCGAGCATCCGTTCCGTAATCTGGTAACGAACACCTTAAGCTTCCACGACGTCACCGCCGACAAAGCAGAATCGTGCTATCACGCATTCGTCATCGGGATGCTCGTGTATCTCAATGCAACACACGAGGTGCGGAGCAACCGCGAGAGTGGCTACGGAAGGTACGACGTGATGATCATCCCCCGTGATCCGGCGCGGTATTCGGGGGTGGTGATTGAATTTAAAATAGTCCCCAAGGGGGGAACGATAGAGGAAACGCTCGAGAGTGCGCATCAGCAGATCGAGGAGAAGAACTACGCAGCGGAGCTCCGGGAGCGCGGGTGTTCGCGGGTGGTACGATGGGGCATTGCATTTCGGGGGAAGGAGGTTGGGGTTTTGGTGCGGGGGGGATAAGACGGTGTCTATGAGCTGCCTCCCCCTTCCTGCGGACCGGAGGCCCGCGCACCCAGGATCTATCACCGAACAATCCGTGCGTTGAGCTCGATGCCTTGTTTTCGAAGCCTTTGAGGAATAGAGAGGGGCGCACAAAAAAAGGGTGTGAATCAGCACCTGATATCACACCCCGCTCGAAACTTGGCAGAGACACTATCCTCCAGAGACGCCATCCTCCAGAGACGCTATCCTCTGGAAGTACCGCGCCTACTGTGGACTTTCGATGTTCATAAAGGGAAGAACACCATCCCCACCCAAAACCTGCGGGAAATGACCGTCCCACTTGTCGATCGCTCGAGCTTGTAAGACGAGACTACCTCCGACCGACTTAAGCGCTTCTGCTTCCAGTCGTTGAGCTTCGGCTTCACCTCGCGCCCTGTTAACCGCAGCCACGGCATTCTGCTCCGCTTCCTCGGCGAGATACGCCGCTTTACGGGCATTTTGCTCCGCTATCTGCTTCTGCTCGACAGCTTCATCGAACTTGTCGGAGAAGTTGAGAGTAGAGACCGCGGCATCGCGAACCAGAATCCCGTACGGCTGGAGGCGACTTCCCACCAGGGAGTCAAAGCTTCCCTTGAGGTCAGACCTCTTAGTGATCACCTCCTCTGCCGTATAGCTCGCAGCCGCCTGGTTAAAGGCTTCTTGCGTCTGCGGGATCACGATCCGGTCGTCAAGATCATTGAGACTGCCGAGATCTCGACGAATCGATGGGAGGCTCGCACGATCAATACCGATATTCAGCACAAAAGTCGCTTCGACCGGCTGAAGATCTCTGGTCTTTGATTGGACCGTGATCTCGTGCTTGCGGACCCCGACGGTGTATAGAGTGTAACTCTCGACCAACGGAATCTTGATGTGAGGCCCCGGCTCGAGGCTTACTGGCCGAACCACCCCCAATCGCTGAATGGTCGCCCCCTCGGTCGGACCGACGACGAAAAATGAATTTGCCACGATCACGACGAGCGCAGCGAGGACTGCTGCCAATTTTGAAGCTGTTTTCGACATGAACCTATATGAAGAACGGATCGATCATACCTGAACGATTACCACTATCAAGAGCCCCTGTCGGGAAACCGTGACCTCGAACCTCTTTAACGCGGGGGGGGTAGAGGCTGAAAGCAGAGCAGCCAACCATTACCCCCGGTGAGATCACATCCACTATTCGCACCACCTCGTACTGTTCGATGCTCCAAGCGTTCTGCCGGACAAACTAGACAAGCCAAGCAGGAGAAATGCATAATCTTGGGAGTTGAGGGAGAACTATGAAAAATATCCTACCGGCCTTCGTTATCGTCTCGATACTGTTTCTAACCCTCGGCAAGGCCGACGCTCAAGGTGCCGGGATCGAGTGGCAAACGCTCAATGAAGAGGCGATGGACCTCGGTCGTCAGGGCCAATACGGTCGCGCAGTAACGGTCGCACAGGCGGCGTTGAGGGTGGCAGGGCAAAACGTTGGACCGGAACATCCCGACGTGGCCACCAGCCTGAACAATCTGGCAGAGCTTTACCGAACCCAAGGCGAATACGCAAAGGCTGAGCCGCTCTACAAGCGCTCGCTGGCAATTAAGGAAAAGGTGCTGGGACCGAAACATCCCGCCGTGGCCACCAGTCTAAACAATCTGGCAGCGCTTTACGCCAACCAAGGCGAAGACGCCAAGGCCGAACCGCTGTACAAACGCTCGCTGGCAATTAGGGAAAAGGCTCTCGGACCGGAGCATCCCGACGTGGCCACCAGCCTGAACAATCTGGCATTGCTTTACTTCCACCAACGCGAATACGGCAAGGCCGAACCGCTCTACAAGCGCTCGCTGGCAATTACGGAAACGGCGCTGGGACCGGAGCATCCCGCCGTGGCCCTCAGCCTGAACAATCTGGCTGGGCTTTACGACAACCAAGGCGAATACGCCAAGGCCGAACCGCTCTACAAGCGCTCGCTGGCAATTAGGGAAAAGGCGATGGGACCGGAGCATCCCGACGTGGCCACCACTCTGCACAATCTGGCGGGGCTTTACTACACCCAAGGCGAATACGCCAAGGCCGAACCGCTCTACAAGCGCTCGCTGGCAACTACGGAAAAGGCGCTGGGACCAAAACACCCCAAGGTGGCCACCAGTTTGCACAATCTGGCAGCGCTTTACAAAACCCAAGGGGAATACGCCAAGGCCGAACCGCTCTACAAGCGCTCGCTGGCAATTTTAGAAAAAGCGCTGGGACCGGAGCATCCCAACGTGGCCACCAGTCTTGAGAATCTCGCAGGCCTCTATCGTGCCACAAAGCGGACCACAGAAGCTGAGAGGCTCGATGCGCGTGCCGAGCTCATCCGGGCGAGAAATCGGGCTAAGTAACGGAGCGCGAGGCGCTGTGCTCCGAAGGAATTCTGTGCCGCTGAAAAAATGGTTCAGCTCGGAGATACTTGTCCGCACCCCCGCCGTCGTTGATGACTCTTGCCTTTCATCTTTCCGCTTCGGGGGAGTTCGTAAAAGAGGTTCTCAACGATTTGTTTCTGCGATTGAGGGCATGTATCTCAAGAAAAGAGCCAGGCACCCGGGGGGGTGGCTGGCTCGAGATGGGGGATGTGGAGGACTGAGGCAAATCACGGCCGAGGAGGCTCCAGCGAATCGAGCCAGTTGAGCCACGATCCGACCGCCCCCCTGTACTTGATCACTGGCCACCCGAGGCGAAACCGCTCCTCTGGTCCGTAGACCCAGATGGTGGTTCCCGCGTAAAGGGTCCGCAACCACTGATAGATGGCTGTGTACCTCGAGTGCGAGTTTGGGATGAACGGAACCATAAATAGCTCCGCATCCCTCCTTGCTCGACGCCCATCCCCTGACGCACCCTCAAGCACCTCACCCCTCAGAAACTCGAATTGAGCCAAAGGGGGTGATGCCGAGAGCCGAATGAGAAAAAATTGGGGGCTCTTGCTCAACTCCCCGACAAAGAGGATCTGTTGACCCTCGTGCGGGACGATAAGAGCTGGTACGGGAAAAAACATAATGACAGGTGCGACAACGTGGTATCACCGTGGCACCACCACGTTGTCGCACTTCCCCTCAGTTCTCCCTGATCAGCCCGTTCATCGCGCCATCTTGTCGACAAGCCTAAGAGGCTGCGAAATAAGGGGTTTTCTCCTTTATACCCCGAGAATTACCCTTTTCGCCCGACCTCTCACAGACCCTCAAAATCCTTGGAAGAACCGAACTTATTAACCCTCAACCAATGCAAAAGTGCCATTTTCGGGTGACAGATGCAAATAGAGGGCGACCGGGGGACAAGAGCCTTTTTCCCGGCGTCTCGTCCTAATAGCACATCGAGGCCTCAAAACGGCATACTTTGGGAGGTCGGTTTGTTGGTAATGTGAGTAACCATGGGTCGTTGTTGGTCATTTCGTTCCTTTAGAAAGCTGAGCGGGGGCGCCGCGCTTCTCCTCGCGAGTATTTGCTTCCCCGTGGCGAGCCAAAGCCAACCACTCATGAGGCCCGACAACCCTCGGGTTTTCATCGACCCGAAAGGGCCACAGCCTTCGATTATTGTGCGACCAGGGGTACCGCGGATCGACGGTATCCTATCGGGGTACCGCCTGGATCCGTCCTCGGGTGGGGTCATAACCTATAGTTTTTACGAGGATACGGTCTTTGCCGGCACCTACGGGGGGACCGAAACGGGAGTCCGAGAGGTTAGCGAGCCAATAAAGGCATCGGTGCGAACAATAATGGGCCACCTCTCCGAGGTCACGAACGTCAACTTCGTTGAGGTAGTTGAGAGCGTCAGCCAAGTTGGACAGATTCGGCTGCTGTTTTCAAATGGCCCAAGCTACGCATACGCCTACTATCCCTCGAGCAACAGCTCGTCGAGTATCGCCTCTGATGTTCATCTCAATCCGAATTACGATCATAGCGCGAATACAAACGGGTTCCAGATGCCACCTGGCTATCATGGCTACATGTCTCTGATCCACGAGATAGGCCACGCACTTGGCCTCAAGCACCCCCATGACTCCTCTCCGAATCTTCTGCCAGGGGAGGACAACACGTCATCGACGGTAATGACCTACAACTTTACCGGCAACTCCGCAGGGTTGCCGATGCCCTACGATATCGAGGCCCTGCAGTTCATGTACGGGAGCAGAGGAAGCAGGACGGTCGGCACCTCTTATGCGCTCCCCACACGAGCTAATCAGTATCAGGTGGGGGCCTCAACATATGTGAACACCACGGTGAACGCGAAGGTCTCGATATGGGATGAGGCCGGTGTTGACACCGTTGATTTGTCTGCACTCCCCCTCAATAGCTCGGGCTTTCGTATCGACCTTCGACCCGCGGGAGTTATCACCACCAATTCATCCTTCAATTCCATCACTTACTCGGCGACTCCCGTCCCATCTGGCGCCATCGTTACCTCCAAAACATCGGGGTCAGGAGTATTCCTCTCATCGGATGCGGCTCGCATTGAGAATATCGTTGGTTCACGAAGCAGCGATCAGATTTATTTCAACAGTTTGGCAAACGTTTTGAGTGGCTTTGGGACTTCAACCGCATTCGGTGATGACGTCGTATTCTCGGCATCGACCGACGATGAAATATCAATCGTAGATATCGAGAGGTCCCAATTTTCGGATGCTCAGGTCGGATCGGATCTCGTGCTGACCCGAGCCGGTTTCGGCTCAATAACGGTGAAGAATTATTTCTCGGGAGCTACTCCTCGGATTGTATTTTCCGATCAAGAGTACGGTTCATCCAGCGCTCCGACACCGACTCCGAGCCCCTCTGCGACGCCGACCTGGACCCCGCTGCCAACATGGACGCCACTTCCCACTTGGACCTCGACGGCAACGAGCACACCATCTCCTCAACCAACTCAGACGCCAACCGCCACCCCGTCAACAACGGCAACGGCAACCTCAACAGCAACTCGCACACCATCTCCTCAACCAACCGCGACAGCAACCAACTCGCCAAGCCCCACGACAACCCCAAGCGCAACCGCTA
>OMIW01000129.1 GCA_900299205.1 Pseudomonadota bacterium
GAGGGATTTATTCGATGTATAATCGCTGACACCGGCGAGGGTATCCCCACCGAAAAACTTGATTCGATTTCCAGACCGTTCCATCAAGTTCAGGACTCGATCATGGATGGAGTGGGGCTAGGACTTGCAATCGCTAAGCTTTTAACAGAGACAAATCGCGGAGTTTTTTCGGTGAGTTCAGTGGTGGGGTCAGGAAGTCAATTCTCGGTTGATTTGCCAGTATGGCAGTCACCCGAAACTGCTCGCGAGGAATAAAGTCAAAGCTGGGCCGCGATTGAACATGAGGAGTATCCTCGCCATGTTACCTCCTCCAACACTGGAGGTGCATAGTCGCAAACAAGGGGATATTTACGCAGCATTCTACGACCCTTACTCGAGAAGAACGCCACCGATTCGTCAGCGGTGTAGTTCTCTCCCTCCGTATCACAGCTTCCATCTCCGATGCCCGCCTGTCCTCACGATAAGGTCTGCATCCAGATAATACCGTCGACGCGCTGGTACGAGAACCGATGCGCGGCAAAAAAGAAGAGGGGACTTATCGTAAGTGATTCAGCATGTCAGAGTAAGAAGGGGAGCACGCAGGTCCCATGGTAATTACTCGGCAACGGTGCACAGTATCTCTGGCTAGGGCCGCTGATCCAGAATGCCCGACCACATACGCGGAACCACCTTCGTCAGATAATAGACAAACACCTCTGTTACCGCTTCGTAACCAAGTGCCGTTGGGTGCAGTTGATCTGCGTTGTAGAGCCGTTTACTGACAAGATCAAACCGGAGATTCGCGGGAAGGTACAGCGAACTTGTTGCCGCGAATCTCGCATTTAATCGTCCAACCCAAGGCCCTTGCCCCCCCCGATTCGGCAGCAGAAGCCGAGAAACAACCACGATGGGGGTTCTCCCTGAAAGCGCAGTCAGACGGTCACGAAGGTATTTTTGAAGTCGGCGAATTCTGCCATACGTCGGCGAGGTAGGGGGCTCTTTTCTTCGCGCGACACTCCACCAATCGTTGCGGCCGATATCGAGAACTATCACATCAGCATCAGAGAGGGTTGCTCTCAACTTTGGAAACGATGATGACGAGCCCGCCAGGGTGGTTTTGACTAAACGGTAGAGCTGCTCGGTCGTCTGACCCGGCTTTCCCAGCCCCGCAAAGGAGACGGAAGGCAAACGAATCCTGGCCCTAGTAACATAGCCCCCGCCGCTGTCTCCATACTGTTCGTCCCCAACTCCCGCGACGATGCTGTCACCGAGTACCGCGATTCGCACCTCCCCATCGCAAGAAATATCAGGAACTCCCTCTTTCGCCAGACATTCCTGCGAGTCTATCGATGATGCGAAAACCCAGGGTGTCGCTGCCACCCCACACCCACTTTGGTCGCAAGGCTGTGCGGTGGCCGGGGCGGGACAAATCCCCCCCCAGCCACCAACTGCAGCCACGAGCACAACCACCAATTCTCTGCAGCAACAAGCTAACGACAACCTCATCTTATGCCTCCACTCCTCGGCTCAACTCTATCACCCGGCGAACTACCTACTCCGAGAGTAGCGGCAGCTCCAGTCGCGGGAACAGTGGACCAGCTGTCACCACTGAACGGCCCGCTAATTCACCCCATTGAGGGCATTCGGCCATCAGCCGCCCTTCGAGCCCCCCCCCAAGGCTGTCCGCCAACTGAGCCATTTTTTTCGGCATCACAGGCGAAAGCAGAAATGCTGCCATATGAAGAACAGAAACAACCGCCGCCAAAGATTCAGCCGCGACAGCCCGGTCCTCTTTGACAGCCTTCCACGGAGCCATACCGTCAATGTATTGATTGGTCCTTGATAGCAATTCGACCACCGCACCGATAGCGTGATGCGGCGCAAGCTCGTTAATTGATCTCTTTACTTTTGCAGGAAGCCGCTCAACGAGCTCTCGCAGATTGACAGTCGCCTCAGTGGCCGTCGATGCAGACGGGATAACGCCACCGAAGTGTTTAGATATAATCGCGATAGTTCGATTCGCAAGATTTCCCAGATTATTCGCGAGTTCCGCGTTGAGCCTCGTTACCACCAGCTCCTCTGAAAAGCTGCCATCATTCCCAAAAACTATATCGCGCGCCAACCAATACCGCGCCGAGTCGATACCTATGGCGTCACACAAGTTCTGCGGAGTCACTACAGGCCCCTCAGACTTTGACATCTTGCCCCCAACCGCATTGAGAATCCACCCGTGAGCGAAGATCGTGCGGGGCAGCGGAACCCCGAGCGCCATCAACATCGTCGACCAATACACTGCGTGCGTCGTTAGGATATCCTTCCCTATCAGGTGGACGACCCCTGACCACCATGTGCGGAACTCCTCCTCCTTTTCTGAACCTTGGCGAAATCCAACCGCAGAGGCGTAGTTGAGAAGCGCATCGAACCAGACATATGTGACGAACTCTTCGTCGAACGGGATCGGAATACCCCAGGATAACCGCTTTTTCGGGCGTGATATGCAGAGATCGGTCAAAGGCTGACGGAGAAAACCAAGGACCTCGCTCCGTTTTCCCTCTGGCTGAATATACTCTGGGTGCTCCTCCAAATAAGCGATGAGAGCGTCTTGGTATCTCGACATCCGGAAGAAGTAATTTTTCTCGGTTACCCGCTGAACCGGCTTACCCATCGGGCTCAGACCATTTACGAGCTCCTTCTCGGTGAAGAACATCTCCTCACTGACCGAGTACCATCCCTCATACTCGGAGGCGTAGATATCGCCCCGCTCATAAAGATACGCAAGGCAATCCTGCACCACCCGTTGATGATACGGGAGGGTTGTGCGCATAAAGATATCGTAGGAAATACCGAGCTCTTGCCACGCCTTTTCAAACGAGGCCGCCATGTCGTCGCAATGCGCCTGGGGAGAGAGCCCGCGCTGATGCGCGGCTTCCTCAGCCTTTTGGCCGTGCTCATCGACCCCCGTTAAGAAGAGGGTACTGTCTCCGAAAAGTCGATGATACCGGGCGAGAATGTCCGCGATAGTGGTCGTGTAGAACGTACCGAGGTGTGGCGCCCCGTTAACGTAATAAATCGGGGTGGTAACGTAGAAAGATGACATACCAGTCTCACAACCCTAAACAGCGGAGTGGTGGCAGGAAACTATCATCGGTCCATCACCAGACACACTCACACAATTACAAAAACGGCTGCTATACCCGAGGAATGAGCGACGTATCTATCTCATCCCCAAGTAGCTCGGGAAGATCGGGGTGCGGTTGAGCACCTCCATGACTATGAACGAGGGGCTGGCGAGAGCGCTGTATGTCCCGTTGCAGCCGGAGCAATGCATCGATAACCGTCTCAGGTCGGGGTGGACATCCGGGAATGTACATATCCACCGGCAAAATTTTGTCGATACCTGCAACGGTCGTATAGTTGTCGTAGAAGCCGCCGGAAGACGCACACGCCCCGAACGCGACGACCCATTTCGGCTCTGCCATCTGCTCGTACACCCGCAAAAGGACAGGAGCCAGCTTGTGATTGATTGTCCCCACGACAAAGAGCAGGTCCGACTGTCGCGGGGTAAACCGAGGCAGCGCCGCCCCGAACCGGTCGGTATCATAGTGGGAGCAGCTCACCGCCATAAACTCCATACCACAGCACGCCGTCACAAAAGGGTACGGGAACAGCGAATATTTCCGCGCAAACCCGACAAAACTCTCGAGCTTCGTGACGAAGAATCCAGGATTATCCTGCGGTATTTCCATCTCCCCTCTTATCAAAACTTTCCCGTTCGGCCACCTCACCGACTTGACTGAATCAAGCCCAAGAATGAAACAAAAAATGCAGTGACACCGGACCCTTATTTTAGCCCTCCGACACCCATCGTGTCAAAGAGGAGCTATGTGTTGAGCCTTCCGGTTTTATTTGTCTTTTACCCAATCCCATGCGATCATTTGAATAAATAACGACATTCTGCTCACCCCTCAAAGGGTCAGCCCCCTCGAACACCCCCTTCGGACCACAGATACCCCCATGAGCATCATCTTGATCACCGGCGGGGCCGGTTTTATCGGAAGTAACCTTGTCCGCACCCTCAACGAAGAGGGACTGAACGATATCGTCATCGCAGATAATCTCGGCAATCAGGGGGGGACCGCCGGCAAATGGCGCACCCTCCTTGGCAAGAAGTTCCGCGACATTATCCCAAAATCAGCGACTATTCAGTTCATTGAGAAGCATCGGCGAGATATCGGCGCAGTTATACACCTCGGCGCATGCTCATCCACTCAGGAAATGGACATGGACTTCCTGATGGAGAACAACATTCGGCTTTCCCAGAAGATTATCCTCCTCGCCGCTGAATTCGGCATTCGGTGCATTTACGCGAGCAGCGCTGCCACTTACGGAATCGGAGAAATTGGCTTCGACGACGATCCTTCCGTCATTGGGTCCATCCGACCGATTAATCCTTACGGATTCTCGAAACACTTCGTAGATTGCTGGCTCCTTGAAAACCATTTGGAGCAAGCTGCATGTGGGCTGAAGTTTTTTAATGTCTACGGACCGAACGAATATCATAAGGGGAAAATGAGGAGCCTTGTGCTCACCGCATACCCTCAAATCCTCGATACGGGCATGATTCGCCTTTTCAAATCAACCGATCCGCAGTATCCCGACGGCGGTCAACGTCGAGATTTCATTTATGTAAAAGATTGCTGTGACGCCGTTTTGTGGCTTTTAAAGAATCCCCAAGTGAACGGAATTTACAATGTTGGCACCGGAGCCTCCCGCACCTGGAACGATCTGGCCAACGCTCTCTTCGCAGCTATGGGGTTGCCCCCCCAGATTGAGTATATCGATATGCCTTCCTCGCTCGTCCCTGGCTACCAGAACTTCACCGAGGCAACCATGACCCGTCTTCACCGCGCCGGATGGAGCGGCGCAAAGATCACGCTCGAGGAGGGTGTACGAGATTATGTGCAAGGGTATCTTGCCCCGGGAGGAGGGATTCGCTGAGAGAGCAACCCCCTTCACCCCTTGATTTTCAAACTCGAGTCAATTAAACTCCAAGGTCTCGATTGAACTAGGAACGAGGGAAGGGTCACCTGAAATCCAACACGACCTACATACCGTCCCCTTTCAACTCCTTGTTTCAACAGAATTCTCTAAGGATTTCAACGTCATGAAACGCACATATCAACCTCACACAAAGAGCAGAGCCACAACCCACGGCTTTCGCGCCCGGATGGCAACAAAGGGGGGGCGGAAAATCATTAACGCTCGACGAGCTCGTGGCCGGAAGCGTCTCGTCCCTTCGGTTTACCGAAAAGGACATTACAAGTAGGCCAGTCGCGGGTAGCACGTCTCCCCGCCATGCCCTCTCCCGCAGCTCCTCATGAAGGATTTTTCTTTTCCGAAAACGGCTCGGCTCCTCAAGCGGGCCGAGTTTCTGCGGGTTCAAAATAACGGAAGAAGAGTGCATGGTTCTACACTGATGCTCTTCATTCGCCCAGCTCGCGCTTCCAATGCTCGCCCACGTCTTGGCATCACCGTAACAACCAAGATCCATAAGCGTTCCCACATTCGCAACAGGATAAAGCGAAGCATTCGTGAGGCGTTTCGACACCACCAGCACAACCTGAAAAGGGGGATCGAGCTTGTAGTGTCAGCTCGGCCTGAATGTGTTACCCTGCTTCCTCATCAACTTCGCGGGGATTTTATCGCCATACTTTCCCACGCAGGTTTGATGCTGAGGGGAGACCCTACTATCGAATCGCTTGGTTCGGGGGGGCACCGGTACGAAGGTGGCCGAGGTCGGAGAAACGAAGAGGTCGGCTTGCGCATGAGGCCTCGTTCGCGGCCTCCGGCACGAACCTGAAGGGAGCCAATCCGTGAGATGCCCAAACCCGATGGAAAAATCACAGAAAGAGAAAGCATCACTCGAAGGCCTTTCGAAATCCGTGAGAGCGCGCCTCGAACACCAAAACTTCTCTCCTATCCGGTGGGTCCACAAGGTCTATAAGGTGACTCTCTCTCCGCTCTTCGCCTGTTTTGGCGCCGAGTGTCGCTTTATCCCTGACTGCTCAAGTTATGCACTTGATGCGATAGAGTCTCGCGGATTCCTTCATGGAGGCATGCTCGCAGTGCGCCGTCTCTGTCGCTGCCATCCTTGGTGTGCAGGAGGGCACGATCCTGTGCCGAGAGAGGCTGTATCTGACATCCGGTTCGTCTCCCCAGATATACGTAACCAAGTCAACTCTTGCAGAGATCCATGCAAGATTTCGAGCTGAGGTAACTCCAGATTCCTACGAACACGCGATGAACTCGATCTGATTAGCAAAGCTTTTAACCTGTTGAGATAAATTCTCCTCCCTCCCTGCTGGAACAACTCATGGAAGATAGACGCACCGCCTTCGCTATCGTGCTCAGCATCATTGTTGTCATGATGTACTCTCAAACGGTTCTTACACCACCACCGAGCACGCAACTTCCCCAACAACAATCTCCTTATCCGTCAGCAGGACAGGGGACCGTGGCGCAACCATCGGCCGGCCTTACCCCCACCACTCCTCCTGCTCCATCGATACAATCCGGCTCAACCCTCACGACGATTACCGCTGACCAGGTGGATGCGGCGGGGTCTGTGCGGGTCAGGACTCCTGTCATGGCGCTCGATATCTCTCTCCTGGGCGCACGACTTCGGAAACTGACCCTCTCTCGCTACGCAGAGACCCTCGGGAGTGAGAATGGGATAAATCTGGTTGAAGAGGAACCGAATCACCCCTTTCCGCTCGGTGTTTACACACATTCCGATGCTGACGGAGCAGTTCTGTACGCAGTCACCAGTCTCGCCGGAGTTCAGCAAACAGCCGATGGGTATCAGCTCGAAGCGAACGAGGGGACAATTACCTTCACGGGAACGCATCCAAATTGGGGAACGGTCAGTAAAACCTTTCGCGTAAACAACGATGGATACCTCATCGGGATAGATGTGACTATCACCAATCGAGCAACCGTTCCCCTCTCACTGGAATGGAGCCACTACATCCCCACCGATCCCGCCCGTGTCCGTAGCGATCCGTGGAATGTAACTCTGCTTGATACAAAAGGTTCAATTTCTCACCTCGCTCCGGACAAGGTCGCTCTTGGGATAACCGACAAGGGAATCCTCCAGTGGGCCGCGCTGGGCGACCGATATTTTCAGACCGCCCTTATTTCAAAAAATCCCTCAACTCCGTTCGCTCTCGGCCGCGAGAGCAATACCATGACGGTCCGGAACTTTGGCACTCCAGAATCAGGGAGCTTTCTCCTCTACGCGGGACCAAAAGACCAACAAAAGTTGAAGGCGACTGGTTTTGATCTTCATCGAACGATAGATCTTGGCTTTTTCACCTTTCTCGCTGACCCACTCCTCCAACTCCTCAGATTTTTCCACTCCCTCCTCGACAACTACGGACTCGCCATCATTCTTCTGACCCTTGTCATCAAGTTAGTCTTGTATCCCCTTACTGCCGCGAGCTTCAAGTCGATGCAGAAGATGCAAGAGGTTCAACCGGAGGTAGAAAAACTGCGGGCAAAATATAAAGATGCCACCGAGCTGAATCATGCAATGATGGAGCTTTACAAGAACAAGGGCGTTAATCCACTCGGAGGCTGCCTCCCGATGTTCGCCCAGATTCCGGTATTTCTTGGCCTTTACAACGCGCTCCTTCAGTCGATAGAGCTCCGTCACCAACCATTTGCGTTTTGGATCACGGATCTTTCATCCCCTGAAAAACTAATCCTCTTTGGTATCCCAATCCCCCTCATGATAGTGATTATGGGCGCGACGATGATCTGGCAACAGTGGACCACCCCCTCGTCGATGGACCCACAACAAAAAAAGATCATGATGATGATGCCGGTTATTTTTACCGGGATGTTTATTATTTTCCCAATGCCGGCGGGGCTCGTGCTGTATTGGCTTATAAATAACATCACGAGCATTACTCAGCAGATTTATCTCAAGAACGCTCACGGCACTCATCCGATGATAGCGACTCTCGTAACCAGCGTGGTTCTCTTCGTCTTGGGATTTGTGGCGGTTTTGGCCTCATAAGAAGACTTTTATGGCGCAAAGGCACACAACTACCATTGCAGCATGCGCCACTCCCGCAGCACCTGGGGGGGTAGCAGTCGTTCGTATCAGCGGTCCCGATAGCCGCTCAGCGCTTGCCACGATTTTTCGCTCTACGAAGGACCCAGTATCTCATCCTCGGTCGGTGGTGTTCGGTGATGTGATAGATTTTGCGACAAAGGAGATTCTCGATCGCGCGCTCGTTTTTTTCATGCCGGGACCTGCCAGCTTTACCGGGGAAGATGTTGCAGAAATTCAATGCCACGGAAGTCCTTTACTCGTCCGAAAGATACTTCGTTCGCTCTACGCATTCGGCATTCTTCCGGCCAACCCGGGTGAGTTCACCAAGCGAGCGTTTCTCAACGGGAAGCTCGATCTTGTTCAGGCGGAGGCCATCGCCGATCTTATCGCGGCATCGACGGAGCAAGCTCTGAAACTCGCAGCCGAGCAGCTGAACGGACGGCTCAGTAGCGCGATCTCTGAGGTAGGTTCGCCCCTGAGAGATTCACTCGCTGAACTTGAGGCGTCAATCGATTTTCCAGAGGAAGATATTAATCCCGCCTCTCAAAGCAGAATAATAGCGGCGGTCGAACAGACGACGAAAAAAGTAGAAACTCTTATAAACTCCTATGCGTATGGGCAAGTCGTTCGAGAAGGTTTTAGGGTGCTTCTCGCAGGCCCACCAAATGCCGGGAAATCCAGCCTTCTCAATCTATTCGTTGGACATCAGCGAGCAATAGTGACCCATATTTCCGGGACCACTCGTGACCTGCTCGAGGAGGAGGTCACTCTTGACGGGCTTCGATTTATTTTTTGCGACTCTGCTGGATTGCGTGAAACAACCGATACTGTTGAACAGGTGGGAATTGAACTCGCAAAGAATCGAGTGCCGTGGGCCGACCTTGTGCTGTTCGTAATTGATGGGGGTGATACGGGGGCTGAATGGCAGCTTGCAGTGAACCACCTTCGCGGTCTTGCCCGGCGAGTATGGCTAGTTGTCAATAAGGTTGATATTGCGCCAAATGCCTTTTCGACGATCGCAATAGAGCCGACCCTGTTCAGCCAACGATTTTTTCTATCTGCAAAAACTGAGAGTGGCTTCTCTGCGCTTCAGGAGGCGCTTGTAGAGGAGGTAAAAACAACAAGCCTCGAAGCCTCAGCAGGCAACACAACTATCACGAACGAAAGACATCGTCTCGCTCTCATAAGTGCTCGAGATGCCCTGGGGCGCGCCGTTGCAGGACACCTAGGCGGTCAACCAACGGAGATACTCGCCCTCGAGCTTCGTCATGCCCTCGCAAATCTTGATGAAATTGTAGGCAAGACTTCTACCGAGGATATTCTTGGGAGAATATTCTCGAAATTTTGTATAGGAAAATAGTACCGAGCCTGATAGGAATTGGGGGACAGCCCTGTCAAGTGAGAGTTTCATCGACAAAGATGGCTGGCCTTGTCTTCGACTAGTCCCATTCCAAAAATGATGCTCTATCCAAAGCTCAGAAACCCGCTCGATATAACCATCCATACTGAGGGAACGGACCCACATCTGGAGTCCTATCTGGTATTTCGATGCCCCCTTGGGCTTGTACGGCCATCTGTCCTTGTCTCTGCGGTCGGACCCGTGATTTCTCGGTTTACAGGGGAACATTCGATAGATGAGATAGCCGCGGCCCTCAGCCATCTTGGCGCAACTCGCCAGCTTATCTCCGACGTTGTTCGTCTCTGCGATGATAATCTACTTCTTGATTCGCCCCGTTTTCAGGAACAGCTTCAATCAACGCTCGAAGCGTTTCGGAACAATCCCGTCCGTCCGCCGGCCCATGCTGGTGTGACATACCCTAACGAAAAGGTTCAGCTTGAACACCTTATCGCCTCTTACCTCAACCCCCATAAGGGAACGTCTACGTCTCCGCTGATCGGGCTAATGGTTCCTCACATCGATTTTAGTCGAGGTGGTCGAACATATGGAATCGGTTATTCCGCCCTCCGGTCGACCCACCCCGATGTGATTATTCTTCTTGGTACCGCCCATCAGGCATCTCGCCACCTCTTTCATCTCTCCACGAAAGATTTTGCCCTCCCATTTCGGACCTTTGTGAATGACTCGGAGTCGACGAACTTATTGGCAAATCACTACGGAAGAGCTCGTAGCTTCGAGGATGAGTTCCTTCATAAGCACGAACACTCTCTCGAACTACAACTACCATTCCTTAACTCGAGTGTCGGAACATCGGCTAAGATAGTTCCCATCCTCATCGGTAGCTTTCATTCCTTTATACTCGGAGGAAGATATCCCGACGAATCCGAACCCTATCAGAGTTTTATCGGAGCTTTGGAAGAAATGTGTCGCTCAATACTTCGCCGGGGCGAGTCATTTCTCCTCCTTGCGGGGGTAGACATGGCTCACTGCGGTATGGCATTCGGCGAAAAATCTGCGCTTACCGCACAGGATCTCGAAAACATCGAGCAACGTGACACCCAATATCTTTCCCATTTAGAGCGGCGTGATCCTCGAGCAGTCTTCGAACACATCGCCGAGGACGGTGATGCACGTCGTATCTGCGGATTTCCGACGATGTACTTGATGCTCGATCTCCTCAATATTCTTCAACCCTCTGGAACGCCTTGCATTCTGGACTACCAGCAAGCAGTCGATCCGAAAACGGACACCTGTGTCACCTTTGGAGCAGCATCATTTCCTCTCGCGTAGGCAAAATACCTAGAAAATTTTGCGATCAGATTAAACTCAGTACATTCAGCAACTTAAGAAGCTAGAATGAGGATTTGTAAAATCTCCTCATCCTCCACACGAAAAAGGAACATTTTTTTGCTGAACACTTGAACCAATCGCCTTGTTGGGCTAGATAAGTGTTTGTAACCGCGTTCTTTTGGCTTGGAGGCAGTACAGATGGAAGGAACCGCTCAAAACTTTTTTGAACAGCACGGGCTTGAGGTTACCTCGGGAGAGGTTGAGATTGGGAAGACTTATCCAATCTATGGGATGATAACAAACGTCATCTCTGATGAGCCCGGGAAGGTGCTTGTTGAAATCAATTTCCACATCCAGGCGTCGATGGCTATCCCTGAGGCCGACAAAGTGACTCTCATAAAGGAAAGGGCGTTTGAACCTGGAATATTCGTGTCAACGATCCTCGAAAAAGAGGGCACACTCAAAGTTAGATGTTCAACGGTAGTTTTCGGCAAAAGAACTGGGTTCGATGCCTAAATTGAATAATGGCGCGACGAGAGACAGTCGGTTACAAGCGGTCATATCCAAAGGGGGTCATCAGGTACAACGCGGGTACCAGATGACCCCTTCGAATTTTGAAAAAACTCCCCTCACTGATAATTCCAACAGCCTGACCTCACTTTTCGGCTCAGCCACTTCTCTGATAGAGTGACCTCTGCCCTTGTTTAGCCGGAACGGCACCGTCCTCCAGGCAGATTGAGGGATCTTTTCTCGGGTGAGGAACCCCTTTCAGCATTATCCCTCCATCTAAAGGCCCCCCATGGTCGATCAGACCGCACCCCCCGCGTCGCAGACTGTATCCGCTGTCGAGCATTCTCTCGCTCACGAGCTGTGGTCGTTCGTAAAGTCCCTGCTCCTTATACTCATTCTCGCCGTTGTTATAAGAGGAGTTGCTCTCGAGGCTTTCTACATACCCTCGAGTTCAATGGAACCGACTCTCCAGGTTCGAGACCGCATTTTCGTTTCAAAGTTTTGGTACGGTTTCCGCATACCCTTCAAGCGTACAACCCTCATTCCCGTTCGCAATCCTCGGAGACGCGATGTCGTCGTTTTCTATCGCGCTGATGACCCGCAAACCCTAGAAAACGAGGCAAAAGATGCCATTATTAAGCGTGTGATTGGACTCCCCGGAGATGTTGTTGAGGTGCGGGGAACCTCCGTTATTGTGAACGGAGAGACATTGGTCGAGCCTTACGCGAGGTGGGCAGAAGGGGGGAGGATTCCAGGAGGTGACTTTGGACCTCAGACCGTACCTGAAGGAAGGATATTCTTGCTCGGAGACAACAGGGATCACTCCAAAGATTCACGATTCTGGCAAGATTCTCATTTTTTACCCGTAGAAAATGTAGTGGGGAGAGCGTTTATCATCTTCTGGTCGACGTTCGATTTCTGGCGCATCGGTAATCTTCTGTGAGCCAGCCGATTTTGGCATTTCTTGTCTTTCGTATTTGAGTGACTATGCTTGGCCCCATTCGTCTCATCCCCACCGTTCAGAACTATTCTTGGGGTAAACGCGGGGTGGAATCTGCGCTTGCCCCTCTTCTTGCCTCCGTATCCCCCGAGCATCCGTACGCAGAGCTTTGGGTAGGCGCTCATTCGAGTGGAACAGCAAGTCTTGACTCGACGACAGGACTATCCCAACTTTCCGATCAAAAAAACCTACCTGTATCCCTTCCCTCTAATCTCAGATCACTAATCGAAAACGAGCCCCTCTTGTGCCTCGGAGAGAAAATCAGGCGCACCTATGGGGAACTCCCGTTCATGCTCAAAGTTCTTTCAGTCGCCGAACCTCTCTCGATTCAGGCACACCCCAATCGCGTGCTCGGTGCGGAACTGCACCAAAAAGATCCCACTCATTACCCCGATCGCAATCATAAACCTGAGATGGGGATAGCCCTTACTCCCGTTCATCTTCTGTGTGGATTTAAGGGGCGCGACGAGATTGTCGCGACTCTTCGACGTCATCCGACTCTGTGGTCGTTGCTCCCTCAAGAGGTGGTGTCTCAGTGCGAGGGCGACATTGCCTCAGTATCCGAAGATGAACTGAGGCGTGCTACATACCGCTCGTTCCTGACGGCCCCCTCTATCGAGAGAGCCCGAGCGGCCGATGATATCCTCCGTACCATCATTGACCAAGGGCCCGTCGGAACCTTTGAGTCCCTTATTCCAAATCTGATTAATAGGTACGGTGAAGATGATATCGGAATAATATCCGGACTTATTCTGAATGAAATAATTATCGAGCCCGGGAAAGCTCTCTTCATCGGGCCCAACATTCCCCATGCCTATCTTTGGGGAGACCTGATCGAATGTATGGCGGCATCCGATAATGTGGTTCGCGCTGGACTTACGCGCAAATATCAAGATATTGAGACACTTCTGTTCATGCTCGACTACGGAGCAGGGAGACCACAAATTATTGAGCCTTACCGATTGAATGATGACTCCGCGACAGCCTTCTATCCCGCTCCTGTCGATGAGTTTTTCGTTTCTGTTTCCTCCACAGCCAACCGACCCACCTCCCATCAAACAGATGGAAGTCCCGAGATCCTCCTAATTCTTGCGGGTAAAGCAGAGGTAAAAACCTCTGATACCGGGCTTGTTGATTTGGGTCCAGGGAATGGGCTTTTCGTACCCGCAGCGGTGAGTCGCTACGAAATATTCCCCCACGAATGCACCTTTGTGCGAGTTTCAATTCCCTATGCGAACGGCACGCGGAGCTATGCTGATTGACTCGATCACAAACAATCCCTTATCGTGCCGAGGTATTTTCTCCGATGAGGTTTATCTATGCCCCCAAAAGCCAAAAAAAGCATCTCCTCCAGCTCTTCAATTTTAGCGGACAGAAAGAGTGGAGTACTTCTGCATCCCACCTCACTTCCGGGCCCCTACGGCATCGGAGACCTCGGCCCCGAAGCGGAAAAGTTCCTCTCATTTCTCGCCGATGCAAACCAGCGATTCTGGATGATGCTTCCAACGTCACCAACATCGGAACCAGATTTTCATAGCCCATACTCCTCCTATTCGGCGTTTGCGGGAAATCCTCTCCTGATATCGCCGGATCTTCTCGTTGAATCGGGGCTGTGCACTCGAGGTGATGCTGCGCGGCTCGCGGAGCGCTCTCCCACGAAAAATCCGGACCGTGCCGACCTGAGGCGGGCAGCGCGGGAGAAAGAGCACTTCCTTCGCGAGATCTTTGGCAAACTGCCCGCAAAAAGTAAGGTGCGCCGAGAAATGGAGAGGTTCAGCGCTGAACACAACTGGCTCGAAGACTTCGCTCTCTTTACCTCGATCCGAAAGAGCCAGAAAAAACCCCGAAGTCAGTGGTCGTTGGACCTTCGGGTCAAGGATAAGCGACGAGCACCTGCATTGATAAACGCTCATGAAGAGGCGATGCAGTTCGAGGTCTTCTGCCAGTGGCTCTTCTTCTCTCAATTCGCCCGTCTTAAGGGACTCGCTGCCGAGAAGGGTATCGCAATGATAGGTGATTTGCCGATATATGTTTCGGATGATAGCGCCGATGTTTGGGCGTCGCCGCAGTATTTCGCCCTTGATAAGGAGAAACGGCCAACACTGGTCTCGGGATGCCCGCCTGATGCGTTTGCCACAACGGGTCAGTTATGGGGACATCCAATATACAACTGGAAAGCACTCCAACGGGATAACTTCTCATGGTGGGTTGACCGGATGCGCACCACCCTCCAGCTCGCTGATATCGTGCGGATAGACCACTTTCGCGGGCTCGCAGCGTACTACGCGATTCCGTACGGACATCCGACAGCAGAGCATGGAAAGTGGCAGAAATGCCCAGGGGATGGCCTTTTGACTGCTTTTCAGGAGGCATTTGGCTCGGTTCCGGTGATCGCCGAAGATCTGGGGTTTATCACCGATGACGTCCATGAACTGCGGGATAAGTTTGGGTTGTATGGGATGCGGATTTTACAATTTGGTTTCGGCAAGGATGATTATCCGTCCAATATTCATGCCCCATTCAATATTCCTCCTCAGTCAGTCGTTTTCACGGGCACACACGATAACGATTCCGCTCAGGCTTGGATCTCATCGATCCCCTCCGAGGAGAAAAAAAGAGTATTCTCATTGCTGGGGCAACCTACCTCTCGCGATTTTTCCCGCGCTTTTGTAAGACTTGCCCTGTCAACACCCGCAAAAATCGCGATAATTCCGATGCAAGATTTGCTATCACTCGGAAAATCCGCCCGCATGAATCGCCCGGGCTTCGCCCGCTGGGATAACTGGAGCTGGCGGTATGATTGCGCGCTCAAAGAAGCAGGGCGATGGCTCGGGGAGGTTACCGTCGCGACGGGCCGAGCCGGATAGGGAGATAGCTCAGGGAAGATCTGGATAGTGAGGCGCCCCCTCAGAAGCCAACTTCCCTTTAATTTCCTCTATCGCCTCCACCATCAGTCGGTGGTACTCTTCAAGGCTCTCCTGCGTCTTTGCTTCAAACCGAAGCACAAGAACCGGCTGTGTATTCGATGCCCGCACAAGCCCCCACCCATCAGGGAATCTTACCCGTGCTCCATCGGTGGTATCGACCGGATACTCCGCGAAGGCTCTCTTCGCCTCCTCGGCGATCCTAAACTTGATATCATCGGGACAATCAACTCGGATTTCGGGGGTCGATTTCATCGGTGGGATGTCACTGAGTATCGCTGATACGGGACCGCTCCAGTTACTCACCACTTCACAAAACCGTGCACTCGCGTACAGAGCATCATCAAACCCGAAGTAACGATGCTTGAAGAAGATGTGCCCACTCATCTCCCCCGCAAGATCCGCCCCTTCCTCCTTGAGCTTTGCCTTTACGAGGGAATGACCCGTCTTCCACATAATCGGACGGGCACCCCGAAGGGCAAGATCTTCAAAGAGTATTGAAGAGCATTTGACATCACCGATAACCGTCACTCCGGGCTTTTCCCCTAGGAGGGCGCGGGCGAAGATGAGGAGGAGCATATCACCATATATCGGCACCCCCCGTTCATCGACCACCCCGATCCTATCTGCGTCGCCATCCCAACCGATACCAAAGTCAGCTCCCTCCGTGACAACCCGCGCTGCGAGGGTCTCGATATTTTTCAATTCGGTCGGATCGGGGTGATGATTCGGAAATCTCCCGTCTGGTTCACAGAACAGTTCGATAACCTCAACCCCCAAACCTCGCAGAAGCGCAGGACCAACCAATCCCCCAACACCATTTCCGGCATCAACCACAACCCGCAGAGGACGGACCCCCATCACTGATTTGCTATTGTTTATCAGCATCTCGGTGTATCGATCACGCATCGGGAGTGATGAAATGGAGCCCCGAGATATGATCGCATCTTCACCACGCTGCTCGGCTCCCTGTTCCTCAATGACCCGCTGATAGAGCTCTTGTATCCCTTTTCCAGAAAGAGTCTCCTTACCGAGACAGAGCTTAAAGCCATTCATATCTGCCGGGTTATGACTGCCCGTAACCTGAATTCCACCGCCAAGTTCTTCCGCGAATATCGCATAATAAAGCTGCGGGGTAGGTCCCATACCAGTCATCACAACATCGACCCCATGGACAGCGATCCCTCGAGCAAGATTATTCGCGTAATCTTCCGAGCTCAGACGACAGTCCCACCCGATCCCAATCCGATTTTTCCCGAGACTCCGCGCAAGAGCGCCATATCCCCTGCCGAGAAGGTACGCAAACTCGGGAGTTAACCCCTCACCGACAACACCACGAATATCGTTTTCCCGAAATACTCCCCGATCTACCTTCATGATTCGTCCTAAGATAAGCGCAAAAATCTGCTCATATGCGCGCCTGCGCGGTCTCGGCGACAGTTTTCGACCGTCACCTGACTCACCGTATCTCGATACCGTCCCGCGAGTCAAAGGCTCAGACAGACCGCCGAATCGCCCTGAAAGACCCTCTTCAGGGTCAGCTTAACCCTGGATTGACTAAAATTTTCTGTCGACAGAGTGTTTCTTCATGATTTCTTCGGAAAAAAAACCTGCCATTCGCTCCTGCATTCGCTGCTGCTCGATAATCGCTCGGACCTCTTCACGCCGGTCATGACTGACACCTTCAGTGTCGCTCTCGCCAGCTAAATGACCCCGATCCTCCTCGTCCTCTGATTCCCCATCAGCACGTTCGTTCACCCTAAAGATACGAATTCCATCTCCAATTCGAACTGGTTTCGACACCTCGCTCTCATCAAGCCCATCTATGGCTTTAAGGATGTCATCACTGAGATCGGACTCCGCCACCATACCCGAGGATTCGGTCACCGTTACTCCACGAAAGTCGGGGGCAATTTCCTCAAAATCCTCATCATCGTCGAGTCTTTCCGATATTTCCTCGAGCAACTTCTCAAGTTCATCCGATGAGCGCCCCTCGGTGGGTATCACGAGGTGCCCGAGATCCACAGAGCCTGAGGCGAGCTTGTTGCGAGCCTGTCCTCCCCCCACGGCAAGCCGATGCTCACCCAGATATTCGGCAATGTCGGTATCAGAAACCGAAACAGATCCTCGAAGAACCGAGCTGGCCAACTTTGACTTCAGAATATCGAGCTCGACCTCTTTTCGGTAATCATCAAATCTCTTTCCGCCCTTTTCAACCATCCCCCTTACTTCCTCAACAGATATATCGTTTCGGGAGGCAACTTCTCTTATGTAACTTTCGACCTCATCCCCTGTGACTGAAAGATGTCGAGCCTCAGATTCAAGTCTCACAACCTGTTCCTCAATGAGGAAATCAAGTGCGCTTTTTACATCCGAATCTGTTTTTACGGCGGCCAATGAAATAGGACGACCAGCCTTTCTACTTACATCGCGGAGGGTAATGGGCTGCCCATCAACACTCGCCACTATTGAATCAATGACAACTTGCTCCTTCCCCTTACCCTCCGCATAAGCGAGCTCTGCTCCCATCAAAGAGAGTCCGAGAATTCTTACGAAGAGACAGACGACCTTTTTCATCATGCATCCCCAATCTTGAATACTTTTATGACTGCCGATTATCAACCATCGATTTTGATGGTTTAGCCTCTGCCTCAACACTTCCGACGGCAACAGACTTGTGTCGAATCCCCTCCAGAAGGGACTCCGTAGTTTTATACAATACACTCATCGGGAGATTCTCAGAGCTGAGTTGTACCCACAAGGTGAGATTTCTCCCCAGACGATAGGTCCGAGGCTTTGACTCCGCAAGATCGAGCAGAGCTGTGAGGTCAATGGGCGACCGCTGGGTCAACCACAATGCAAGCCGAGTCCCTGCTACCTCTGCCTTCGCGATAGCGAATCTTCGACACAGCCCCCGATACCTCATGATCTCGACAAGATGACACACCTCGTCAGATGGACAACCGAATCGGTCAGAAAGCTCTGCTAGGATATCATCTGCTTCGCTCGATTCTTCCACCATCGCAAGCCGCTGGTACATCAGAAGCCGCTCGGAAATATCGGGAATATATGGCTCTGGAATGCACGCATCGAGTGGTATTTTAACCTCGGGATCAATGCTCTCCTGGCCACCCTCAGGATCACCTTTGAGCTGAGCGACCGCCTCCCTCAATAGGTCGGTAAACATCTCGAAACCGACCGTATCAATCTTGCCTGACTGTTCTTTACCAAGGAGATTACCTGCTCCTCGCAATTCCAAGTCTCGCATTGCCAGAACAAAGCCTCCTCCCAGGCCCTCAAAAGACTGCAGTACCTGAAGCCGCTCTCGAGCCTGAGGCGGTAGCTTGCCACGTTGAGGCACAAGAAAGTAGGCATACGCCTGCCGAGCTCCACGGCCAACCCGTCCGCGAATCTGATAGAGTTGAGCCAAGCCGTACAAATGGGCATTATCAACAATAATCGTATTTGCGTTCGGGACATCGAGCCCCGACTCAATAATGGTCGTCGTCACCAGGATATCAATCTGTCCCTCAAGGAACTTCTGCATTACGCGCTCGAGGACACTCTCCTGCATCTGCCCGTGAGCATGAAAAACTCTCGCCTTAGGAAAAAGTTCTTGAAGAAGCTTCGCCCGATTGCTGAGTGTCTCCACCCGATTATGGAGGAAAAAAACTTGCCCACCCCGATTTAGTTCTCTATCTATCGCATCGCGGACCACCCCAGAATCATCATGAGCAACACAGGTTCGAATGGGTCGGCGGTCAACCGGTGGGGTTCGGAGGACGCTGACATCTCGTGCCCCGATCATCGCGAGATGTAGGGTACGAGGAATCGGGGTCGCGGTCATGGTCAGCGTATCCACTCCTGAAGCAACCTGGCGTAGCCGTTCCTTCTGCCGAACACCAAACCGCTGTTCCTCGTCAATCACGAGAAGGCCTAAATCATGAAAATGGATATCAGGCTCGAGCAGTCGATGGGTACCAATTATGATGTCGATTTTTCCTGATGCGAGATCCTCGACGGTCTTCCTGTTTTGCGAATCGGAGTAAAAACGGCTCACCGCCCCGATAACAGCGGGATATCCCAAGAAACGCTCCTCGAACGAGCGCCTATGTTGTTCGACAAGAATCGTTGTTGGGACCAGCACGGCCGTCTGTTTTGCATGCTGAAAGGATTTAAAGGCTGCCCGAATTGCCACTTCGGTTTTCCCGAATCCGACATCACCACAGATCAGCCGATCCATCGCTTTGTCGCTCGCCATATCATTCAGGGTCTCTCGAATCGCCTCTGATTGGTCGGGAGTTTCATCATAAGGAAATCCATCCGCGAACCTTTCATCCTCGGCTCCGATAAAATCAAAGTGCCAACCACGCTGAACGGTGCGTGTCGCGTACAATCTCAAAAGGTCGCCTGCCAGACTGATAGTAGCCTCACGAGCCTTTTGACGCGCCCTGAACCAACGCTTTGATCCGAGACGATCGAGCTTCGGTCTGTGACCATCAGCACCAAGAAACCGCTGCACCTTTCCGATAAGCTGAATCGGAACAAAAAGGCGGCTGTCGGCATACTCTATCGCGAGAAAGTCCTCCACATGTCCCTCAACACTCCGCTGTTGAAGCCCTCGGTAAATACCAATTCCATAATCTCGATGCACTATGAAGTCATCCACCTGCAACTCACGGAGTGAATGCATTATTCGACGATGTGAGACCGCCTTCATCTTTCGGCGACGCACCGACCTGTCGTGAAATATCTCATGCTCGCCAATTACTATCAGACGCTCGTCGGGCATCTGTACACCCTCCGAGATAGTACCCTCCATAATTGCGATGACTGGGCCAGTCTCATCCCTGAGAAAATCTCTGAGGGGCCGGTGATCCACTAATGCTGTTACCTTCACAGTGGCAAGGATTGAGCTTAATCGTTCGGCTCTCGCGAGGGAGCCAACGACAAAAACTATCCGATATTTCTTCCGCTGCCATACTTGTACCGCTTTTTTGAGGGGGTTGAGTGCATTACCACTTCCGGCACTAGACTTAAGAGCGAGCTCGAGCTCGGTATTTCTCTCGGTTCTGTATACTTTGCGTTCGATATCGTCTGCTCCGCGAACTGCCATGCCATTAAGATCCGCGAAGAATCCCCTCCGAAACCGACGACGGAGCTCCTCCGGCGATAGGTACTGGTGGATTAGACGAGGGTGCAAAACTTTCTCGGACATCAGGAACTGAGTTCGCTCCTCTAACTTTTCCCAAAAAATATCCAGCGACTGCTCGCACCCTAATCTATCGTCAAAAAGAATGGGGGTATCTGGTCCAAGATAATCAGTGATCGTGACCATATCTTGATAAAAGAGTGATTGAAGAGATTCCATACCGGGAAAGGAGAGGTCCTCCCGAACAATATCCTCAAACTCACGAACAACCTTGCTTGGTAAATGAAGTTCACCACCCCGCTCTCGAATACGGGAGAGAATCAGCTCGGTATCAATCTGAGCATTAAGCGGTGCCACCCATTCAGAGACGGGGAGAATCTCAATCTGCGTAACATCTGAGATAGTCCTTTGCGTCTGAGGATCAAAAAGTCTTAAATTTACGACTTTGTCATTCTCAACGTACACCCGAGCAGGGTATTGCTCTGATGGAGAGAATATATCAATTACGAGGCCCCTGGTCGCATAGTCACCCACCGACTCGACAAGACTGGTTGGACGATAGCCTGCCCGTGCGACAAATTTCTCAAAATCCTCTCGTTCGAGATTTTCACCAACAGAGACTCGGCGGTACAGAGGCAGCAATCGCTCTGGTGGGTGAACGAGCTGGGCCACGACCTCAACACTTGCGACCCAAATTGTTCCCCGACCCTGCGCTGCCCCCAATAGCAACCCGAGCCGACTTGCCATGAGCTCCCGCTCCGGAGATACCCGCTCAAAGGGAAGGAGCTGCCAGGAGGGGAAGAGGCGCGCCCTATCTCCCCCGACAAAGAACTTTAACTCGTCGGCAAATTGCTCTGCCCGGCTATAATCAGGGCATACAACCAATGCAGACTGTTGATCGCTGAGATTCTGCGCAACCCACCAAGCTCGCGCTGGCCCTTGAAGCCCAAGACAACAGATCGGTTTTGTACTCACTCCTTCTCCCACCCCTTCTCAATCAAAAGGTCGTAACCTTTTCCCCAGTCAAGCACTAATGCATACTAGCGTTTTATTTAATCAAACAAAAGAGAATCTAACAAGGAGCGCGATGGACACCAAGCTCATGAACAAAACTGCATCTACCGATAAGCAAAAGGCTATCAGGTACATTACATCATCCCCGTCCATCCCTTTCTCTCGACTCTATGGACATCACTGAATTACTCATCTTCACCTGCGAGCAGCAGGCCTCTGACCTTCACATCAGCGCGGGAGAGCCTCCGATGATTCGGCTGGATGGGGATATCAAAAAAATCAAGGCCGATCCCCTCACTCCCGAGCAATGTCAGACCATGTTGTACGACATCATGAACGACCAGCAACGGAATCATTTCGAGGAGCACAGTGACATCGATTTTTCTTTGGCGATGGGAAATATCGCCCGATTTCGGGCTAATATCTTTCGTCAACAAAGGGGGTTGGGGGCAGTTTTCAGGAAAATACCCGCCACAGTTCTGACACTTAATCAACTGGGGTTGCCCCCCGTCTTGGCAGAGCTCTGTCGAAAAGAAAAGGGGCTAATTCTTGTTACCGGGCCGACCGGTTCGGGAAAATCAACGACCCTCGCCGCCATGGTTGATTTTATCAATTCAGAGAAAGAGGGCCATATCCTGACGGTTGAAGATCCTATCGAATTCGTCCACCAGTCGAAAAAATGTATCGTAAATCAGCGAGAAATTGGTGGGCATACTAAGTCATTTGCTCAGGCGCTGAGGGCTGCTCTGCGAGAGGACCCCGACATCATCCTCGTTGGTGAAATGAGGGACCTAGAGACAATACAGCTAGCCCTCACAGCCGCAGAGACGGGCCACTTGGTTTTTGGAACCCTTCATACCTCTAGTGCCCCTAAAACAGTGGACCGCATCATAGATGTTTTCCCACCGAATCAACAGGCACAGGTTCGAGCCATGTTTTCTGAGTCGATTCAGGCCGTAGTGACGCAAAGCCTCTGCAAGAAGGTAGGCGGAGGAAGGATTGCCGCGCTTGAAATTCTGATCGGAACTGCCGCTGTTCGTAATCTTATTCGAGAGGGGAAGGTGCATCAGATACCGAGCACCATGCAGACCTCGCAGGGAGTAGGCATGCAGACGATGGATATGGCATTACGAGACCTTTTTCAGAAGGGCCAGATTACCAGAGGAACGGCAGTGGACAAGTCCGGCAATCCAGAGCTCATCAAGGACGGCGAGATGGGGAGGCGACGGTAATAGGGGAGTGCAGCTGATGGGCGCGGAGTTTCTCGAGCAGATTCTTTCAAGGATGGTAACTTCTGGAGCATCAGACCTTTACCTAAGCGTGGCCAGTCCGCCCGTCTACCGGATTGCGGGGACGACAAAGACATTTGAGGATAAAGCGCTCTCCTCTGATGATACCGAGCTTCTTGCCAGAGAAATAATCCCAGAACATCAAAGAGAACTTTTTCTCGCTCAAATGGAGTTAAACATTCCCGTGCACCGCGCTGGAATCGGTCGCTTTCGAGTAAACCTTTTACGGCAGAGAAATACGACCGCCCTCGTAATTCGACACATCAACTCAGAAATACCCTCCTTCGACAAGCTCGCTCTGCCACCCATTCTTGAGAGAATTTCGTTGTCCCAACGGGGACTTGTTCTCATAGTAGGAGCGACCGGATCGGGAAAATCGACGACTCTAGCGGCGATGATTCACCACAGGAATCTGACCTCATCTGGGCACATCATCACCATTGAGGATCCGATAGAATTTATCCATGAGCATCGGCGATCCATCGTTACCCAGCGAGAGGTAGGGATCGACACTTTGAGTGTTGAGAGCGCTTTAAAAAACTGCCTTCGTCAAGCACCCGATGTGATTGTTGTCGGTGAAATCAGAACTCTTGAAGCAATGGAGGCTGCTCTCACCTTTGCAGAGACAGGCCATCTTTGCCTCGCTACCCTTCACAGCACAAATACGAACCAGGCAATGGAGCGAGTTATTAGCTTTTTTCCTCCGGAGCGACACCGTCAAATATATCTTCAACTAAGCCTTAACCTGCGAGCAGTAATCAGTCAGAGACTTGTAATGACGGACACTGAAATAAGAAGTCCAGCCGTTGAGATACTTCTTGATTCTCCCCGAGTGAAGGACCTAATTTTAAAAGGGGAAATATACGAACTTAAGGAAGCTATGGAAAAGGGAGAGCTCCTCGGAATGCAGACGTTCGATCATGCTCTCTTCAATCTTTATGCTAACGGAACAATCTCTCTTGATGAGGCTCTCAGAAATGCGGACAGCGCCAACAATGTCCGTCTTCGAGCGAAGCTTTCCGAGGATCAGAAACTCACCGGCAATCAATCTGATGAGTGCCATAGTTCATCGAGACGCTCGTCAGAGATGGTTGATACCACCCCGAAAGCGGACAAGGTAAAATTCAAACTGGAGAGATAGGATCGCTTAAACTAGGACACCCGTTGTGAATGCTCCGTCGCTCTGGAGCAGAGTCTGGAAGCATTTGAGATGCCATTGAAAGGAGTCCTTCGCCGCCAATGTTAGCCGTGAAACATCGGCGGGAGCGACCATCTCCTCGCACATTGAGCAAAAGTCAGACCATTCAGCCTTAGTGCGACGGCCACTTCCAGAGAAGTACGAGTACCCCATTCCATTGCTAAATTTAAAGTGCTTCTCGAGGTGGCCCGATAAATAGATACCTCCCAGACGGGACCCCTCAGATACATACAACATTCCAATCCATGCTAATTCAGTACTCAGTGACGGGGGTGGTGGTACAATCGGAACGGAAAGAGACACAACTCCTAATGAAGAGAGGTACTCTCGATCCTTATCGAGTGCCGGCGTCCGCCGACGCATGTCAGCAAATGTACGAAGGCGTTCTGATGGGCATTCAGGGATACTTTCCTCAACTCTTGTATGCATAACACTGAGTAACTCAAGAATAGTTCGGTATTGGCTCAGATTCAGATCTTTGCGCATAAGCGGAAATACTCTCTCGGTGTCTAGATGCAACGACTGTGTCTCTCGCCGCAACGTCATCATTACCCCTTCGCCATCCTTTTCCTCGAACACTCGCCCCTCCGTGATTAATTTCAAGAGCTGATATCGATTGTCAACTTTTCAATCGGCTTGTACCCTTACTAACGTCACCCTCATAAAAAAGGCTCTGAATTCCCCGTGAAATTATCTCTCCGTCAGCCCGACCCGACAATCATCTCCTTCTGTACTCCAGCGGGCAAGCAAGGGGTTATTAGCATCCCACGGCATGGGCTCATCGCATTGCCGATATCACCCCTTACCCGAAGTATTTTTCGCTCCATCGTCGCTGAGACCCGATCAAGAGCGGAGCTTGATGCTGAATCATTCGTCCTTCGGAGAACAGGAAGCATTCTCTCCTCTGCCCCTCCTCCGTCAATTGTGATCAGTCTGCACGGCTTCTCTCAAGCACGGCAATCCCTCGCTGAGATGCTCAACCTCCTCGATTTCTTGACAGAGCAAGGACGCCTCCAAGGAGCACGCTGTCCAGATTGTGATCTAAAAGCTGAGGCAACATCGTCCGACAACCTTGCTGACGTAGTTTTAAATATTGTCCAGGGAACGCCCGCGATTATCTCAATCTCACCGAGCCTTTCACCAGATGAATTTTGCCGAATCTTTTCCCACCTGATCGTTGACGATCACCGATGGGATGTATTCGATATCCCCAACGGTTTGCTAGCCGCTGCCCGTTCAGTTTCCGGCATTATATTTCAGGGCTTAATGACTGAGGATAAAATTCCTCTTCTTAGAAACCTGATATCGAAACACAGCCAGCTATTAGCGGCCCCTATTGAGATTCGACAAACTAACGAGCCTTACACACTTTCACGATTTTTGGGGATTTTGCCCACCTGCCCCTCATGTGGCCGCTCCACTCCGCCGATTTCGTCTTCCTCTATTCTCGACACCCTTCATTCAACAAACGAAACAGCGCTTAATCAACCACTTTCATGGTATCCAAGCATTCAACATTTTCTGCATAATCCCCCATCGTCAATACCCAAGACATCGCTACCCCCATCTATTGCGGATCGGATTGGTAGTTTCCCAGTAGGTTCCTCGCTGACAACTCGGGTGGCTGATATGCCCCTCGAAGAACGGTTGGCCCTTCGATTCCAAACCACTCCGCATCTTGCCGAGGGGCTACTCCTCATTGAACTTCCGTCCTATGGCCTGACCGAAACCCAAGCTCTATCGCTTCAGGAGTGGATTACCCATCAGAAGGAATACTATCTTGGTGTCATTACGCTCGGAGGTTCGGAGGTGCTTTCGACAATAGCCGATGCCGGACCGAATATGACAATCCTTGAGGAACAGCCGCAACGAGCCCACCCTGCACCTCGTCGCCCTCCACCCGCTCCAACTCTGCCAACTACTCCTCCGAATAAGGCGACTGAACTCGACCTTGCGCATTACCTTTGCGACCGGCAACCATCTCGAAATCCTTTTCTCTGCGCACTCCCTCTCTTCAAACGGTTGACAGCCCTTTACGCGAAACTAACCGCGGCCAAGGTTCTGGGTATATCCTCTAGTTGTCTCTCGCTCTTTGGACAACGCTCACTGCGCTGCGATGAGTGTGGAGGCCAAGGACGGGCAGAGTCCAAAACTATTCTTCTCCCCTGCAATATCTGCCTCGGCTCAAGATATCAATCATCCGTAAATCAACTTGTTTATCGAGGACTTCCTTTCACCGCACTCTTTAATCATTCCGCAGATTCGCTTTTGCCAATATTTGAGAACATCCTTCCTGTTCAGCACGATCTCACGGCTCTTTCATTAGCAGGCTTGGGAGGAATTGCCTTGGGAACGAGCGAAGATACGATGACGATTGAAGACCGTTGTCGATTTGCCCTCATGGTATGCCTCAGTAATCAAAAAGGGGGAAGAATCTCGATTCGTGGGATGGCAGGGATTTTTTCGGATGAAGAGCGAACCTCCCTTGAGCTATGCTTTCAATGGTTCGCCCAAAGGGGGGGGGTATCTTTAACGGTGGATGGGGTGTTAACCGACTTATCCACTGGTCGCGGTGCCTGTCTTTTCGGATGATTCTTCGCCCCCCAAATATTACGCTGCGATGAGAACAGCGAGATCATCGTTACTCATCTTAATATTCCACTCTTGCTGCGTTTAAAAAATAATTGCTCTGTTATCCCAAAAATCCCCCATGGTCAGAAAAAAAATTCTCCTCCCTCTCCTTAATATTTGTTTCGTCGGTCAAATATCATCTGCTGATGATAACCTTATCATTTTCCCTCAGAGGGTCGGGGAAATATCTGCGCAGCTTGGTGAGGATAAGCTCGCGACTATTTACGGCAAGAATAATTTGACGCGAGAAATCTTGCTTGAGGATGATGGCCGATCTCGGTGTGCTACCATCCTTTTTAGAGGCACCCAACGAGAACTCAGTATCTTCTGGAGAGATGATTCCTCTGACTATGACTCAACTCCCCCGTCGCAGGCTCAGGAAAAGTGTGCGGCGAATGGGCACTATCGTAAACCGGAGAGGATTGATATCACCCTAGGCGCCGATCGAAAGCCGTCCGCTTGGAGGACGGTGGAGGGAGTCTTTGTGGGTATCTCCCTTCTGTCGCTCGAAAAGATAAATGGGGCACCAGTAGAATTCGAGGTAAGTGAAAGCTGCGGAAATGGGGGAATTTTAAGCTGGAGGGGAGGATCTCTGGAGAAGTCGCACAAGCTTTTCTCAGACTCCAGAATTTCATTTAATCCGGAGGATGTAGAGGTGGCACGAAAGAGGGATGTCGTTTCGTCAACGGACCTCTCAGATTCAGTCAAGTCGGGTATGTTTCTCGATCGAATCAGCTTTTACCTCTTACCCGCAACAGAATAAGGAGAAGCCCATACGAAAGGGGTCAAACCCCACGACTCCGAGAACAGGGCAGCAATCGCAGGAGTTACTCGACAGTCTCGGGGAGCATGATTGTATGGCAATAGTCGCCAGCGAGGGCTACCCTATCCACCGACTTGTCCACTGAGAAGGGATGCCCATACTTCTGGTGGTGGTCATATCGATAGATCAGGTATAATTAGGGGTTGCAGTGTATCTATCAGATTGGCGCCGTAGCTTGGGAGAACCAATGGAGGGGGCATGACTTCTCGGAGAAATTCGCAGGGGGGGTTCACTGATACCAGCGTATTATTGAAACTGCTCGGCTTGACTGTTGTCATAGCGGTGGTAACCTGCTGTAATCGTTGGATTAAGACTACGAACATGAAGCGGAACGGCTATGTGGAATACGACCCAAGCAATCCGGCTTTTGATGATCCCGATAAAGGTCGTGGATTTACCGTTCGGGGAGGGGGGGTTAGATAAGGCGTCTGAGAGACCTGCTATTCAGCTGAGACATCGAGATTTCCTTATACCTTTGAGCCTATGACCGATCCTGTTGTGAGCAATCCCCTCTACTTATTTCCCCTGCCCCACACCTCCGTGTTTCATGTCCACGGAAAGGATGCTCCTCGCTATCTCCACTCCCGGCTCACCAACTCGATTCGAACCCTAACCGTTGGAAATTCATGTCAGGCGGCAGCACTAACTCCTCAGGGAAGGACCGAAGGGTTGTTCACCTGCCTACGCACTAATGAGTCTGAATATTTTCTATCGTGCGATGGGGGAGGTCGCGAGGAACTACTTACGGCACTCCGAAGATATGTTGTTGCCGATCGGGTCACAATAGAGCCAACGGATCGAATCGGTTCCGTGATTCACGTTTCGGCATCGGTGAAAGCACACCTTCATACGGCTGCACTCATTGACCCCCTTTTTTTGCCTGAACTCTTACCGGAAAATCCTCTAAGGATAGCTGCGATTATCCCCAATCTGAGGCTTGGGGAGCTAGGTTTCGATATTTGGACCTGGGAGCCATGGGAAGCGGCGGAAGCGTTAAGGAAAACGCTTTCTGAATTTCAGTGCCTCACCTCTGAAGAATTCGAAATCCAGAGACTTTCCCAGGGATTTCCCTCTTTTCCCTCCGAGCTCAATCCTTCCCGGCTTTTAACAGAGGCACCGATTGGCCGAATGGTTGCGAAAAACAAAGGGTGCTATGTCGGACAAGAAGTGATTGAAAGAGTTGAGTCGCGAGGTGCGACCCCCCGATTACTCGCGCGATTCTCATGTGAATCAGTGCAAAACCTAACTCCAGGGGCAGCTATCTCAGTGAAACGAATTGATGGTGGCACCGAAAAAATGGGCGAAGTGCTGTCCTCCGCGTCGACAGGAGATGAAGTCTTTGGTTTCGCGAGCATCCGGCGACAAGCCGAGCCCGCCGAGCCGATATTCGTGGAGGGTCGTAAGGGAAAATTCGACTGGGTAGTTGAGAAATTATGAGCAGGATAGGCCGAGAAGTAGCCTGACGCGTCCTGCTTATTTTCTCGCTCTTGGGCACTATTGGTGCTCGATCACCAATTCCAGGTTCTGACCGAGACGCTTGAGAAGAAACGACCTCAACTTATCCTTAATGCGATTTTCAATCTGTCGAATCCGCTCTTTACTTACCCCGATTTTATCAGAGAGGTCCTGGAGAGTCGCTTTATCCTCAGCTAGAAGTCGTTCTTGGAATATAAGGAGCTCTTTGTCGTTTAGCTCGAGAGCAAATGCAGCAAAGCTCTCCCTCAATAAATTCTCCCGCTCCCTATCTGCGACAACATCCTCCGCTGACGGCAAGTTCGTCGGAAGAACCGAGACCAAACTAGTTTCACCTTCGCCCGGCAGTGGCGCATCGAAACTCAGATCCGCGCCCTCCATCCGCTGCTCCATCTCAACAACATCACTCTCCCGAACGTTCAACTTTTCCGCAATAAGGCGCGAACTTGGATAGTATCCTTCCCGCTCGAGCCGCTCCTTTTCCTTGCTGAGATTGAAGAAGAGCTTCCTTTGGGCCTGCGTGGTGCCTATCTTCACCATCTTCCAATTTGCGATAACATATCGGATGATATAAGCCTTTATCCACCAGATAGCATAGGAAGGAAAACGGACTTCCCTTTCCGGATCGAAGTTTCTTACCGCCTCCATGAGGCCGATATTACCCTCTTGAATGAGGTCTAACACACTCCGTGCCGCGCGCTCATAATCTCGAGCCACCCGGACGACCAACCACAAGTTGCCCAGGACGAGGCGACGAGCGGCCTCAGTATCACCATCCTGACGATACCGGATGGCCAAGCTTCGTTCTTCATCGCGACCGAGGGGAGGGATGCGATTAATTTCTCTTAGATAGGCCGTCAGCGGGTCATAACGAACAAGCCCATGCTCAGCCGATGCCGAATCATCGCCCCCTCCCTCCAATGCCACCTCTGACGGGACTAACTCACTGAAGCCAGGATCACCCAATACGACGTCGTCAATATTGACGTCGTCCCCCTCGGTGGCCTCCCCCTCTCCTCTCAGTGGTTCCTCCCCCTGATCGGCCTCCGGGTTGCGTCTCGGCGTTTTTTCAGCGGAATCGGAGCTCATGGTGAGGACCACACGGTTGAAATTAAGAGGATATAACTCATTCACATTAGTCCACCGGTCCTTCTTGTTCAAGATTTAGACCACTCGAGCCGAAATAACGGGAGGTGTTTTATAGAAAGCAACACAAAGAAGCCCAAAAGGGAATTCACGAGCCACTAGAATTACCCCTTTTTCACCCTCTCGTTCCTCAGTCATGAGCGTTCGACTCGCCGATATCCTCCTTAAAAACGGCATCATATCTGCCGAGCAGAGGGATTCTGCCTTCAGCAAGCAGGCCGTAGATTGTGAGATGTCGTTCTCCTCCATAATCATTCACTCGGGATACACCTCGGAGGAGCTCCTTCTCCGATTTCTATCATCCCACTTTGGGATACAAGAGGTCGATCACCGTCAGTCCTCAATCGACAAATCGGTGATTGAGCTGTTAGAGCCCAAGTTCTGTCGAAAGCACTCAATCATTCCCCTATCCCGAGCAAACAACCGACTTACCCTCGTAATGAGCGACCCCTCTGACTATTCGACCGTCGCTCACGTCAAATTCATCACCGGCCTCGATATAGACATTCAGGTGGGACCCGAATCGTGGATTCGCTCCCGAATTGACGAATTATTCCCGGAGATTGGCGATTTCTCGGCCATTCTCGGAGATATACATAATGAAGTAGAGTTAATAGAGGACACAGTAGACGATGATATTCCAGAACTTACCCTGCCAACAGAAGATGCGCCGGTTGTAAAATTGGTGAATGCCATCCTTGCGGATGCCATCCGAAAGAATGCCTCTGACATTCATATTGAGCCGTTCGAGAAGACCCTTCGGATCCGACTTCGTATCGACGGGGTCTTATATGAACTAATGACTCCCCCCGCAAAACTCAAGAATGCTATCGCATCTCGCCTTAAAATAATGGCCGCTCTTGATATCGCTGAACGGCGACTCCCCCAAGATGGACGGATAAAACTAACCCTCAATGGCAAACAGGAGATGGATTTTCGGGTGAATATTCTACCCACGCTCTTTGGGGAAAAGATTGTTCTTCGTTTACTTGATAAGACGAATCTCCAGCTTGATATGACCAAGCTTGGATTGATGCCAGAGCAACTTTCGCACCTTAAAAATGCCCTTGCTGAACCCCATGGCATGATACTCGTAACAGGCCCAACCGGATCCGGTAAGACAACCACTCTTTATTCAGCACTAACCGAGCTCAACCAGTTATCAACCAACATATGTACTGCTGAGGACCCGATTGAATTTAATATTCATGGCATAAATCAGGCTCAGATTAATGAAGATATCGGATTCTCTTTCGCCGCTGCCCTCAGGGCGTTCTTGAGACAAGATCCTGACGTTATTATGGTCGGCGAAATACGGGACTACGAAACGGCAGAGATCGCCATAAAGGCATCACTAACCGGGCATCTGGTACTCTCCACCCTTCACACGAATGACGCACCGTCTACTATAAATCGGCTTCTAAACATGGGAGTTGAACCATTCCTGGTTGCCTCCTCTATAAATATTATCATCGCTCAGCGTCTAGCAAGACGAATTTGCATTCAATGCAAAATACCATCTCCCTTGAATCCAGAGATACTCGTCAATTCAGGTATGCGAGTTCCTGACGCCCGATCCCTCATCAGCTACCACGGCAAAGGGTGCCAGGCTTGTGCAGGCACGGGATATAAGGGACGGATAGCGCTCTATGAGGTTATGGTTATGACTGATGAGCTACGAGAATTTGTCCTTAATGGAGTCTCTTCTGCTGAGCTCAAAAGAAAATCTATTTCAGCAGGAATGATTACCCTTCGTACATCAGGACTGATCCGATTGAAGGAGGGCCTCACTACCCTTGAAGAAGTACTTCGTGTTACCGCACCGGATTAGGAGTTTTTATGCCAGTTTATCTTTGGTCGGGAACAAAGGCAGGGATACGGGTAAATGGCGAGCTCAATGGAGAAAACCCTCGGGATATTTTTGAAAAACTTCGTCAAAGAGGAATTATACCCGATGCCTCCTCAATTAAACCCAAAGCACTACTCCAACGAGAGGTTACCATACCAGGGCTCGGACCTCGGGTTCGACAAAAGGACCTCGTCGTATTCACCCGGCAATTCGCTACTATGGTCGATTCCGGACTACCAATAGTTCAAAGCCTCGACATTCTGGGTCGTCAAGCCGATAACCCCGCCCTTAAAAAGGTGATTTCGGGTATAAAAGACACCGTGGAAACCGGTGGAACACTTGCTGAGGGACTAGGAAGATATCCCGCCATATTTGATAACCTTTATGTAAACATGGTCGTTGCGGGAGAGAAGGGGGGGATTCTCGATACCATTTTTGAGCGGCTTTCTCTTCATCTTGAGAAGTCGATGAAATTGAAGCGGGAAGTCCAGACCGCGATGATTTACCCAGCCGTTGTCGTTGGTGCGGCATTCATCGTAACGGCAGTGCTGATGATATTTGTCATTCCCACCTTCAAGGATATGTTCGCCGACTTCGGGGCAACCCTTCCAATGCCCACTCTAATTGTGGTCAGTATAAGTGATTTTGTCTCATCCTATTGGCACGTAATCTTCGCTCTTATCGGAACATCGATATTCTTTCTTACCCGATTTTCAAAAACGCGTCGTGGTAGGGAAATTCTTCATCCAATTTTCCTCAAGATGCCGATATTCGGCAGTCTCTTTCGAAAGGTTGCGGTTGCTAGGTTTACCCGGACGCTTGGTACGATGGTGTCCTCTGGAGTTCCAATATTAGAGGCTCTCAGTATTTGTGCAAAGACTTCAGGAAATGTCATCGTTGAAAGAGATGTTCTTAAGGCAAGAGCCGCAATCTCAGAGGGGCAATCAATCACAGAGCCCCTCTCCGAGTCGCCCGTTTTCCCACCGATGGTTGTGCAAATGATTGCCGTAGGAGAGGCAACAGGAGCACTCGACACGATGCTCCGAAAAGTTGCAGATTTTTATGAGGAAGAGGTCAATATCGCGGTTGCTGGAATGAAACAACTGATCGAACCTCTCATGATTCTCTTTCTAGGGGTGATAATTGGCGCCCTCGTGATCGCTATGTATTTACCAATATTTAAGATGGGAGCAATTGTCGATAGATAGGCTTCATGATTTGAACACACGATTAAAAGTCGCGATGAAAGGATATTCCTGACAGGGGAAAAACATATCGCATGAAACAACGAGCTCCATCCTCCACCCTTTTTTTTCTGGTACGAACCAGCCTCATCGTGATGGCCCTTGCGGCAGCTTTTTTTCAATCAACACTCTCATTCGGTTCATATCATGGGCAGCCCGCTTTTAGCCTTCCTTTTTTTGGAACTCTTTTTCTTCTTGCGATATTAGTCGAACGGGCGATTCATTTTCGCTTCAACTCATGGATTATATCGACAATTGATATTTGCCTGGATCCATCCATCGTGACCGGTGTTGTTTATATGACCGGTGGACCAGTAAGCCCATTTCTATTCCTGTACATCCCATTGACAATGCTTTGGTCATTTTTAGGTACCTCACGGACCCAATTGATCATCATTTTCCTGAGCGGCATCCTCTATCTTTCTCTCATAGTGGGCATGCAATTCTCTCTCATCTCACCGACGTCCTATTTCGATCCATCCGAAACGTCGCTTGGATTCCTTATTCTTCAGGGAGTTGGCCTTACCGGTGCGATGGTAATCGTTGGGCTTGGAACAAACATTCTTAGATCATCAATTGAGAGGAGAGAACAACTAGTAGCTGAGTCCGCCCGATCAATGAGAAGCATGGGCGAAGAGCACCGCTCCATTCTGGACAGCGTTCCGGATGCGGTGATTACCGTCGATGGCGATGGAATCATAACCTGTGCAAATGCCCCGGCTCACACGATCTTTGACTGTACCACCGATATGGTCGGTCAATCATTTTTTAAAATAGCTTGTAATATCCTCCCCACCTTCTCAGAACATTCACAAACGGGATCACAAAAGGGAAAGTCACGGGAATTCGCCGTTAACCGCGGCCCGAAGCGAGGCAGGTGGTTAGAATCTTTTCAGCAAGCGATAGGCTCCTCTTCCGACTCCTCCCCTGGAGTGTTCTACTATTTTAGAGATATAACCTCCCAAAAGGAGAGTGAGCGCCAAAAGGAGATTGAGATCCAATATGTTCAAGCCACTGAACGTCGTGATTCTGCCAAATTTATAGTAAAGGGCACTTCTGGATTGGTCGGTGAGAGCAAGCTTTTTCTCAAAGTTATTGATCTCGCAGAGCGAGTATCGAAAAGCGATGCGACCGTCCTGCTATACGGAGAATCTGGAACTGGTAAAGAGTTGATTGCTCGAGCGATCCATCAGGGGAGTCGATGGAGTGATGGCCCATTCGTTGCCGTGAATTGTGGCGCCATCCCAGAGTCATTGATAGAGAGTCAGTTGTTTGGCCATAAACGTGGCGCATTCACCGGAGCTGTTTCTGACCATACTGGATTCTTCCGCGAGGCAATGAATGGGACCCTGTTCTTGGATGAAATCGGCGAGCTCCCTCTTCATGTTCAGGCGACTCTGTTGCGAGCTCTCCAAGAGAGAACCGTCCGGCCAGTCGGCGGAACAAGCGACATCCCGATCAATAGCAGAATAATTGCGGCTACCAACAAGAATCTCCGACGCGAAGCCGAATCAGGCACCTTCCGAGAAGATCTGTACTACCGAATAAATGTAGTCAACATAACTATCCCTCCTCTCAGAGAGAGGCGAGAAGATCTTCCGATGCTCATTAGCCACTTTGTACACAGACGAACTGAAACCGGGCGAGCCCCGCCCGATATCACATCAGATGCCCTGAGACTCCTCGTATCATATCACTACCCCGGAAACATCAGAGAGCTCGAAAATATACTGGAACGCGCAATGGTTCTCGGTGGTTCGATAATCCTTCCAGAACATCTCCCCGAGTATCTCCAATCATTTGAAAAAGGGTATTCATCCTCAAAGACTGAAAATCATGTTACGGATCTGCCGTGCAGCTTAGATTCTATTCTGGCCTCCATCGAGCGCGAATACCTGAACGCCGCGCTCGCACAGGCAAACGGATCGAGAAAAATAGCCTCTCAACTGCTGGGCGTAAATATGAGATCCTTGCGCTATCGGATTCAGAAGTACGAGCTCGATTCGGTGGACTAAGGTCAAATGAAGGGGAACGATTAGAAATCGATAACCCTACTTCACAAGATAGGTATAGCCTGCTAAAGCATCTCGATACCTACGAAGCAGATGAGCCGACTCATCCGGTTTTATTTCGTTCAGCTTGATTGCTCGTTCAAGTGAACGTCTGTACATTTCTTCAAGGTCTGCGACGTCGTACTCAACGTAAGAAAGGACCTCCCGAATCGTATCGCCCCTGACCACTTCGCAAATATCAATCTCTTTATCCTCTCCTATTCTCACGTGAACTGCATTGGTATCCCCGAACAGATTGTGCAATCCCCCAAGAATCTCCTGATAGGCACCGACCAGAAATACTCCCAAATAATAAGAAGAAGATTCAAAGGCACCGCGATTGTACGGAAGGTCGCTTCGGACATCACGGGAATCAATGAAGCGCGCTATTGTGCCATCACTATCACAGGTCAAGTCAGCCACTATCGCCCGACCCTCAGGCTCATCCTTTAACTTCTGAATGGGCATGATCGGGAACAGCTGGTCAATAGCCCAGGAATCCAACATGCTCTGAAAGAGCGAGAAATTACAGAAAAGGGTATCTCGCAAATCAGAGGAAATTTTGGATATCTCCTCGGGTGCATTTTTCATCCCCCTACTCATCTCAACCATCCGGCCACAGAGGTGACGATACATCAGATCCCCGCGAGCTCGATCCTGCAAGCTCTGCTGACCACTAACAAATTGATGAAACATCTCCTCGCGAAGACTCAACACTTCGTTCAGGGTTTCCCGGAGATTCTTAACGGTAAGCTCATCTCCTAACTCCTGAAAGCGCACGAGGATCTCATTCGACGACGCCCCCTGGGTTAACTCCTCTGGCCGAGGTGGCACAGCACTCGCAACATCGATTACCTCGGTAACAAGTACGGCATGATGCGCCACCACCGCTCTCCCCGACTCCGTAATAATATCAGGATGGGGAACTCCCGCGCGTTCGCATGCCTCAAAAATGGCACCGACAACACTATCAGCATATTCGTCCATCGTGTAATTCATCGAGGACTCGTAGTTGCTTTTCGACCCATCATAATCGATTCCCAATCCACCACCGACATCCATCAGGCAGAGGGAGGGACAGAGGCGCGCAACTTCGACATACATCCGGGTTGCCTCTTTAAGAACTCTGCGCACGCTATTGATATTCGGTATCTGACTACCAACGTGGAAATGAAGAAGTTTGACCCAATGGTCACAGCCCTGAGCTTTAAGGGTCTCTATTGCCGCAAGAAGCTCAGTGGTCGTCAACCCAAATTTAGCCTGATCACCCGCCGACTTGTCCCAGTATCCCCCACCCCGCGTGAGGGGTTTCATCCGAATGCCAAGCTCAGGTTCAACCCCAAGTTGTCGAGCGGCCTCAATGATGTATTGAAGCTCATAAAACTGCTCGACGATGATGATTGAACGCCGGCCAATCTTCCGGCCGGTTAGTGCAAGCTCTATGTATTCAGCATCCTTGTAGCCGTTGCAAAGCAAAAGGGTATCGGGGAGATCGTGCAAAGCCAGCACCGCGAGAAGCTCTGGTTTACTTCCCACCTCGAGCCCTATGTTCCTCGTATATCCCGACTTTCGGAGGGTATCGACCACATGTCGCAGCGGATTCACCTTAACGGGGAACGCAGTCCGATACACCCCTCGATACCCCCAAGCGGCTATCGCATCGTCGAAGCTTGTTTGAAGAAGCCTTACTCTGTCCTCGATAATTCCGTCAAATCGAAAGAGAATCGGGGCTGATATCCCGCGATGCTCGAGGGAGCGAGTAAGCTCGAATAAATCGATCTCGTCTCCGTTCCGTCCGGGTCGAACAACCACATTACCGTCCGCATTGATGTCGAAGTAGCCTGAGCCCCATTCTCTGACTCTATACAGCTCCCTGCTCCTCTCGACGTTCCATGAATCCATAAGTCACCCTCTCCCCCAGGACTCGCCCTTCGTCTCGTCCTGATAAAGCCGTCCCCGTGCCCGGTTTTGCTGATTAACACTGAGCCATTCAGGCCAAAACGGCGAAAATCTTCCCTTTCTCACTCTTCTTAAGAACTTTTTTCTCAATTTCGGCACTCGGTGAATGATACCACCGTTTGTTCGTCTACCAAAGAGCAGTAGGTCGCCGAAACCTCTCATCAAGTTCGATTTATTCGCTCGCGTCTGGAAGTGTTGCTGAAATTCTTCGCAGGGTTACAATACGGCTTAGTGGCCCAATCGAATCCGAGTCACCCCCCTTTGCAAGGAACTGAGCTATGCAGACATCACGGATCGCCCCTCTATCCATTTTCACCCTTGCCCTCCTGCTTACCGCAGGGTGTACGCCAATAAACGCCGACCCATACGATCCCTATGATCCATACGGTAGCTATCCCCCCGGGCGATATGACCCATACTCCCGTCCGGCTCCGCAACCGGGATACGGCTATGGCGGGGGATATCCGGGTTACGGCGACCCGTATAGACGCGACCAAATCCGTCGCGAACATCGAGAATTGGACCGAGAGCGGGAGCGCCTTGAGGACGAGAGGGAAGACCTTGAGCGGTACCGCCGTGAAGAGGAAAGGCGACAGAGGGAGGAAGAACGTCGTCAGAGGGAGCAACTCGAACGCGAGCGTCGCCGACCGGAGGTTTGTCCTCCCGGATTCTCACCGAGCGAGCAGAAATGTTCCCCTGAAGAGCGCCAACGTGGCTGCAAGGACATCAGACTCCCGGGGGGTCTTGGCTGCGTTCGTCGATAATTAGGTCGTAACCGGATATCCTTTTTTGGGGGAATCTCCTCGAAAAAGCCCCCCTCTCGAGGTCCATCAATGAAAGTTACTTTTCACGGGGACAGAATAGCTCCCCACGGGTTCACTCTCGTCATTATTCCGCGATTCGAGGGAGAGGCATCAGTCGGTCGAATCAATCCGGTCTTTCCCTCGTGGCTCTCAAAGCCACACCGAGACGCTCTCAAGAGACGGGTTGAGAGTACCGATTTTGCGGGCAAGGCTGGTCAGCGATGCGCTCTTGACCTCGACAATGGATCACAACGGATCGTCCTTCTTGGGCTGGGCAAGGCACCAGGCGATGCCATCGCCTCAGCTCTCCGTCGAGTCGGAGCGGCTGTGTGGAAGGAGTGTGCGGATCTCCAAGCCAAATCGGTCGCGATATGGTTCGATTCTGGCGGTGCGCCCGTTGCAAAATCGGAGTCATCTGCCCTCATTGAGGAGTTTTTCGGTGCTCGCTACCGCTTTACCCGTTATCAGAGTGGGAAACAAAAAGGCTTATTTGAGCCCCAAAAGATCGCGATTTGGGGGCTCCCCTCGCTTTCGGCAAAGGAGCTCTCGACGCTCCAATCTCTCCAAGACGCGGTTTTCATCGCCCGCGACTTGGTAAATATGCCTCCGAACGATTGTCACCCGAGCTACCTCGTTGATGTGTGTCGCAACTTGGCTCGGCGCACCTCGCTCTCCTGCCGAGTCCTTGATGGGAAAAAGCTCGAAAGGCTGGGCGCAGATGCACTTCTGGCAGTCGGAAAAGGGAGTGAACAACCACCTTTTTTAATTACCCTGAGCACTCCGAAATCGGCGCGCAAAGTGCCCATTGTCGCCCTTGTTGGAAAAGGCGTTACCTTTGACAGCGGTGGTCTTTCGATAAAAACCGCTGCATCCATGATGGAAATGAAGGCGGATATGTCGGGAGCCGCCGCCGTCATCGGGGCGATGAAGGCTCTTGCTGAAAAGAAGCTCGCTATCGAGGTTCGAGCCTACCTTCCGGCGGTCGAAAACATGATAAATGGGAGTGCGACGAGACCGGGAGATGTCGTAAAAACTTTATCGGGCAAAACTGTCGAGATCCTCAACACCGATGCGGAGGGGAGGCTGATTCTTTGTGATGCCATTGCTCTGGCAGAACGGGAAGGTGCCGACATCATCATTGATGTGGCGACCCTTACTGGTGCCTGTGTTGTTGCCCTCGGCACAAAGTATGCGGGGCTTTTTTCAGATGATGACGGGTTGAGTCAAACAATTCTCGCCGCAGCGCGTGACTCAGGAGAGCTCTTTTGGCGATTGCCCCTTGCAATGGAATATAATGACCTCCTCAAAAGCCCCATTGCCGATATGAAAAACATCGGGAACCAGTGGGGTGGAGCAATCACTGCTGCGCTTTTCCTAAAAAGATTCGTAAAAAAGGCGCGGTGGGCCCATCTCGATATCGCAGGTCCCGCGTTTGATGAATCGGGGGGAGGAACAATCCCAAAGGGTGGTGCAGGTTTTTGCGTTAAAACCCTCGTTCGAACGGTCGAGGCCCTCGCTGGTCGATGATTCTTTCGAGCATTCCGGGGCGGATTACCGATTCTCTCCCCCGGTGCTTGCTTCCCCCTTCATTCAACGGGTAGGCTTAGGGGCTTGAACTGCAATTTTTCGGCTCGGTCTCTCTCTGTCCAGTTTTATAAACCCAAGACCCTATGGAAGCGCTCTCCCTCGTAAACATCGAAGATGAAATGCGGCAGTCTTACATGGACTACGCGATGTCAGTCATCGTGGGAAGAGCTCTTCCTGATGTGCGGGACGGCCTCAAGCCGGTGCAGAGACGGGTGCTCTTTGCCATGTTTGAGGAGGGCCACCTTCCAGGTAAGAAGCACTCAAAATGCGCTGGAGTCGTCGGCGAGGTGTTGAAGCGGCTCCACCCGCACGGCGACCAGCCCGTCTATGATGCTCTCGTCCGACTCGCGCAACCGTGGAACATGCGATACCCCCTGATTGATGGACAGGGTAATTTCGGGTCAGTTGATGGCGATCCGCCGGCAGCCTATCGGTACACCGAGTGTCGGATGACCAAGCTGTCGGAGCGCCTTCTTGCCGATATCGGTAAAGATACGGTCGACTTTCTGTCCAACTTCGATGACTCGAGTGAGGAGCCGTCTGTGCTCCCATCGATAGCCCCCAACCTCCTTATTAACGGAGCTCAAGGGATCGCAGTGGGTATGGCGTGTCGAATGCCCCCCCACAACCTTGCCGAGGTTATATCTGCCGTTATAGCCCTCATAAACGACCCTGACATCTCCGCCGAAGAGCTTATAAGAATAATTCCCGGCCCCGATTTCCCAACAGGGGGCTCCATCCTTGGCCGATCAGGCATACGGCAGAGCTTTCTCACCGGGCGCGGTAACATACAGGTTCGAGCCAAGGTCGAGGTTGAACGAATAAAGACCGCTACCCGCGAGGTTGATGCGCTTATCGTGACTGAAATTCCCTATCAGGTTAATAAAACAACCTTGATAGAGCGTATTGCCGAATTGATGACTGAAAAAATCGTCGAGGGCATCTCAAAACTTCGCGATGAATCAGACCGCTCGGGGATGCGGATCGTCATGGAGTTAAAACGAGACGCGACCGCCGAAGTCGTGCTTAACCAACTCTACAAAAGTTCTCCTCTCCAGGTTGGTTTTGGCGTCAACAATCTAGCGATTGTCGAGGGTCAGCCGGTTACCCTCTCGACCCGCGACCTAATCAACCGTTTTGTCGATCATCGTCGTGATGTTGTCACGAGGCGCACCCAGTTCGAGCTTAAAAAGGCTCAGGAGCGGATGCATATTTTAGAGGGCTTCAGGATCGCTCTGCTGAATCTTGATGAAGTGATCCAACTTATTCGAGGCGCTGAAAGCCCCAAAGATGCCCGCGACGGACTCATGGTACGCTTTGAGCTCACGGAGCTCCAAAGTCAGGCCATTCTCGACCTTCGGCTGCAGAAACTAACCGGGCTCGAGCGTTTGGCGATCGAGCAGGAGCACGCCGAATTAACAGCGGAAATCGAGCGCCTTATCGGCATACTTGCCGACGCAAAAAAGGTTGACACGATAATAATCGGCGAACTTGAATTACTTCGGGAAGAGTTTGGTGATGAGCGCCGGACACAAATCATAGATGATGAAGGAGACGAAATACTTCTCGAAGACCTGATTGAAGATCGAGAGATGGCAGTCACCATCAGTCACGCCGGCTATGCAAAGAGCACCCCCCTCAAGGAATACCGTCAACAGCGCCGAGGTGGAAAGGGGATTAGTGGTGCTGCAACAAAAGAACAAGATTACATTGAGCACCTCTTTGTAGCGAGCGCGAAGTCCTATATTCTCTTCACAACTTCGCGGGGAAGGCTTTATTGGCTGAAGGTCTACCAGATTCCAGAGTCCGGGCGAGTATCTCGTGGACGTGCTTTAGTCAATCTCCTCAATCTTGAGCCAAACGATAAAATAACTGCGATCATCCCGATCCAGGCATTCACGGAGAACTCCTATCTTGTCATGGCGACGCGCCAGGGGATCATCAAGAAATCAAGCCTTACCGATTTTGTGAGGGCAAAGAACCACGGAATTATTGCGTGCTCTCTGGATGAGGGCGATCTTCTTGTCGGTGTTGGCGTCACAAACGGTCAGGACGATGTCGTACTTGGCACACGGCAAGGTATGTCGATACGGTTCAATGAGGATAACGTCAGGCCGATGGGACGGACCGCCCGTGGGGTTAAGGGAATCGCCCTCGAGGATGGTGACGAAGTAATATCGATGACGACCGCCGCTCGTGGCTCCGAGGATCAAGGGGAAGGTATCCCGACAGACTCCGAGGAAGATATCGTGGTTTCGGACAGCGATCTAACCCTCTTTACGGTTTGCGAGCGAGGCTTCGGAAAACGGACCCCCCTCTCGAGCTATCGGGTCCAGAATCGGGGCGGAAAAGGATTAATCGATATTCAAACAGGGGAGAGAAACGGAGCCGTTGTGAGCTCATTCCTCGTCCCTCCCGAAGCTGCGGTCCTCCTCATGACTTCAGGAGGGAAAGCAATCCGATTTTCTGCCAAAGATGTTCGGGTCTTGGGAAGAAACACTCTCGGGGTCAAGCTCGTCAATCTGGATGAAGGTGAGCAGGTGCTTGCCGCAACCCCTCTGATCGTTGAAGAGGAAGAGTCCTAACTGAGAAAAAGGGAGACCCCGTTGGGATGAGCGATAATTCAAAAGGCACGCCAAGAATAGCCGTCATTGGGCTTGGCAACTGGGGGACTGCTCTTGCTCATTGTTTGAGTCAGCAGGTCGGCTCCGTACTCGCCTGGACAAAAGACTTCGCCGTTCGTGATTCGATCCGCAAGCACAGTCTCAACATCCCCTACAAGATTCCTCATGAGCTTGATAGGGGCATCCATGTGGTGAATACCATTGACGAGACACTCGGCTCTCAAATCGTCTTCTTAGCTCTTCCTGCCCGAGTTATCAGCCATATTGCCCCCCTTTTGAGAACTCTTGACCGAGATGCCATCCTGGTTAGTGCCTCGAAAGGGTTTGATCCAGAGACTTGCGAAACTCCTCTTCAGGTCCTAACCCGGCTGCTTCCTGAGCATCCTCGTCGCGTTGTCGTCTCAGGACCATCCTTCTCGGCCGATGTTTTGCGAGGCCTACCAGCTGCATTGGTAGCGGGGACGCTTGATCCTTTTGCCGCCCGAGCTGTTGCTGATTTATTCTCGGGCACTTCCCTAAGGGTCTATACCTCGGACGATCCCCTCGGGGTTGAGTTAGGGGGTATCCTCAAGAATGTCATCGCGATAGCTGCTGGCGTCAGTGACGGACTTGGGCTCGGAGATTCGGCACGCGCGGCCGTAATCACTCGGGGCCTGGCTGAGATGCGCCCCTTCTGTGCTGCGGCGGGAGCCAAGGCTGAGACTATTTTCGGATTGTCTGGATTAGGCGACCTCATCATGACAGCATCGAGCGCACAAAGCCGAAATCGGACCGTTGGCTTCCGACTCGGACAGGGGGAATCATTGGAATCGATAACCAAATCACTTGGCTCCGTCGCTGAGGGAATCAGTACCGTCTTCCGAGTGATGGAATTGGCCACAAGCTATCGGGTGTCGATGCCGATTTGCGCCGAAATGGAAAAGATAATTTCGGGCACCGCCTCTCCCTCTGACACCTTACAAAACCTCTTACGACGACCTTATCGTCCCGAATTTTCGTAAAGAATTACTGGACCTACGAGGCTCCACAATTCGACAGGCTCCGCTCCCTGAGCTATAATTTTCCCAATTAGCTTTTTTTCGATAACAATTTGAGGTTTCCGAAGAGGAGCGTACCCCCTGAACGAGGGGTTCTTTTTCCGGATTATCCATGGACGAACGGTCATTGAGCAAAGACGCACCTCGTCTCCATTCTAAAGAAGATTCATCCTGCTCTTTTCAGGCGGATAATCCTCCCTCTTCGAGGAGCCTCCCCACACCATCAAAAAGTCAAACAGCAGGTCTTGCGTTAGCCTACCTTGAGCTGACAAAGCCACGGATTATGACGTTAGTTCTGGTCACTACAGTCTTGGGATATTTCCTTGCCGGAGGCCCGCTTGGTTTCACAAAAAACCTATGGATCTGCCTTCTTGGCACAGCACTTTGCTGTGGGGGATCTGGTGTGCTTAATCAATATCTCGAGAGAGATGCGGATCTCCGCATGGTCAGAACCCGGAGACGACCCATACCTGCCGGGATCATAGCACCGGCACACGCTCTTAGCTTCGGAGTCCTTCTCGTCCTATCCGGCACAGGGCTACTTCTTTGGCAAGTCAATCTTCTCACCGCATTCTTGGCCATTTTGACCGCATTTTTGTATGTAATCGTGTACACGCCATTAAAACGGCTCACCTGGCTCAATACTCTCATAGGAGCTATTCCTGGTGCTCTTCCACCAGTAGGGGGGTGGGCGGCAGCCTCTGGGGAACTTGATATCGGCGCTTGGGTACTTTTTTTGATTCTCTTTATCTGGCAGCATCCTCATTTCTACGCCATCGCTTGGATGTATCGGGATGACTATTCTCGAGGCGGCTTTCGAATGCTATCGGTTGTCGATCCCTCGGGAGATAGCATGTTTCGTCAGGTGGTGCTGTTCTCGGTTGCCTTGATTCCGATTGCCATCCTTCCTTCGGTAATCGGAATGACGGGAACCACCTATCTGGGAGGGTCTCTGATCCTGGGCGCATACATGCTTCAAGCGAGTGCGAAAGCTGCTCGTTCGCGAAGTGTTTCAGACGCAAGAAATCTCCTCAAGGCATCTATTTTTTACCTTCCCCTCCTTCTCGTCCTCATTGTAGTTGATGCGAAGTGGTGATGATCAAAAGAGGAAAGATGGCTGATTCCGCCAGTTTAGACGCCATACTTTCCCGCATCAGATCATTCTGGGCCATCTCCCTCAGTTCGACGACGCAAGAGCCATAGTGCTCCAGCCACCAACGCGATGATAAAAAATATCGGAGGAATGACCCAAGCAACGAGCCCCATTCCCGCTCCTGCCGGCATCGCTAGTACTGCAGGGCCGAACCGTCCCTCAAGTTGATGAAGAACCTCTTTTGATGTCTTCCCGGAATTGAGATCATCAAGGATCTGGTCCTTAAGTCTTGTTGCCTGTTCGCTGGGGCAATCCGAGAGCAATCGTCCTGGACAGAAGGGACTCATCACTAGCCCATAGACTCTTCTCGCCTCTTCATTCGCATCTCCGCGAGCAATAGGGGACCCAACCGAGACGTGCGCCATCACCAGAATCAGGCAAACCAAGAAAAAACGAATATCTAACAGTCCGGCACCCTCAATATTTCTTTTCCGAGTGAGATTGAACACCGAGAACTTCCTTACCATGATCTCCTTAACCAAATACTGGGTCACCTGCCCTAATCAGCTCCATATTCGAGAAGGTACTGGAGGCAGCCATCTCGCTCTGAATTCGACAACACTTTGCCGGAGGAGTTCGAATTCGATAGGTAGTCAACTATCTGTCGCATCGAGACAAGAGGCATGACTCGAGTACCGAATGCCTGCTCGGCTTCGGCTCTCGCCGAGAGGGACTCGCCTCTTTCATTGCGATCTACGCCGACAACCACCCCGCCAAAAGTTGCCTGCGCACACAGCTGCATAACAGCCGGGAGCATCTCACGAAGGGTTGTTCCGGCCGTCACCACATCATCCACCAAAACTACTGTTTCACCCGATTCAGGTAGCTTTCCGACATACAAACCTCCATCCCCGTGCGCTTTTTTTTCTTTCCTATTGAACAGGTAACGCGCCTCGTAGCCCAGCTCAGCCAACCCCACGACCGTCGCCACCGCCAACGGAATCCCCTTGTATGCTGGTCCAAAAATGACAAATCTCCGTCTCCCAAAAAGCTCGATAATCCATCGGGCATAGAGGATTCCCAACCTTTTAACCGCTTCACCCTCGCAAATTTGGCCAAAATTGAGAAAAAATGGGGAATGCCTTCCCGATTTAGTAACAAACTCCCCGAATAAAAGGACCCGATTATGAACCAAAAACGAAACAAACTCCTTTTGGTTATCGGTAATCCGAGAATCAGAATTTTCCAAATCTTTAATCATGATTTGACCTTCGATGATATTTTTGTCGGTTTTCCAGAGTAAAATTCATCTTTAAGCGCATCAAGTAGTTTATCGTGCATAGTTGGTGTGAATATACTCCTCAGGAGGCGAAGATTTCTCACTCTCCGGACCCTACCTTACTTGCCCCTGAAACAGTCTGGGCTGAAAGATACACGATCCAGCAAGTGCTCGGCTCGGGCGGGATGGGGAACGTGTACCTCGCCCATGACAATCTCCTCAGCAACCGACCTGTCGCCTTAAAAATACTCCATTATTCTCTCGCCGTCGACGCCGATCAGCGAGAGCGTTTCATGCGCGAGTTCGTTGTCTCACGCTCAATCACTCATCCATCAGTAATTCGCGTGTACGATTGGGGGAATGATCGCGGCATTCCCTTCTATTCAATGGAATACCTCGAGGGTGAATCCCTTCAAAAGTTAGCTCACACTCACTCCCTGAAGTTCGAAGAGATTTGTCGTATGGTCCTGCTTATTGCAGAGGGCCTAGAAGCGGTACACGGCGCAGAAATAGTCCACCGGGATATAAAGTCATCAAATATTATCTGCGACGTCTCAGGGGGCATACGGATTATCGATTTCGGGGTCGCGTCCGCAAGCGGTATGACAGACCTCTTCAGTGACCGAATCGTCGGCTCAACTCACTATCTTGCCCCCGAGCTCTGGAGGAAGAAGGTCGCCGACCCCCAAACTGACCTATATGCTCTCGGCATTCTTTGCCACGAATTATGCTCGGGACATTTACCTTTCGATGCCGAATCGACAGAGGGTCTCATGTACCAGCATGTGAGCAAAAAAATCCCGCCGCTCCACAGCGAGAACCCCGGAATTCCTGCGTGGTTTTCACAATTAGTAACAAGCCTTGTTGCCAAAGATCCTAATCAAAGGCCTCGGACCGCCATGGAGGTGGCGAATTGCGTGAGAAGCCATGTCTTAAAACCCCCAGACCAGATCCTAATAGCTGGAAAAGTAGCTCCTCAGAAAAAACCTAACTCCCCTTGTCTCAAATATAAATACCTACTTACCCTCTCGATAATCGGCCTCTCTGTTCTCGCTCTCACATTTCTACTCAAATCATAAGGTACGGATCAAAGCCCCCCCCCTTCTTCTCGGAATCCGCAGTCAAATTAAAACAGCACCACAAGAATGGGATTGCATGATTTGGAAACCTGAGGTTAGTTAAACCTGAGCCGTTACACACCTGGAATAGCCCTATCCCGTTCCCGAATCTGTGGTTGGGCTATTGTTTGGTCAAGCATCGCTTTCACCACTTGTCGCATCCTTTCATCGAAACCTTTGGCGAAAGAGATACATAAAGTCGTGTCTTTAAGATTGAACAAATGCTCTGACGTCGACTGCTATAACGGACGGAGAGTTTCGTCTGGGCTGCGCTTCGACCAGTTTGCGGCCATGAGCAGATGGGGCATAAACACAAACCGAAGACACATCTGGTCGGCCAGCGGTGTCCCGTTCTCTTGATATGCTAGATGTCTGGAGGCTTTTAGCTTGAGATTTTCTCATATTTCTCCCCTTTTGAGTCTTACCTTCGCAATCCTCACCCTCGGCCCCCTTGGCTGTCGAGATGGCCTACAACTATGGGGCTCCTCAATTTCCCTGCAACAGCTTCGTCCCGTTGGTCTGGCCCCCTCCCCGGTTATTGTGACGGTTGGGGATAGCCAGGGCATTAGGTTAATGACGGTTCAAAGAGTCGATGGTAAGAGAAAAAAAACTATTCTATCCCAGAGCTACTCTCCTCCAGCACAACCTGCTGTTGAGGAATTACTTCTAAGCGTCGCGTCGGATCCCCCGTCACAGGGTCAGCTAATTCTCCGGGTCGCCGTTGAGGATGGGCAGGGTAATCAATCATCTCAAGATTTTGCAATTCCTCACTCAGACGAGACTCCGGGCATCTCGCTGTTCAAAGGCCCTCAATCTCTCACCGAGGCAGAACCCGCGGTTGCCATTATCCAGACCTCAGGGGAAGGTGTAGAATCTGCGGGGATCATGATCGGAACGCGAAAAATTCCTGGTATTCCAATATCCCTGCGAGGCTCCGCCGGCAGAGCTGATAAATTTCTAACCCTTTTTGCACCACCATCAGCCTCTGATGGCTCCACCATTCGCATCTATGCCCAGAATCGGGCTCTTAATACCGCCTCCACCCCTCTCGGAATTGCCGTTCGCTCGGCAAGTGCTCCCGAGAAAACTATCAGGATCCGTCAAGACGACGTATTAGGCATGATATCCTCTTCGGTTTCCCTCCTCCGAAGAGAATCAAACCTTTATGACGCATCGCTGTTATTTCAGGGGGAAACCCTCAGTCCAGAAACTTCTCTCAAGCAGTTTTTTGGTTCATTTCTCGAGGTAAACCTGGCAGTAATTTCCCGGTTACTTGCCGTAAAGCCCCGGTTACCCACGCCCCTCAAGGGCCCGCTTACAAAACCTTCAGGTCGGCTTGTCGCCCCCTTTCGGAGCCGGTTGACAATAGCGACAGAGACAGAATCCTTCCGTACCAGTCCCATGCCCTTTCAATTACGAGAGGGCGAAGCCACCGGTGTAAAATCAATCGGACAAGGGACCGTAGTTTTCAACGAACATTTAGGACCTCTCGGAAACGCAGTAGGGGTTGATTCTGGCTCTGGTCTCGTGCTCGTTTACGGCCTTCTTGAGTCTTCACCGCTGTCCTTGGGCTCACGAGTCATAGTCGGGGCAAATATCGGAAAACCGCAGCGCCACTTTGGCCAAAATGTGGGGCGGTACCTGATAGGCGCGTTTATCAATGGCGATCCAATCAACCCCGCCCCCTTTTTCAACAAGGAGTGGATCGAGAGCTCTCTCAGCCCGTACCTCAAGTAAACATACGGAACAGCCCTCTCTTTTTTATCCCGCTTCCATACCAGCATATCCCGACGTCGAGTTGTTGTTATTTTTCAAATAATCGCTATAATTCAAGGGTCAAGATTAATTATTTCTGGGTAGGCGCACCAACTCCGGCGCTTTAACCCACCTAATGCTCAGGTGCCTTATCCAGCCCTCAGTGTTCGATATTTGGTGAAGCGGTTAAGGCTTCAGTCACGTTTTTTCGGCTCGGTCGGTCTATGTCTGGCCAAACGCGTCTTCTCAGTATTATCGTCGGTGCCATTGCCGTAGGGGCTGCTCTCATCTGGCAGGCCACAATGAGCACCGCCTCGGTGATTCTGACTCCCTCCGAGATAATCAACCTTAAGCAAGAAAGTAGGATGAGGATCAGAATGGGAGGAAAAGTGGCTGCGGAAGGCCTCTCATATGCGGTTTCACCATCATTCGTGCTTTCGTTCCGTTTAGCTGACAGGGACGCATCTGACAAGTCGATTCCCGTTATTTATCGGAATATTAAGCCAGACATGTTTGCCCCCGGTAGGGACGTTTTGATCGATGGGGATTGGAAAGATGGAGCGTTCCATGCGACGAGTCTCCTGACTCAATGCCCCTCAAAATATGAACCGAGCGTGGCGACCCCAGATTGAGAGCAAGCCATTTCCTTATCTGACGTCAGTCTAGTAGTTGCGAGCACCTTTTATGTCTTCAGAGCTTGGTCATTTAACCCTGATGCTCGCATGGTTGTTTTGCTGCTCTTCTCTTCTGCTCGCGATCACGGCCGCTCTCCGCTCCTCATCCGCTCTCTTCCTCGCATCCACGAGAGCTACCATTTCATGTGGCGCGCTTCTTCTTATATCTCTTGCGAGTCTCGCTGGGGCATTCCTTGCCGAGGATTATACCAACCAGTTCGTTTGGCAGTTCTCAAGCCGCGATATGCCATGGATTTACAAAATTACCGCGGTATGGGGAGGTATGGATGGCTCGATGTTATTGTGGGCGAGCTTCCTTGGCCTTGGGGCTGCGTTGCTCGCCATTCAGCAACGTCAGGCCAAGAGCGAGATGATGGCTTGGGTTATCGCCGCGGCAAATTCATCCACCTTCTTCTTCACATCGGTGACCCTCTTTAGCACAAACCCTTTTCGATATCTTCAGACGCCGATCGTACCTGCCGATGGAAATGGACTCAATCCTCTCCTCCAGAATCCATACATGGCGATTCATCCTCCGATGCTATATGCGGGCTTTACCCTTTTCGCCGTTCCTTTCGCCTTTTGCTTAGGAGCTCTGGCATCAGGCAACCTTTCCAATAAATGGATCATGTTGACGAGGCGATGGACCCTTGTTGCCTGGGCATTCCTCACCGTGGGTATCACACTCGGAGGTCATTGGGCATACCTGGAACTTGGCTGGGGCGGGTTTTGGGCGTGGGACCCGGTAGAGAACTCATCGTTTCTTCCCTGGCTGAGCGGGACGGCATTTCTTCATTCCGTGATGATCCAGGAGCGCAAACAGATGCTCCGATTCTGGAACGTGTGGCTGATTGGATTAACCTACGGGCTGACCGTTTTCGGGACGTTTCTTACCCGATCAGGCATTGTTCAAAGCATACATGCCTTCGCATCAACCGACATCGGGTGGCTGTTCCTAACGTACCTCTCAGTACTTGCCGTGGGCTTAACATGGCTGAGCTATTACCGTAGAGCCCTCTTACGCTCAGAGCGCTCACTTGAAAGTTTGTTATCTCGGGAGGCCTTTTTTCTCTTTAACAATCTCGTGTTTCTCAGCATCTGCTTCTCGGTGCTCTGGGGAGTCATGTTCCCGGTGATATCTGAGGCGATAACAGGGGTAAAACAGACGATAGGGGCCCCGTTTTTCAATGCGGTGACGATACCTTTTTTCCTCTTGATGTTATTTCTTATGGGAGTTGGACCAGCGGCGGCGTGGAGACGTTCAAATGGACGTCGCCTCTTTCATTTGTGCGCCACCCCTGCCATCGGAGGATTGGCGATTGGTGTGTTTCTGCTCATAATCGGGGTTCGTGGTTTTTATCCGACTCTTGCCTACTCACTTAGTTGGTTCGTAGTTCTCTCGGTACTACGTGAATTGTATCGGGCCGTCAGAGCTCAGCGACCGACCCACCCATCTCTCCTTAGCGCCACTACATCTGCACTCTCAAAACATCATCGAAGGTTTGCGGGAGCTCTTGTGCATATAGGAGTGGCATTAACCGCCGTAGCTATTACCTCGTCAATGGCCCATAAAACGGAGCAAGAGCTAAGTTTAAAACCGGGAGAATCTGTCACCATCGGCCGATACTCCATCACTCTCAGGGAACTCTCAGAGGAGCGAAGGCCAAATTATCAGGCACTGGCCGCCCATCTCGATGTCACACAAATCAGTAACAAGAGCTCCCCCCCGTTTTCTCTAACCCCCGAGATGCGCCGATATTTCCGTAACCAAGAAACAACATCAGAGGTTGCTCTGAGAATGGATTGGTTAGAAGACCTTTACATCGTCTTAGCTGGGGTTCACGGAGATGATAGTGGTAGCGTGGCGTTGAAAGTTTTCATAAACCCTCTTCAGGTATGGCTCTGGGTGGGGGTCTTAATCATGACGATGGGGACCCTAGCCGCCCTCTCGCCGAGGGCGATGTTTGTGCATTCTTCAGAGGTCTAGAACAGATGGTGCTGATAATCCTGTGCCTCATCACATCAGGGCTCGTGCTATGGACCTTGGCCCCGTTGATCAGAGACCAAGCGGATCCTGCTCCTTTCCTCACATCCGGTTCCGATGAAGAAGCAGCACGACTGGCTCGAAGAAGCCAGAGGATCGCTGATTTATCTGCCGACCGAGAACTCGGGAAGGTGGATGAACGGGAATTTTCTAAACTTCGCGAGGAGGATTAGCTGAACCGTCGAGGGGGCAGCACCACGATTGATCTGCTCACAGTCATCACCTCGGTATGGAATCGCTCGTATGCTTGGAAACAAAACGTCCCCTTCGCTCACAGATGATTGTACCCTCATCTCTCTGCGCGATATCGGTCTGAAGCGGGGATTTTTTTCTCTTTCTCAGATTACTCTTTTGGGGCAGCGAGCACAGGTAATACTGATCGTGGGACACAACGGGGCTGGCAAAACCACCTTAATCCGAACACTGGCTGGGCTTATTAAGCCATCAATAGGCTCGATTACTCGACGGCATCGTGGGATCGCGATTGCGACGACCGACGCATTGGCGTTCGGGGGCCTCACCGTAGCGCAGAACCTTTCCCTGTTTGCCAGACTGGAGGGTTCTCCCATTCCCCAGGAGAGCGTGGAAAATTGGGGACTGGCAGCCTCGCTAAATTCCAAACTCTCAAACCTGTCCCGAGGGCTAACCGCTCGCGTTTCCCTCCTGCGCGCTTTTAGCTCTTCCGCTGAGCTACTCCTCTTTGACGAGCCCACGAGCAATCTTGATGATGCAGGTGGGAAACTGTTCGCTGATTCTGTTCAAGCACGAAAGGGTCTTGGTCACCTGACCATTATAGCAACTCATGACCTGACTCGATTACTACCTCTTGCTTCGAGCGTTATCGTCCTTGAACGAGGCACTATCCAACATCACGCTGAAAATCGAGCCGAAATTGACTTGGCTCTTGATTACTACCATTACTCCAATAGGTGAGCGTTCCGATGAGCACGTCCCCCTCGCCCTGTTTTCCGCCTCGCAAACCCTCGCCGGGACGCATCTGGTATATTCTTGTTCAAAAAGATATCTCCCTCATGCTGTTCTCCCGAGAGGGCGCGACGGGGCTTGTAACGCTTTCGCTCATGAACGCCACCATACTCGCTATCGGAACAACGAGTGCAATGTTGATAAGAGAGCACATACTCCGAATTGCCCCCGCGCTGCTGGTGGCAAGCTTCATCTTTTCGATCCTCACTTTTGTCGAGCACGGCTGCGCGGTCGACTATCGTGAGCGTGCTATCGATGCTCTCCGCGTCATGGGGATTCCTCCTGCTTCTTTGTTCCTTGCGAAGGTATGTGCAATTTCTCTCTTTATCGCCGGTGGGGCGATGGTAAGCGCATCAACCCTCTCGCTTCTCCTCGATTTATCCCTTTTTAAGGTGTGGGACCAACTCCTTGTTTGCGCATCGCTTCTTTCGATTGGATTTTCCTCTCTTTTAGTACTCCTCTCTACGATCACGATTAGTGCGCGCCTCCAAGGTATTATTCTACCCCTTCTCGCAATCCCCCTGTCCTTTCCTCTCACCCTTTCCGGAATTGAACTAACTCTTGAGTCCTTGGTAGGAGGTGGTATTTGGCAGTCTCCATGGCTTCCTCTCCTCATTATTGCCGATGTAGTGTACCTTGTCGGGGGCATTAATCTTTTTGAATTTGCGGTGAAATCATGATTCCATCTTGGCATGACACAACCGAGCGGCTCTCAGCCTTGGTTGCATCGGCACTAATTCCCCTCTCGTTGTGGATCATCTTTATGAAGGTCCCTAACGAACAGGTCATGGGAGCCGTCCAGAGGATCTTCTATTTTCACGTGGGCTCTGCAATAGCCGCATATGCTGCGGTCGGTATCTCATTCATCGCCGGGATTAAGTTTTTGCTTTTTGGAAATGTAAGCGACGATGCAATGAACGAGGCTGCAGGTGAAGTGGGCCTGCTTCTTTGCACTATCGTCCTCGGTTCCGGAATGATTTGGGGACACGCCGCGTGGAATACCTGGTTCAGGTGGGAGCCCCGCCTCGTAACATTTCTCCTGTTATGGCTGATATTTGTGGCATTCGTCCTTCTTCGCGCTTTCGGGGAACGGGAGGTTATCGGACCGCAGGCGGCTGTGCTCTCTATAATAGGCTCAGCTACCGTCCCTCTTGTCTGGATTTCTGTCAAACTCCTTCCTCAAGCAGCTCAGCTTCATCCCCAGGTTATTGAGAATCAGGGGCTCCGACACCCCCTTTTTACCGTAGCCTTTCTCGTCTCCACGGTAGCTATTATGTCCTTCATGGTATGGCTTGTGCTCGCAAGAGCCCGGATAGGGATTCTTGAAAGAACATTAAGCAGCTCTCGTTTTACTAACTAGAAAACTCTCTGATTTCCCCTCAAAAGATGAATATCATGCCTGAAATTGCCACTCCTGATACGTTTCCATCCCTCCTTGCGGGGTACTCAGTGATTTGGGGCCTAATCGTTGCTTACCTTATCTTTCTATCGAAGAGGGTTCGCCTCCTCGAGGGACAGATTAAGTCCTCTTATTTGCCCAAGGGAGTCTTAACGAATGAACCAACGGAATGAGCCTTTCTCTGCCCCTATTCGGATAATTAACGCCACCTTTATGCGCGGAGCCGATGAATCTGCAGACTTACCGCTGACAACAATCCCTGAAGTCGCATTTATCGGACGAACAAATGTTGGCAAATCAACGCTCATTAATCGAGTAACCGGTCGTCGCTCCATCGCTCGTGCAAGTTCGACTCCGGGTCGTACACAGCAGTTCAACCTTTATCAGGCAGAGATTGTTGAAGGGGAGCATCGGTGGCCGATAGTATTTGTTGACTTGCCGGGGTTCGGCTACTCACAGTTTTCCAAGAAAAAACGGGTTGCCCTCGAAAAAGCTACTGTAACTTACCTCACTCAGCGTCCCTCGCTATCCCTCATCTGTTTGCTCAACGACATTAGGCGAGACCCCGAGGAGGACGAGTTATTTGTGGCCTCGATAGCCCGGGAAAGAGATATTCCGCTCATCACCGTGATTACCAAAGGTGACAAATTAGCTACCAACGAGGCCATGAAGAGGAGGCGTGAAATTGAGCGACACTTCTGCCTTCCGGCTGGCGAAAGTTGTCTGACTGGGACTAAAGTTGACGCAGGCGGGTTGATTGCGCGAATCCTGCGAGAGATTCAACCAGGATAGCCATTCTCTTGAGGCGCCATGGCTCCCGTTTGCTAAAATAAGGGGTTAAGAATCAGGGATTTTTAGGACCTTGGATCGAACGACCGGAAGGTAATAATCCGGCAACTGCCCTAAAATATGCTCGGAGAGAGAGGGATTCGAACCCCCGTCACGGTTTCCCGTGAACCTGATTTCGAGTCAGGCACCTTCAGCCACTCGGCCATCTCTCCGCAGAGCGTTCTCAACCCCAAAAAACCAAACCTATGAATAATAGAAAAGATTAGTAGCCAACTACCCAAAGCGACCGCACTTATACCATGTTGGACAGAATCATCAAAGCAACTCCTTGCCTGAATTGCAGGCTGAGGCGAGAAACTCACCCGTCCCACCTCGGAAGGCCCCGCCCTACGCTTTAGTCGCTACGGATCCCCTCGAAGAAAGAATGAAGCAACTTGCGACTCTCGCTTTCTCGCACTCCCCCGACGACCCGAGGCCTCGTAGCCTCAGGAACCGCGAGACTCACATCATAGAGGGAGCCGAGGGCACCAGTCCGAGGTTCGCGAGTGCCAAATATGACCCCCTCGACCCGGGCCAACAGTAACGCACCGGCACACATAGTACACGGCTCTACTGTCACCACGAGCACGCAACCCGCCAAGCGCCAATCACCAATACGAGCGGATGCGGCCTCTAGAGCAATTAACTCTGCGTGAGCCACTGGACTCCGCCGCTCCTCGGTCCGATTTCGCCCCCGAGCAACCACCTCCAGCCCCCGGACAACGACCGCGCCGATGGGTACCTCCCCATCAGAGGCGGCCTCCGAAGCCTCGTCGAGAGCAAATCCCATCCACGAGGAAACCAATTCAGGAGTCCACTCGGATATAAGACTCATCAATCGTCCAGAATTCCACTGAGAATCGGAGAGAGAGGGATTCGAACCCTCGGTACGGTTTAAAAGCCGTACACTCGCTTAGCAGGCGAGCGCCTTCAGCCACTCGGCCATCTCTCCACAATCCCCCCCCCGACTCGAAGCCAGCGGTCGAAAGCTCAAGCAAGAAACTCGGAAGGAGAGGGATTCGAACCCCCGGACCCGTTTCCGAGTCACTGGTTTTCAAGACCAGCGCCATAAACCACTCGGCCATCCTTCCTCAATCATCCAGGGAAAGGTACCTGAAAAAACCCTCCTCGTGCAAGTGTTGCCGGAACAGGCCCTCGACTCCGATATCTATCCGATGACTTAAAGCAACTTATTCTCCCGAGCCCTTCACGTTTTTTGCCCCTCGAAACTTTGCGTCTTTCCGCAGATTCAGTCTACAATGACGCTCAAGCGCTCTTAGCTCAGTTGGATAGAGCATCTGACTACGAATCAGAAGGTCGGGAGTTCGAATCTCTCAGAGCGCGTTTTCAACCAGTCGGTGCTTGTTTTAGGCGAGCGGGGTCAACCGACAATCACGGTCCTCTCGATTTTGTTCTCCCAATCGACACCCAAGCTCCGATTAAAGTGGGTGATTGGGAGGACAATCAGAGGGTTGAAAAAGAAGTGGGTAACTTTGAGGAGAGATGGCCGAGTGGCTGAAGGCGCACGCTTGGAAAGCGTGTATAGGCTAATCCCCTATCGAGGGTTCGAATCCC
>OMIW01000130.1 GCA_900299205.1 Pseudomonadota bacterium
ACATAAGGGTACTCCTCTTCGATACCGTCGTCACCGGTGGTTGGGGGGAAGCTATTATCGAATCGGGAGGGAGATTGTTGCTGGAATTGACGGGGAAAGAGGGATTGGAGACTGATTATTGTCTTGCTCGGGGTCTCTGACACCTTTTGCCCGAGGGCTCTTCCGCCGACTGCCCGGGGAAGAATTTGCAAATATCGCACGTGGAAAGAAGGGACTGCTGCGAGGAATTGGCCTCGCAGCAGAACACGCTCGTCGGAGGTGTTATTGAGGTGACGATGTTGCCGATGAGACAAGTCGTCCGCTCCACGCTGGGTCCATAGCAATCGGGACCCGCTCACAACCTTCAGGACGCCACATCCAGAGGGCGCTCATATTCGCCGGGTGAGCAGCCAAACCGAGGCAACCCAGGATCTTTGCCACAATCCGCTCATTGAAGTAAGACGGAAAACGGTTTATCTCCTGGGCATGGTCGAGGAAGAAGGTCTTGGTGTACCTACCCAGCTCGGCCTCAAGTCGTATAATCTCCTCGAGCGTTGCCTTCACCTCGCCGAGCCGGCTTTGGTGATGTTGCTTAAGGAGAGCTATGGCATTGCCAAAATGCACACCTTCATCGGCAAACAGGTTGCGCCCAATGGCTTCGATTCCCGGGGGGTAAAACCGATAGTACTCGTCAACGTCCCGACGGTAGGACATCGTTGAGCCCAGCTCGTCAAAGGCAAGAGCCACCAGAATGGTGAACTCATCCCGCAAAACGGCCTTGATCGGTTCGACCTCATGGGTCCTTTCCACGAAGAAGGCGTCCATCTCATCGTAGCCGACGCCACTGATGGCATGGAAGCACCGACGCATCGCCTCGTAATGCTTCAGTTCATCTTGGAGCCATAGCTCGAGCATGGAGAGAAAGTCGGGTGACATCTCTCCTTTCCGAGACTGGATGTAATCGTACAGGGGCCGACTGTCCCCTTCCGACCAGACATCCCTCGCGAGGAGAGCGAGGAAATTCGAATGGACTCCCGAGGGGAGACCATTTATCCATGCCTCGGGAACGAGGTAATCAGGAGTAATGGGGAGATTCCAGCGCCTTTGGACTCGCATAACCTTTTGGTTCATCGCGAAATGCTCTCCATTTCGTGGGGGAATTTCGCGGTGAACCGTTTTAACCTTGATGCGTGGCGATGAAAGGTGTGCTCGGGCGGTCATCTTCTTGACGAAGATATCTCGCTTCGTGAAACGGAACGCTTCAGGCATCTGTCTTAGTCAAAGGGGATTCCGTCCGGTCTTGCGCCTCCCGTTCCAAAAGGTCCGGGGAAACATAGAGAGCGTCGTCGGATGAAACCGCAGACGCTCTCGCTTTGCCTGGCCGAAACCCGATTAGTAACCGGCAACCAGATGGTCGCTCACCACGTGGGGAATGATGAGGCAGTGGCGGCCCGTAATCTGGGACTTGTCGCCCCGAATAATGAAGCCCGCCGGCTTGCCATCCTCTAGCCCTCCCACTAGCCACGACCCTACCATGTAGTAGTAATCAAAGGCTGTGGGGAGTGGAGTGTACTCCTGAATGACGAATCCCTCCTCGCCGTAGCCGAAGCTTTCACGGGACTCTAGCATCAGACTTCCATCGGAGATGGTGGTCGCAACGCCCTCGAGGCCGAGAAATGGCTTCCTTACATGCTGTTTGCACAGCAGTTTGGTCACCTCGGCTCCCACCCCTGATTCGAAATGGGTCTCGAGGAGGTAGGGAGCGTAAGTGGGATGATCCTTGAATTTCGCCCAAATGAAAGCAAGCGACCCTTTGTTGGAGAGTACTTGCTTCCAGAGCGGTTCGAGGACTTTGACCTCTCCTGTTACGAGCCTTTTCGCGAACAGGTCGGTCTTTCCCATCGCCTCCACGTCGTTTTGGAGGTCGCTCCAGTCGTAGATCTTCCAAATGAAGGGCATTCGGTGATTGGTATGGTCCACGAGGTATCCCTCGTTATCCATTCCAATTCCCCGTTGCTGAAGGTTGCCTCGCTCATCAAGCTGATCTCGGAGAAACACGACCTGGCAGTATTGCCCGATCGAGCTGTCTTCGATCATCTGAATGAGTTGGGCGGCCATCTCTATGTCCTCATTGAGTCTTTCATCAACGAGAAACGAGAAGATCTTACCATTGGTCCCGTAGGTCCTGATGATCGCATCCAACTGGTCGCTGACCAGGTCCCAGAACTCGTTTGCCTGGGAGGCTCCCGGGGGCAGATCACCGGCTTGGTTCTCAAGCATGTCTGCCAACCAATTCCACTGGTACACGGTTTCACACCCAAGAAGGGGCGTTTCTCCGTTTATTTCCAGCAGCTTTGGCGGACCATCCCATTCAGGAACGGCGAGGTCGAACCTCACATACAGGGAGAGATCCTCCGGCTGCGTCCGATCCCAGGAAGCCTTGATGGCTTCCCAATAGGCCGGTTTGATGCAGAGTGCTCGCAATCGAGCATCGACATCGCCCGGATTGTCCTCCGAGAAAAACCAGTCAAGGAATTCCTGACACATGGCGCCGAGAGCTTCGGTGGCATCGGCGATTTTTTGTTCCTCATCGGAGGAGAATTGGACAAAAAAGGGATTCGGAAGAGCCTCCACCCAGTATTTCTGGGATTTGTCTGCCAGAACCTCTGCCTGGTAGGCGTTGTCCATTACATGACTTTGCCAATGGCGGCGAGCTCTGAAGGGAATTGCGCGCATTGTTGATACAAGCGGTCACTACAGGGAGCTCGGAATTTGCCCCTTGCTACCTCGAGTGACCGCTCGTACCTGTGGTGAACCCAATAAAAGTATTCGCTTTACAATCACTGCTTGGAACAGAGCGACGGATAAACGAAAGAAGGGGAAGAGGCCTCTCAGGGGAGAGGCCTCTGGGCCAAGCCTACTTCGGCTCAGCCCTTAAATTCACTTACCAAAACCGCCGCGACCTGTGGCTTTGTATGTCGATCCGAAGCCCGATTGACCTCGGCCCGAGATTAAGCCGGTTCCCTGCACCGCCGCTGGACGCGCTGGCGCAGTGAACTGTGTGTGTCTTGGCACTTGAACGCTACCCACGTAGTGCTGGGTAATGGAGCGTCCATAAGGCGTTACCCAGGTCCCTGCTCGATCTCCCGAGTAAACGGTTGAGGGTACGTAAACCCGTCGCTCAGTACCCCCCAAGAAGATGGGGAGGTAGTGATTACTACCTGGGTAAATGTAAGCCCCCCCGAAGATCGGACGGTATCCTCCCTCGGTGGGCTCGCACTTGACCTTGTCCCGCTGACACTCCTGTGCGGACTTGAAGATCGGGACAGTGGCGCCGTACTCTTTCTGAGCGGCGAGTATCTGAGCGTCGCAATCATCGGGCGAGATGGACAGCCGCGGCAAGCCACGCCTTTCCCTTTCTGCCAGGTTTTTGCGACAATCGTCGCTGTTACGGAAGAAGACCGCGTTGGTCTTCGTGTTGGCGGTTCTATCATCGGGAACAACTTGGGGAACTGGCCCCGTAATGTCCCCATCAGAATAGCACCCCGCAAGAGGCGCAGCGAGTGCCCCAGATACGGCCAGAGCGGTAAGTGTCTTGGCTCTGCGGATGTTCCGGTTGCGAATAACTTTTTCCAAACCTTTAAGACAAATGCCCGAAGCGCTCCACGATTGTGGGATGTCCTCGGCATTCATCGCCAAAGATTCTTCTACCCGAAACAGTTATTTATGAACAAAGTTACACTATCCCGCCCCTTAGTCAAGGCGATCCCCCGCCTCCAAAAGAGGGAGTATGAGCATCGGAGTGATGTCAGTCCTCCCTTCCTCGGAGCAGGATGGCATTGGGGGTGCGCCACTCCTCTATCCGTCACCCCCCAAATGAAGTACCCTGAGGGTTCACGATAGCCACCCCGCTCCCCTCATGACCCCCAGCTCCCTCCTCATCTTTCGCCGCGATCTCCGGCTCGACGACAACACGGCGCTGCTTGCGGCTCGCGCGCGATCCCGCTCGATCATTCCTTGCTTTGTCTTTACCGATACGCAGACGGCGCCGCATCGCTTTCGCTCGGTGAATGGCCTTGCCTTCATGCTTGAGTCGCTCGCGGAGCTTGGGGAGCAGATCGGGCGTGATGGGGGGGTGTTACATCTGTTCCATGGCGAACCGCAAGAGGTGGTGGCAGCTCTTGCAGCGCAAGGGGTGATTGACTCGGTGTATGTGAACAAAGACTATACCCCGTATAGTCGCGAGCGAGATCGGCAGATCGCGGCGAGCTGCGAGGCGGCGGGTATTGGGTTTCACAGCTTCTCTGATGCGCTTCTTGTTGAGCCGAGCGTTTTTGCGAAGCCTGACCATACGCCGTACGCGGTATTTACGCCGTTTTACAAGCGAGCGGTGCGAGAGGAGGTGAGGCGGCCGATTCCTTTTAAGGCGGGGTGTTCGTGGGGGAAGGTGCCGGACGGAGTGCTTG
>OMIW01000131.1 GCA_900299205.1 Pseudomonadota bacterium
TGGCGGTCACATCTCGAGAGAAGTAGCAGAAAAACTCCGAGGTGCAGCGGAAGGCGCCCGGATAGCTTTGTTGAAAGATGGCGGTCAAGTTGAAAACCTTATTAAGAACACCGCGGGGGCGAGCCGTCGAGCGGGAATCGCGGCTTTGAGGGATCGAGTCGCGGACTTTTCTGAGAGGATGGACGCCGCAATTGTGAAAGCGGAGCTGGGGCAACTCCGCGAAAAGGGGATTGAATCTCTTGGAGGGGTGGCTCCTGGTTCCACCGATGTCGCGGGAGTCATGAGGGCTCATGGAGTGGACGAAGCAATAGCAGCAAGCGACCAGCATCAGTTTATGATTTGCATGAAGGAGGTCGAGAGGGATCTAGGTAGGCGAAATAGGGTTATGGCCCGATTTGACGAGGTTGAAGGAAGCAGCCGAGGAAGGGGTTGGTCAGACCCACAGCGGAAAATATTTGAAGAGTGGAAGAGCGGTTTCGCAGAGGCTGTCGCGGACCAAAAATTTACGGTGGAGGAGTATCAGCGTAACATGGCACTGCTTGACCGGTGCCGGACTGCTCTTCATGAGCGGGTGTTCGATGAGTTGGAGAAAGGTGCTAGGGGATTCATGCAGATGCTCCGTAGTGCGAGGACGAATGGAGAAGGAAAGCGGATAGATGGCGCGCTTGGCGAACTAGGGGGGGCGTTGGATTCAGAAATCGGCAGGTAAGGCTGCCCGCGGCTATTTAGCTTGAATTGGGGGGCGTTTGGTTGGAGCTTAGTCTGTTCATCCGGGGGCCGTTGCTATTTACGGGGAGAATCCGTTCGTTTCGCGGCTTCTCCCCTTCCTGAAGTTCGGTGATCGGTTGAGGAGGCCGGGGCGTATTTAGGTCGTGCATTCTGGGGTTTTTAAGGCGTTGTGAAGAGGAGGTAACATGACAGACTCGGGAGACAGTTTTGATGCGGAGTATTCTGCTTTGTGTGAAGACCTCGATCTGATGGAGGTCCTTGGAGAACAGCGGCTTCAGGCAATCAACGAGGTGATGGATCGGATTAAGTCGTTCTTGGCGATTGAGGGCACTGATGGGCTTGAGCTGGCGATGGCAGAGGTAAAGGCCCTCGAGGAACGCATAGCAAGGGGTGAATTTTGACGACATCCCAGTTTTTTTGTTGGTGGGTCTCTCTCGAACCAACCCTGGACCACCGGAGCTGGATACGAGCCTGAAGTAATTACAAAAACCTGCCACCGTTCCCCGCTAGCATAGGGTGGGTCGGCATCCTTGAACTTCCCCGCGGTCTCTGCATACCGACTCGGAGTCGCTAGGCAAGCCAGCCCAATCACCCTCCCCGAGCCATCGTTTGAAATGGGGCGTTTCAAATCATTACCAAAGCATCCGTTAACCCCATGGGTAGCTCTCGGATTCGTGCTCGGGGTCTCTGATACCCCGAGGGTTCGCTCGAAAGCAACGCAATCCCCTTTATTTGCACCTTGACCAACCCTTCCCGCGTCCTATAGTGTAGCGGAGTGGGATGAAGTGGCAAGCTGTCCCCTAAACGATGTTCCGAAATGTCTAGTGTTGGTCTGAACTCACTGAAGTTTCCGAGGACGCGGTGGTGTCATGGCGTTTGATGATGCATCGGGCGAAGCGGTTGAAGAGGTGTGTGAACAGGGGCTGGTGGCCTTCCGGGGGAGTTTTAGCCATGCGGTGGACGAAAAGGGGCGAGTGAGTTTGCCTTCGGAGTTTCGCCGGGTGTTGCAGCTTCGGAATGAGCAGACGGTCGTGCTGACCAACTATATCTCTGACGGAGCGCGGTGTATCGAGGGTTTCGGGGTTCGGGAGTGGGCGGCTTTTGAGGCGAAGCTTCGGGCGAAGAGTCGGTTTGATCCGAGGGTGCAGAAACTCGAGAACTTCTATCTCAGCCGTGCGACTGAATGTTCTCTCGATGGTAGTGGGCGAATGTTGATTCCGGGGCACCTCAGGACGTATGCAGGTCTCGAGCGAGATGTTACCTTCACCTCCTCGTTGCATGGCTTTCGGCTGTGGGATAAGCGGGTATGGGATGTGATCTTCAATGCGGCTGAGGCGGCTCTGATGGCTGACCCTTCAATTTTTGCCGCGGTGGATCTGTAGTTAGTTCCGTTCTGAAAAAAACTCCATGGTTTTCTCAGAACGGACCATAGGTGGTCCGGAGTACCTCCTGAAATAGGTATTCTATTTCAGGAGGCTCAGGTTTCTGTTCGGGCAATCCGGGAGAGGTATCATGACTGGGGAACCGATTGCACCAGTGGGGCAGATTTCATCAGAACTGGATGGTGGCGAGCAGGTTGAGGTGACTCGTCATGTGCCGGTGCTCGTGCGAGAGGTGCTCGAAGGCCTTGGTGTCGAGCGAGGGGGGTTGTTCCTCGATTGCACCCTCGGAGGAGGGGGGCATAGTAGTGCGATTCTCGGAGCTCATCCCGAGACAACAATTGTTGCGGTTGATCGGGATATGCGGGCGCTTGGGAGAGCTCGGACGCGATTCCAGGGGGAGGAGCGGATAGTCATTCATCACGGACGGTTTGGTGATGTCGCGCGAATTGTTGGGGTAAGCGGTGATGGAGTGGTCGGGGTTGCGGCTGAAGGGCAGCAACGCTTTGATGGTGTCCTCGCTGACCTTGGAATGTCGACTGACCAACTTACCGAGGGCCGCGGATTTTCGTTTCGTGATGCTTTATCGCTCGATATGCGGATGGATGAGGGAGAGGGGCTGACGGCGGCATCACTCCTCAACTCGTCATCGATGGCCGAATTAATGCGGGTCTTACGACTAGGCGGGGTTGGGCGCGAGGTATCTCGTATTGCGAACGAGATTCTCCGTTCGCGACCGATTGAATCGGGGCAAATGCTCGCTGACCTTGTTGCTCGGGTTGTTCCTCGTACCCAAGGAGGAAGCCATCCAGCGACGGTGGTGTTCCAGGCGCTTCGTATTGCGGTTAATCGAGAGTGGGAAGAGATCGATTCGCTGCTGCAAGCGGTGCCACGGATGATGAAGCCAGGGGGACGGCTTGCGATCATCTGTTTTCATTCGCTGGAGGATCAGCGGGTGACGCGACAGCTACGACAATGGGCCGCAGGTGATACTGCTCCCGCTTCGAGGACGGATATGAGGAGGGAGCGGCCCATCGGTCGTCTTCTCACGAAACATGCGGTTGAGCCACGACCTGAGGAGGTACAGGCCAATTCCGCATCGCGAAGTGCGCGTTTGCGGGTATTTGAATTTTTTTGATCCATTGACTGTTTTTACATTTCGGTCCATTCACTATCGGGGAGGAAGCTATGGCGGTATGTCTTGATTATCAAACGGTCTACTTGCGGCGGGAGTCGAGCTCGCTGGGGTGGCATCTCTGTGTGGCATCGGGTGTTATTCTTATCGGGACGCTGATGGGCCAGATTTGGGTTCGCACTGAAGTCACCGATCTTGGATACCAGATAGCAGAGCAGCACCGTCTTCAGGGGCAGTTGACGATGGAGCGCCAAGAGCTCGAATTGGAGCGGATCGTTCTTCATCGTCCTGACCAGTTGAAGGAACGGGCTGCGAAAAAGCTCGGATTTCGTTCCCCACAAAAAGACCAGGTATTTCGGGTAGGGCGATAGTGAGATCCCTTGGTGAAGGGAAGAAGAGTTGATGCGAACCCGACGGGACGGAAGAAAGAGGACGCGAGCACCTGCAGGTGTCAGGGGAGGAGTGCCATGAGGGGACAGGATCGGTGCGCGGGGTGGCTTGAGTCACTGCGAGAGGTTTTGTTGGAACGACAAGGGGCATGGTGGAGTCGTTTCATCCCTAGGCGAGGTTATCACCATAAGAGAGTTGGCGGAGGCCATCGCCGCTCAAATGGTAATTTCCCGAATCGAATGCCTAACTACGCCAACGTGGTGCAGACCCGGCAATCGAGGCACCACGTTGTCGCAGTGCCAGCATCGGAGCTTCGCGAAGCGAGACTCACGGTTATATTCGTGCCAGCTCTCCTTTGGGCGGGGCTCGTTGTTGGTAATTTGTATCGGATTCAGCTCGCGGGGGTCGAGCGATGGCGTGGTCGTGCCGAAGACCAGCAATTTAGCGAGATAGCGCTCGCGGGCGAGCGGGGGGCTATTCTCGATAGAGCTGGACGGGTGATTGCGATGTCGGTCCCTGCTGCGTCGATATATGCGCGTCCTAAATCGATAAAGGACCGCCGAGCTGTGATTGATGCGGTTGCGCCGATTGTCGGAGCAGAGAAAGCCAGTCTCGCGAAGTCGCTTGAGTCATCGCAGCCATTTGTCTTCCTCGCTCGGCAGGTATCGCGCAAAATTGCTGAACAGGTATCAGCGCTCGGATTGTCAGGAGTTGGCCATTTGCCCGAATCAAAACGGACCTATCCCTACGGGCAGGCTGCGAGCACACTTATCGGGGCGGTGGGTATTGATGGTGAGGGTCTCTCGGGGATTGAGCGGGTTAACGAGGGACGGCTCGCATCAGCGCCAGTGAAGGCTCGGGTGGCGCGCGATGCGCACGGAAAGCTTATCCAGCTTCCAATGGGGGACGATGCGGTTCTTGAGCCCCGAGTGGGCCATGCAGTGCAGCTCACCCTCGATGTCGAGTTACAACGGATGCTCGACGAGGAGCTCGAACAGGGCCGGGTTGCTTCGGGTGCCCGTGGTGCGTTTGGGGTGATGGTCAATGCGACATCAGGGGAGATTCTCGCGATGAGTCAAGCACCTTCCCCTAACTTCAACGTGCTGCGCCGATTTAACCCTCGGCATCTCCACAATCAGGCGGTCGAAGCAACCTTCGAACCGGGTTCGATCCTCAAAGCGGTGGTTGCCGCGGGAGCCGTCGAGCGGGGAGTCGTACGTCCCAAAGAGATGATAAATTGCGAGCACGGGAGCTTTTCTTACGCGGGGCGGACCGTTCACGACGCGCACCCCTCCGATACGATTTCATTTTTTGATGTCGTGGTCCGCTCTTCAAATATTGGAATGGCGAAGGTCGGTGATCGTCTCGGTCGTTCAAACCTTTACACCATGCTCTCAACCTTTGGGTTCGGGAAACTCACCGATATTGGTCTGCCGGGAGAGAGTGCGGGTATTCTTCGCCCTGTCTCAACCTGGGCTCAGATAGATGTCGCAACCCATGCCTACGGACAGGGAATTGCCGTTACTCCTCTCCAGGTGGTGCGTGCGTTTAGCGCCCTTGTCAACGGTGGTACCTTAAATCCCCTTCGTCTCATCAGGGGGCGTCCGGTGAGAGACGAGCCCCAGCGGGTTATTTCGCCGAAGACTTCGGAGATCATTCAGGAAATGCTTATCGGGGTTGTAGAGGAAGAGCGGGGAACGGGTAGCTTTGCCGCGATTCCTGGTGTCCGTATCGGGGGAAAGACAGGAACTGCCCAGAAGGCAAGAGTTGGTGGGAGAGGCTATCTCCCCGGAAAGTACATGTCCTCGTTCGTCGGCTTTGCTGACGGTACCGATATAGGCATCACCGATAGATTGGTACTTCTTGTAACCATGGATGAGCCCACGAGAGGCTCCTATTACGGCGGGATCGTCGCAGCCCCTGTGTTTCAAAGGACGATGAAGAGGGCTCTTGAACATCTTTCTGTGAGAACGCTTCTGGCGCCGCAGGATGGTGCATCTGAGGGGATGGCGAGATGGCGGGGGCCTGAGGGGTCGGAGATTTCCTCGTAGCCTTTTTTTGTCTCAGAGACACCGTGGAGGCAACATTTTTAAGGAAGTGTCGATGATGGGGAAGTACTGATACTTCTCGTTGGAAACCATCATCATGGGCTACCATCCTCGGATTGAAACGAATGAGCATGCAGATTTTATTACGTCGCGGACCCGCAACTCCAAGCTCTGGTTTGTGAACAATAAGAGCCTTGAGGTAGCGACGCTTGGGGCTCTAGCTAAATATTCGAAACGATACAACATTACTCTGTATGCGTTTGGGGTTGAGGGGAACCACATCCATTCGGTCATGCAGGTCAATGAGAGGAATCGGGGTCACTTTATGCGGGACCTTAAATCCTCGATTGCGAAAGCGATCGTGCGAAACGTGCCATCGTATCCGGGAGGTTCGGTCTGGGGGCGACGGTATTCGAACGAGTTTCTGCCCGGGGATGCGGATGTTGAGAATTGGTTTTTCTACACGGTGCTGCAACCGGTACAGGACGGGCTTGTTGAAAAGATATCGGACTATCCCGGCTACAACTGCTTCCACGATGCGGTATGGGGAATCAAGAGAAAATACAAGTCTGTTAATTGGACGGCGTATCATGATGCGCTCAGATGGGATCCGAGGGCGAACATCAGGGATTTTACCGAGTTCTACATCCTTGAATACGCGCGACTTCCTGGGTATGAGGAGCTCAGTCAACGGGAGTACGCCGTGTTGATGCATAAGAAGCTTGAGGAGCGGCGGCAAGAGATTGTGGCGAAGCGGCGAGCGGAGGGGAAAGGATTTGCAGGGCGAACGGCGCTAATCAAAACTCGTCCCGGCTCGCGCCCCCGTTCGACGAAGGTTTCAACCCGAGATTGCCATCGCCCTCGGATTCTCTCTGTGTGCCCTAATCGCCGAGCCGAGGCGACGATGTGGTACTTTGACATCTATTTTGAATTCAAAACGGCATCAAAGTCATACCGAGACGGGGACCAAACGGTGGTGTTCCCCGAAGGGACTTACCGACCGTATGTGCCGCCGGTGGGGACCATATGACGGTAGAGTCTCATCTCCTACCCGTCCCTTATAGTTTTGCTTGCCGAGTCTCGATGGATTGGGGGAGGTGAGGTATAGCTTGGGATTAAAAATGGCGATTTGAATAGACAAAAAACCCCCTAATTTCCCTTCCGCTCCGAAAAAGTTTGCTGAACCACATTATCGTTAAGAACAACTGTTCCTACCCCATAATCATTTCTACCCGTCTGACGATTGACCTCCCCAGTGTCTCTGAGAAAGAACAGGCCAGGCCTCCCCAATTAAATGTTGTGTTTGAAGACTAACAATCAACCCGATACGCCGATTCCTCTCAAACCCTCAAACACCAGATTTCATTTCAAGTCATTCGCCGCCAGGTCATACTTCTCCAACCCAATCGGCACAACCTTCATGCCGGCCGGTATGTCGCCCCAGCAGCGAAAACGACATTGGGCATATCTGTTAGTGGAGGCTGCTGCTCGCAGTGACCAATATTTGGTCCCGTTAGGGACCGCCGAGGTGTCAGACAACGAGGGGCTGGTATTACTTACCGGCACCGTACAGAATGTGTTCGTTGTGTCGCCGACTTGACACGCGATGACATCGCAGACCCCGTAACCCTCTATTCCATTCCCAGCGACGATACAAAAGGGTCGGGGTTCGAAAATCCTATCCATGTCGCTCCTGACCCTCAACCAGTACTCCTCATAGTTCGCAAAACCCGAAAAAAAGTCAGAATTCTTCGGTGGCACCACCCGCACCACTGCATAATTAGCGATTTCCGGGGTTGTCCCGAACTCAAAGCCGAACAACGAGAGCTTTCGGACCGGCTTCTTCGCCACCACCGATATCCAGTAAGGTTTTGTCTTATCGGTATTGGGGTTCTCATAGCTCCAACCAAAGCCCGGCACATTCGTATTGCGGCCGCTTGGATGCCATCCATCTGCCTGAGGAGCAGCAACCCCTGTCTCTGGATTGGGTACAAACCGATAGGGAAACTGTGCCTTAATCTGACTGTCTGTGGGCTGTTCCGCATACGACTGAATGTTGACCACCGCGTCGCGTGCGCCAACATCACGCCGTTCATTGCAATTCCCGAAGGCACCCTGACGCCTTTCGTACCGACCGGCTCTGGCAAAGTGTTCTTGCGCCTGAGCGTCTGAAAAAGTGGACAGGTCGGAATTGCAGCTTTTGTAGGTTGCCACATTGAATCCTTGGGGCACCGGATCGCCGTTACCGGTCGCCGCCAAAACAACTCTGTCGAGATCTCCGAGACTACCGCCCCAATTCCCCTGAGAAATAGTAGGGTCATCCTGAATAGCCCGCGCAATGACCCGAGCGGAATCTGCCAATCGGGTCTTGGTCCAGTATAGATCTGCATAGAAA
>OMIW01000132.1 GCA_900299205.1 Pseudomonadota bacterium
ATAAAGGGATCGCCATCGCATGGGCAGAGCGGAAAGCAAAGCTTCAAGAGCTTCTTGATGCAGACTTCCGAGGGCTCATTATCTCGATGATTCACAAGTTCGACGGAATCAACAAAGACAGCTGTTCTCGAGATAACTTCTTCGTACTGATCGACGAGGCGCATAGAACGACCGGTGGCGATCTCGGTAACTACCTCATGGGAGCACTACCGGCAGCAACCTTGATAGGCTTTACCGGAACGCCTATCGACAAGACTGCGCAAGGGAAAGGCACTTTCAAGGTCTTCGGTAAAGAAGACGAAAATGGTTACCTCGATAAGTATTCTATTCGCGAGTCAATCGAACACGGCACGACCCTGAAACTTCGCCATACGATGGCACCAAGCAGCATCTGCTTGCCAACCGAGATCCTCGAAAGGGAGTTCTTGAGTTTGACCGAAGCAGAGGGAGTGAGCGACGTCGAGGAGCTGAACAAGGTTCTGGAGAAAGCGTTAACGCTCAGAAACTTCCTCAAAGCTGATGAACGCATCGATAAGGTCGCCCAATTTACGGCGAAGCACTTCACACAGTCGGTTGAGCCACTCGGATATAAAGCGTTCCTTGTTGGTGTCGACCGCGAAGCGTGCGCTCAATACAAGGAGGCGCTCGATCGGTACCTTCCCCCCGAGTATTCAGTGCCGGTCTATACGAAACACGCTGCCGACCCGATCAAGCGCCCATTAGTTGCTAAGTACCAGATCGCCGACGACAGGGAGGACCAGATTCGTAAGCTTTTCACCAAAGCTGATCAGCTTCCTAAAATTCTGATCGTTACCGACAAGCTCCTCACTGGATACGATGCCGAGGTTCTCTATACGATGTATCTCGACAAACCGATGCGCGACCATGTTTTGTTGCAGGCGATCGCTCGGGTAAATAGACCCTACGAGGATGCAAAGGGGACGAAGAAACCGTGTGGTTTGATTATTGATTTCGTCGGTATCTTGAAGGATATGAACAAGGCGCTCGCCTTCGATTCCGATTCGGTGAGTGGCGTCATAGAGGATCTGGAGCTCCTTCTCTTTCGATTTAAGGACTTGATGGGTTCTTCCGTGCAGCGATATCTCCAACCACTGAAAGGTGGTCAAGATGAGCGCGTAGAGAAGCTTCTATATGAAACATTTCTCGACCCATCGGAGCGCGATAGGTTCACGGAGCTCTATAAAGAGATTGAGACTCTTTACGAAGTGCTCTCTCCGTCACCTGAGCTGCGCGATTTCATAGACGACTACAATAAGCTCGCAGAGCTTTATCTTCTTCTGAGAAACGCCTATGGCAGAAAGACGTATTTTCTCGATGAGGTAGCAATCAAGACCGAAATGCTGGTTCGTGAGACCGCCCAGGTGTATGGACTTGACCGATTTACGAGAACGGTTGAATTCGACGAAGAGACCTTGCAGGCACTCAAGGAGAGCAACCAACCTGATGGCGCAAAGGTGATTAACCTTGTGCGCGGAATCGGTGCCGAGGCAGACGCTCAGGGTCATCGGGAACCATACCTCATCTCGATTGCCGAACGTGCCCAAGCAATTATGGATGCTCTTGAGGAGCGCCAGACATCAACCACTGATGCAATGAGTCAGATAGAAGCCCTCGTGAAGGAGAAGACAGAGGCACAGGCAGAACGAGAGAAAACTGGCCTCGATTCTGATGCCTTCACCGTTTATTGGCACCTTAAAAAGCACGGCCTCAAGGCACCGGAAGAACTTGGCAAAGAGATAAACAAGCTGTTTATCCGATTTCCGAATTACGGAACGAATTCTGAGGAACTCCGACAATTAAAGGCGGAGATTTATCGGAGCCTCCTGAGAGAGGTCACCGGAAAGCAGATGGTAGACCTTGCTGACCAAATCATTCGATTGCGACGAAGATGAAAAAGAAGCGAGGGGAAAATATCGAACTCAAGCTCATAGTTGAAGAGTGGTCTTCCCGCCTACGAGTAAAGCCTCGCATCGTGAGGATTCAATCGATGTCGAGAAAATGGGGGTCATGCTCCACAGGAGGCGTCGTTACCCTAGCAAGCGACCTCACTCAAAAGCCGAAAAAGTTTCAGGAATACGTTGTCGCGCACGAGCTGCTGCATCTGAGGCTGAAGAATCATAGCAAACTTTTTCAGGCGACGTTATCGGCACATTTTCCGGGGTGGAGGACAGTTGATTTAGAGAGATAAAGGAGGGGCGGTCAACGATTTTCAACGGGTCACCGTTGAGGCAGTTCGGCTCTCCTCAAGGGCCTGGTGTCACCCTTTTTCCCAGAGACCTCGCTCAGAAAAATTGAACTAGGCATTCCCATTTTCTCACATGAGCACGCTCTTCCCCGCAAGACGAGGATGTAGCTGAGGGCCTCTACCGTATACCCACACCGGATCCCACCTCATCGAATCGCAGCTCGGTGATTAGAGGACGTGTCTCGGTTGATTTACCAGCCCACTTGCTCTGCACGAACCGCGACCCTCGCAGCGATTCTCGAGCTGCGGCGTCACCGACGACCACAACGACGAAATCATCGGTGTTCCACCGATTATTTGCCACTGCTTCAATTCGTGCTGGGTCAACTTTGGCAAGGTTTGTGCTAAAGGTCGTATCGTAATCAGCTGGATATCCTTGCAGCTGAAAGGCCGCTCGTCTTGAGACAACATCAGCCGGAGATTGATTCGCAAACACAAATGAATTGATCAGCGCCCGTTTTCTATCAGTCACCGCATCACCGGCAACCGGACTCTGCTGCATTCCCTCAAGCACCCCCACCGAAGCGTCGATGGCCTCCCCAACCGATGCAGACTTGGTTTGCACATACAGATAGTTTTTGCCCTGCACGACTCCCGGAGATATCGCTCCGCCTGAAACATACGCAAGCCCTCTGCGGGTACGAACCTCAGCAAAAAGCCTCGAGCTCATTGAACCAGAGCCAAATATCTCGTTAAAGACCAGAATATCGAACCAATCGGGCGACAGGCGTGCCACCCCTAGCTGGCCAACGATAACGGTCGCCTGTGAAAATGGTCCCTCAATAAAGTAGGCTCCCGGCCGCACCTTCCCCTTGATGGGGGGAAATCCAGACCGCGAATGTGAGGTCCTGGAGGCCCCATCCCGCAACACTCCCACCGTTATCCGCTCCACAACAGCGGCCGCCTCGTCCTTCGTGAGGTCTCCTGAAATGGCGACGATTGCCCCGTTTGTTCCTACCAATCGCCGATGCTCGTTCGTAAGATCCGCTCTCGTAAGCCTCTCGACATCTTCCACCGTTGTGGTATCCACGTAGGGAGAATCCGTCCCGTACAACAGCTGGCCAAATACAAGACCTGCTATGGAATCAGGGTCATCTTTTCTCCGCACAATCTGCTCACGGAGCTGTTTCTTAACGAGGGCAAATTCCTCCGCCGAAAAGCGCGGGCGTCGGATAATGGCGTTCATGATTTCGGCGACCCGTCCCTCATCTCCCTTGAGGCAGTTCGCAGCGATTGACACCGATTCCCCATCGGTACTCGCCTCTATCCGGGCGGATCGCTCGCGAAGCTCCTTATCAATCTCCTCACGAGGGGCGTTCCCCGCACCCCCTCGACGAAGCAATGCACCCATAACTCGGGCAGCGAGGGGATTGCGCGCCCGATAACTTCCACCCGGAAACGCCACCGAAACCGAAACGAGGGGAAGCTCCTGGTCGGGTAAATACACGACTGAGACCCCGTCTGGCGTCGTCCACGAGAGGGGTTCAACAGGAACAAACGGCGTCGGTTCGAGCCCAGCGTCAGGACGCGGCTTCTCAACCACGATTCCACCACTACACCCCAGCACCACGCTGAGAGCACCGACCATCAGGGCTCGGCCAAGAAGAGCACCAGCACTCTGCCGACACACCGCTCCTGACCCCCGCATCACCATCTTATCTCCTTTCACGGCGCCCCCTCAGGTTCAATCGTTGCCACCGTCCGATTCGCCGGTTGTAGATAGGATCGGGCAACCCTGTTTACATCCTCTGGCTTCACCGCCATCGTTTCTTCGAACCACCGAAACATAACCTGCCAATCGCCGTACAAAGTCATTGACGAGGCGAGCGTTCCCGCTATCGAGCTACTGGAGCGAAGGTTATCGAGAAAATCTCTTGCGATACTCCGCTTCGCGAGCTCTACCGCATGGGGTTCAACCCCATCCCTTAACGTTGAAGCAATCACGTCGTCGAAGGCCGCAAGATTCGGTCGATTACCAATGTTCGAGCGACTCCCCACATCAAAAAGGATGAGATTGGGGTCAAGCGAACCCGGTCCTTCCGAAACATCCACAGAAGTCGCAACACCACGCTTCTTCACCAGCTCCTGATACATCGGCGAAAGAGAACTTCCCGCCAACACCTCCTCGAGGACGCTCAGAGGCGGATCGTCAGGGTGGGGGTAGGCAGGCTTGTGATAGGCAACCGCTAGCCGAGGAGCCGCCTTCAGCCGCAACGATAGCCGACGCTCTTCAGTCTGGGGCGGTTCCTGAACACGAGGGCTCTCCTTCACCTTCCGATTCGGAATCCGACCAAAATATCGCTCGACGACTGGCAGGTCCCGGTCAGGATCAACATCACCAACGATCGCGAGGGACATACGAGAAGCAACGTAAAAATTCCGGTGAAACGCCGCGAGCTCACTCGCCCTTAAACGTTTAAGATCAGCCTCATACCCAATAACCGGTTGCCGGTAGGGATGCCTCGTAAAGGCCGTTGCGAGTATCTCCTCGTAGAGTTTTCCCTCCGGATCATTTTCGTACCGCATGCGCCGCTCCTCGAGGACGACATCGCGCTCTTGGTAAAAAAGTCTCATAACCGGACGCAAAATCCGATCCGATTCGAGCCAACACCAATAGGAAAATGCTCCCCGTGGCAGACTCAGAAAATATGATGTGAGCTCCTTGCTCGTCGTCGCATTGAGCCCTACAACCCCCCGTCGATCGAGCTCTTCATCCAGCTGCTGAGGCAACCAGAGTGCAGCGAGTGCGCTCTCCACCTTCTCAAGCTCCGCCTGCTCCTCTGGTGTTAAAGCTCGACTTCTTGCCGTCTCACGAAGTTGTTCCTGCTTCTCGAGAAGTGGCTGCTCGCGGGCATAATCCTTGGTCCCAATCTCGGGAGTACCCTTAAACGCCATGTGCTCAAGAAGGTGCGATATTCCGGTCGATCCCTGCTGCTCGTCGATACCCCCAACCCGCACCGCGACAACCGCTGAGAACACCGGGGCGCTCCCCCGTCGATAAAAAAGCACCCGCATCCCGTTCGAAAGGGTGCGCTCCGTGACCCGCTCGGTTATCTTCGGGAGTATCTTGGCTATCCGAGAGTCAGCAATCGCACCACCGGGCGAGATTGAGGCCAACGTCAAGGAGGCGACGTTCAGGACAACGGCGGCCGAGACCACTCGCCTTGCCCTGTGCGAAAAGAAGGCAATTATCGCCTGATGGATTCGATTCATGAAAGAAGAGCCCACGAAAGCACGACGAAACGAACGTTTGCCAACCGGGGGCCGGCGAACGTCCTCCATGGTCATCCTAACCTGAGGAGTCCACAAGTAAAAAAGTAACTATTCAGCCCCCCTTTTTTAGAGAGTTATTCGAGAGACATGAGAAGCATGAAAAGGGGTGGTGATTTTGGTGGAGGACCGTCAATCGAGCCCGATTACCATCAGCTTGAGAGATCAAAGTTCACCTGCAGAGGTTCGAAGGACCAGATTTCACCCGGAAACAAAGTCGCGGTGCTTACCCATCTTCCCCGAGGAACACTATCTCAGCGATTGTCCCGCCCCCCTCTCGTGGGTAAAGCCTGAAGCTTCCCCGATTTATTCGCACTAATCCATCAACCACGGTAAGCCCTAGCCCACAACCTTGCTGCTCGAGCACCTCCCGTCCCGGCTGGGAGAACGGATGGAGCGCCATCTCGCTGTTCTCACCGATACCTATCCCTCGATCAGCGATCGCGATTCGCACCCCCGACGCGCCCTCGCGAGCAACACCAAAGAAGATCTCCTTACGTTCAGGGGAGAACTTTACCGCATTATTGAGCAGCCGATCGAGCATCAGGGTTATGTGGTGACGATGAAGCGTCACGAGCGTACCACCATCGTCTACCTCCTGAACTATCGAAAAACCTTGAGCCAGAAGCGGATCTCTGTGCTCATCAAGGTACCGATTCACGATTGAACTGGCTGAAAGTGGTTGCTTGAGGGCGTCGAAGTCCCTCCGAGCCATACCCGCTTCGATTTGCTGGCAGAGGAGAAAATCCAACACCGAAGAAAGAAGCCGGTCGGTGCCCAGCCTGATTGAATCGATAGCGCGCGCCACGTGCCTCGAGGCCTTCAGATCCTCCATGTCCTCGAGCAGCTCAAGTCCGAGGGTTATGCCTACGAGGGGTGTCCGAAACTCGTGCGAAAGAGTGCGCAAGATCCTTTGCCGAAACTGGCGCTGTTCCTCGGCTACACGGCGTTGAAGCTCCGCAAACCGACGGTGTAACCGAACGATTTCCGTCGAAAAAGTTATAGAATCAAGGGGTAGCCGGACGAAAAGGTCCAGCCCAAGCTCTGCGGCCCTCACCGCAGCCCCCGGGTCATCGCTCACCGAAACCACCGGAACAAACTCGTACTGAGGTAGACCTCGTAGAAGCGAGACCAGCCCCTGGGTATCATTTAGCTCCAATGACAAATGAGCCACCTCGACAATGATAAGCTCGAAAGGCTCAGAGATAACCCGGCCACATGCCTCCTCTAACGAATCTGTCGGTTCGGCAACGAAGTGCGCGAGTTCAAGGATTTGACAGAGATCGGAAAGAACCTGGGGGTCGGGGTGAACCACCAACGCACGCGGGAGATGAGAGACGTCCCATTGCTCTGTTGACATGAACAACCTGTCGGGTAGGGCGTTATCGTGGGAGGGGAGAGATAACTCCTCTCGGGAGCGAATTCGTCGGAGAATTAAAAAAACTTTATGATTTTTTGTTAAGGGATCGAGATTTTGTGCCGTCACAAGGGTTAGGGGAGTTACGGTGTGTTTCGGAAGCGTTGCGGTTTCGCATATCCGAAAAGATGAGGGTTCTCTGAACGGCTTTGTCCGAGGTTGATGGAAATCAAGAAGTAATTGATTCTCAGATACGGGAAGTTAGGGTATGTCTAGATTAGCTGGTCCCAAAGGGGGAGAGCAATTTGTGGCGGGAAATCAGCCCCAGACGGAGATTGTACTTAGCGATTTCTCCTTTAATGCCAGTGCGTCGGTCGACACAGCGGTGGCGACGCCCTCAGGACTTTTTGATGCAATGAAAAGCCTTCCGGGGAGCGCTCAGGCTCTGTTACTAAGAGTCAGCCAAGGTGCGGTGGTTCCTGATGCTTTATCGAGGATTCAAGCTGTCTGCCCGGAGAATCAAGCTCAGCTTTCCATGGATTGTCTTGTACTAGCTCGAGCCGCGGCGAATAAAGCGCCATTGGAGGTTCTTCTCAGCCGCCTAAGCCCCCGCAATCTTCCTTCGAGCGAAATCGAAAGCGCGTAGACATCCATTTGCCTCATAATACCGTGTCCGACACCCCCCTCATTTGAACGGCTGCCCTGCCGGTGATATTATGGACGGAGGGCCGGGTCGTCCTCCTCCTCGGTATCCTCTTCTCGTTTCTCACGACAGAACATCCTTCGGGACGCGGTATTCCTTATTGCCACCGCCCCCCCGTAATCCATACGGTATCATCCGGAGCACCCTCATGTCCTCACCTCGCCTCGCCAGCACGGATCATATTCAGCTAAACGACCAGTTCGCTGCCCACAACTACGCGCCCCTCGATGTCGTCATTACCCGAGGCGAAGGGGCGTGGCTTTGGGATGTTGAAGGGCGAAAGTATCTTGACCTTTTATCAGCATACAGCGCCGTTAATTTTGGTCACTGCCACCCCCGCATTATCGAATGTGCAATCTCTCAGCTCAGGCGGCTGACAATGACGAGCCGTTCATTCTATCACGATCATCTCGGCCCCCTGAGCCGAGAGCTTGCCACGTTCTGTGGACTCGACAGAGTATTGTTGATGAACTCGGGCGCGGAGGCCGTGGAGACCGCGATTAAAGCTGCCCGGCGATGGGGATACGAAGTGAAAAAAATCCCTGACAATTGCGCCGAGATCATCGTCTTCGCAAATAATTTCCACGGTCGAACGACGACCATCATCAGTATGAGCGATGCCCCCTCGAGTCGGCACCACTTTGGTCCCTACACCCCCGGCTTCACCATCGTACCGTACGGAGACCTCGAGGCACTTGAAAGAGCGATAAACCCGATGACGGCTGCGATCCTCTTTGAACCGATTCAGGGAGAAGGAGGGATCATCATCCCGCCTGAGGGATTTATCCGCGGAATTCGAGCTCTCTGCGATGCACACCAGGTATTGATGATAGCCGATGAGATTCAGACAGGACTCTGCCGAACCGGAAAGCGGTTTGCCTGCGATCATGAGGGGGTCATCCCCGATGGCTATATTATCGGAAAGTCGCTCGGCGGGGGAATTGTTCCCATCTCTGCGCTCGTCGGGAAAGAATCTCTGATGGCCCCCTTTGTCCCTGGGTCACACGGGAGCACTTTCGGTGGAAATACCTTCGCCTGTGCGATAGCTCGTGAGGTAATTGGCGTGATGCTTGACGAGCGACCCGACCAACGCTCAGCAGAGCTCGGCGCTCTCTTCGCCGACGGCCTTCGAGCGATGAACTCCCCCCACGTTGCTGAGATCCGCGCCCGCGGACTCTTCGTCGGGATGGACATTCACCCGTCCTCGGGTAAAGCGAAGGAATTCTGCCACCGCCTGAAAGACCGGGGCATCCTTTGCAAAGACACGCGCGCTACCACGATACGGTTCGCCCCGCCCCTGGTGATAGACAAATCCGATCTTGAGTGGGCGCTTGAGCAGATTACCGATATTTTCACGGCGCGATAATTGGGATAGCTTCCCGGCCGTCTTCTGACCTTCAACCAAACGCAAAGACCTCCTTCGATGCGTGGGATTGGACTTCGCCATTCGAGTGAGGTTTAATCGGCTCCCCGGGAAGCCCCAGCAGGTTGGTGAAAAATGAGCACAATAATATGCCGCGATGCGCGCTTACCGGATAGCGTTACGAAAATACCGTACAACCTTATGTGCCGAGCTTCTCATCATGCAACTTCCCGAGTCTTTTTCCTCAGATTCTTCCGACGGGTGGGAATCGTTTAAATTCCGCCCATCGAAGTCGGAACCAGATCGCCGGAATGACCTCCTCATCCCCGGAGCAATCGG
>OMIW01000133.1 GCA_900299205.1 Pseudomonadota bacterium
CCGGAGTAGGTATGAGCGATACAAATATCACACAGATCGCCGTTATCGGTGCTGGTCAGATGGGTGCTGGCATCACTCAGACCGCTGCGAGTTCCGGCCTCAACATTCTTCTTGCTGACTATCACCAGGATGCTGCCGAGAGTGGCAAAAAAAAGATCGCTCAATCGTTAGCCCGTTTAGTCGAAAAGGGGAAAATAACACCTTCAGAGGCGGATTTGATCCTGTCGCGAATAAAGATATCCGACAGCCTTTCCCAACTTAAGGACTGTCCCTTCGTCGTCGAGGCAATTATCGAGCGTGTTGAGGCGAAGATAGACCTTTTTCAACAACTAGATCAAATTCTCCATCCTCAAGCCATCCTCGCAAGCAATACCTCATCAATCTCAATCACTCGACTCGCGGCTTCGACTTCGCGGCCTGAGCGGTGTATCGGGATGCATTTCATGAATCCCGTCCCAATCATGGCACTTGTTGAGGTGATAAGAGGACTCCAGACGAGCGAAGAAACGTATCAAACCACCCTTCATCTCGCAAAAATACTCGGTAAAACAACCGTTCTCGGCATCGATTCCGCAGGTTTCATCGTCAATAGAGTTCTGATGCCGATGATCAACGAGGCTATATTCCTTCTTCAAGAGGGGGTGGAACCAACTGATATCGATACTGCGATGAAGCTGGGGACAAATCAGCCGATGGGCCCCCTGACGCTTGCTGATTTCATTGGACTCGATACCGTCCTTTTTATTCTTCAGGTCCTTCAACGGGATCTCGGAGAGGATAAGTACCGGCCTTGCCCCCTTCTGGTGCGATACGTTGAGGCGGGATTTTTGGGTAAGAAATCAGGTCGAGGATTCTATCGCTACTAACCACAAGGGTCAGAAAAAAAAAATCAGTCTTTAGTTAGTCTTCGACCATCATCATTTCCGGAGAACAGACATGTTTTTCGCCCTCGGACAACGCAGTATCGCTTTCCTTCTCTCGATTTACTTCAAGAAGATTGAGATACAGGGTGTAAAACCAGTCGAAGAGGGGCCTCTCATTATCGCGGGCAATCATCCGAATATGGCGCTTGATCCACTGCTCATTCTTGCCAGCTATCCCCGTTCGCTCCATTTCTTGGCAAAATCAACCCTTTTCAGCAATCCTGTCGCCAATTGGTTTCTAAGAGCATGTCACCTCATCCCCGTATATCGCCGAACCGATCGCTCACCCGACCAGACAAACGATAAAACCTTCGACGAGGTCCAACGTCTTCTGTCCAATCGACAGGCTGTCACCATATTTCCCGAGGGCACGAGCGTTGAGGGAAGAACGGTTCTTCGACTGAAGACCGGTGCCGCTCGAATGGCCTTTCTTTCTGAGGAGCGAAACAACTGGTCGCTCGGGGTCAAAATTCAACCGGTCGGTATTACTTATGCCCATTTTCTCGGGTGGAACAGTGGCGTTGCGATAGCGGTGGGGGAGCCCATCGTAGTCGATTCGTTCCGCGAGCTCTACGAACGGGATCCCATCAAGGCGGTTCATCGACTCACTGAATCTTTGGAGCTCGCTCTCAAGCACCTCTCAGTCCATGTCGATCAGTCGCACCTTGCGCCACTAATCAACGCGATCCACCAGATATTCACCAGAAGCGGACGAATAAGCGAGGTCGATACGGCATCGCTCTCGCGGATTGCCCATGCAGTGGCCACTCTTGCCCCGTTGTATCCTGAAAAGGCGTCCGAGTTCCTCTCCCGAGCACGGATGCTTCTCTCAGTGCCGATTAGTGGAGAGCTTCCTCGCTGGTTCTTACTGGCCCTCCCTGCCATCGCACTCGGGAATCTTATTCATATTATCCCCTACCAGGTGACCGCTCATCTTGCTGGGTCGCTCAGCCCCGACGAACACCAGCGGGGGATGTACACATTTTTCGTTGGGACAGGGGTATTTTTTGCCTGGTATGCACTTCTGATGATAGTCCTTCTCGTCATCGGTGCCGGGTTTTGGACCGCCTTTTTGTTGGCGGGCGCCGGGGCCCTCGGAGTATTTGCTGGCCGGGCGTTGCCTTTATGGCGCGTATTTCTGCTCAGTTTAGTGCTCCCATCCTCTGTACGGGCACTCAATGTCTTACAAGATGAGCTAATTGATGAGCTCCTCGAGTATGCCGAGCGGGTCGGTGAGGCTGGTACTAATGGTGATGGCGTAGGAGAGTTGATTCACTGAGGGAGGGTTTAGATTTATTTCTTGAGTAATATTGCTTATAAGGGAGGGTGGGGTACAGTTGAAGGGGACATTCTCGATTATTGCCGTTTGAGCATCTGCCCCCGTCCTCTTCTGATGGACTGTTACTCGGAGATAGAGCCTTGGTCCCAGACCTCTCCAAATTTAAATCAGTCCCCGGTTCTGAGGAACTGACCAGAATTAGCCCGTCCCTTCCCCGAGAAGAAAAGGTGATTGGGTGCCTAACCCTCAGTCCTCATGGCCTTTTCAAACTGACCACGGAGGAAATTGCGGGAGTTAGAGAAATATTCTGCACGGATGTGATAAAATTTAGAGAAGGCCTCCCTCTTGATAAGGAGTCTCTGCTCAAACTCTGTGACGTCCTGGGTAAAATTGAAGTAACGGCAAAAGTCACGTTAACGATACCCGATAGCGAACCCGGGCAAGCTGAAGGAGCTCTTTCAAACCAGAGGATTTTCTCTCCCAAGAAAAAGAAAGGACGAGGAAGCAATAGCACGACTGAGCAAACCACTCCATGCTTATCCTTAACTCTATTGCACGTCCTTCCGGCAAGAGCGGGGAGGAACTGGACAGAATGTAAAACCAGCCAAATTACCCTCATGCACGGCTCAGTTGGAATTTCTGGAGATGGCGAAGCTACCTTTACCAGAACAGGATACTCTCGACCGTATCTGAGCCCCGTCAATTTATTAGACTTTTTCTCGTTCGCCACTCCCGCGGATCGCGAGCAGGGGACCTCCATTAGACCTGGGGACACAATAGTATCTTTTTTCGAGGTCGAGCGAGCGACTGGTAATATTTCTCCGATCGCACCGCTCATAAAAGTTGGCGAAGGTTCGTCTCAGCACCACATGATAACGAATGCCATTAGCGGAGCTTACCGACAATTAAGGGCGGCTTCCGCCGTTTTTCAGAACTCTCACGGAAGCGAATCTGATCGCCTTATCGCAGCCGAAACAATAGCCCAGAAGCTTCAAGTTCTCGCTTGGATTGATTCGCCCCGTAGCCACGCCGTAGCAGCCATCGTTCTCAAAAAACTGAATCAGTCGGGAGATGACATTCTGGCTTTCATTGAGAGCATTGAGGTCGGTTCAGTTTCGCCTACACTCGCGCTTGCGAAAGCTCTCTTGACGACTCCCGCATCAGCCCCGGCGCGGGATGGTTTTAACGACCTGCATCCAGCGGAACGTTTTCCACCCTCGTCTAATCCCCGTGGGCATACGATTCTTTCACTTGCGCAAGCAGTTAGAAAATTACTCACCTAATCTCTCCTCTCATGCGCCTCTTCCCAACCCTTTAACCCCAGCCTGATCCTTTGTGAAATCACCCCCGCGGACATCTCTGCGTGCGAGCAATACTTCATTGACTACGAGATCATCCGAAACCTCTCGGCTCCCGTTCCGTGGCCCTACCCGCCACCGACGTTTCTGAGCGGCTCAACGCCACGGTTTTCCTGAATCAGGAAATTGACCGCTGGCTTCGGATCGTTTGTTCCCGCGAGAGCCCAGAGGAGCGATAAGGTGCTCGAGAAGATTCACTCCCTTGATGCTCCCTCCGACGGGGTGGTACCCTTTCCCTTGATATGAACCCTCCAAACCAAAAACACCCTCTCCGCAAATCGTCGCTTGCCCGTCACCTTGGTTGCCTTGCCTGCACAACGCTCTTATTACTACCCTTTGGTTCACCCGTAGGCCGAGCGGAGGACTCTTCATCTACCCGCACGAGGAGTACTCCATCCACGACAGAACTCTGCGGCACGCCCCTTTCGCTCGATGAGCTCCGCGCGATGCTGATTCGCTCGAGCCCCGCGGTCGCCGATATCGATGCGACCACCGCTCGAGAGATGGCGCGAGCGAGTGCCACCGCGCTGGTTGCAAATCCCGAGCTTCAGATAGAACAAACTTTCACCCGAATGAATATCGGGGGAGCAAACGACTCTCAAACGGGCGCATCTCTCGGGCAACCGCTCCGTCTCTCCGATTTTGGCACCCGGGCCAAAATCGCGTCCCTTATCAAGAAAACCGCCTCGAGCGAAAGAAAGCGAGAACTCCTCTCCCTTTCACAGCGAGCCGTCCGCTACGCTGCCACCATCGATACTCTCACCACAACGATTGATCGCATCTCCCGCGCTGAGCGACAGGCGATCACATACCGAACGATCCTTGACCAAGGGGTTGCGTCAGGTTTGGTAACCACCGGTGATAGAGCGTTAATAATTGCGGAATATCATCGGCTGCGAGCGGAGAAGGTGGGCGCGGAAGCTCAGCGTATTTCTGCCCAAGCTACTCTCTCGCAGCTTGTAGGTGCTTCGTGTCTCGTTCAGCTCACCCCAGCACCTCCTGCCCCCTCCCTTCTGCCTCTCGCCGA